>CANMDT010000131.1 GCA_947496715.1 Myxococcales bacterium
TGTCTTTGCGCCGTCGGGCCGCACCTACCTGAGCCGTGGGCTGGTTGCCGAGGCACGGGAGGTAATTGGGCGCAATGTGGTGGCACTGGACCGGCTGTTGGACGATGTGGTTGCGGTGGTGGGGCTCGAGCCTTCTGCGATTCTGACCTACATCGACGAGTCGCTGGATTTTGCAGATGTCTCGTGGAGCGTAGCTGCCGCGCGGGTGGCGAAGAAGGTGAAACTGGCAGAGGATTTTGTGGCGGAGGTCCTGGCGCGCGAACCATCGCGCTGGTCGTGGCAGGAGGAGGCGGCACGGGTGGTGCTGCATGGCCACTGCCACCAGAAGGCGCTGGTCGGGACGACAGGTGCCGTGGCTGCGCTCAAGGCATCGGGCTGCAGCGTGGAGACGATTCCGAGCGGCTGCTGCGGAATGGCGGGTTCGTTTGGGTACGAGGCGAAGAACTACGAGGTCTCGATGGCGATGGGGGAGTTGGTGCTCTTCCCGGCGGTTCGAGGCGCGGAGCCGACCACGCAGGTGGTGGCGTCGGGCACTTCGTGCCGTCACCAGATTCATGATGGAACGGGTCGATCATCGTCGCATGCGATGGTATTTTTGGCGGGCCGGCTGATGCGCGGATAGCGGTCGCGCAAAAAATCGACATCGCGTTCGGCAACACCGGCGCGCAGACGACGACAAGGAAGGAGAGCGGCAGGCGAGCAAGGAGCTCGACGGGAGCCGCGCGACTCTTTGTGTGAGGTCTACGATGTGGATGGGACTCGATAGATGGATGCTGGTGGCGGCTTTGTGCTCGCTCTGTTGGGGGTGCGAACCCGGGAGTGAGGCCGGCACGGCGGCGGTTCGTTTGCTGCGAGGAGGGGTGGGGGAAGCCTACGGACTCAAGGTGACCGAGCCGTCGCCGGGCGAACGGCTGCTTGGCCGGCGGGTGATGGTCCGGGGCTGGGTGGGCGAAGGCATCAGTGCCGTGATGGTGGAGCACCGAGAGGCGGTGCTGCTGCGCGGCGCCTGGCAGTCGGAGCTGGTGCTGGAGCCGGGCCAGAAGTCGGTGACGGTGGCGGCGCTCTCGAAGGGGCAGGTGGTGGCGACGGCGCAGGTCGCTGTGGAGCCGCCGGAGGTTGGCTCGAAGGTGAAGCGTGTTGTGGCGGAGGTGCGACCGCGCCGTGTTGCTGCGGGCGGGCGGGCGACGGTCTCCTGCGTGGCGGAGGCGGAGGATGGCCTTCCGCTCACGGTGCGGCGTCCCTTCGCGATCATCTCGAGCGGTCCTGTCACGGCGATCGACAGCCATCATTACCGTGCAGATGCAGCGGGTCGGGCAGCGTTTGTCTGCATGACCGACGACGCCATGCGGAGCTCTGACGATGCGGTGCTGGAGGTGATGCCAGGGCCGACGGTCCGGACGGTTGCGACGGTGAATGGGCTCGAGGGCGAAGTTGTTGCGGAGGCTGGCGAGACGCTTGCCGTAGGCTGCCGGAGCTTTGATGCTGGGGGCGCGGAGCGCCGCGATGCCGAGGCTGTTGCGCAGTTTGATTGGTTGGGCGACGGCGTGAGTTGGGAAGGTGCCGACCTCGCTCGCCTGACGCGAGCGGGCGAGTATCGGCTGCGCTGCCTGTCGCCGGGGGCCAAGGAGTCGATGGCGACGCGTGTGGTGGTGACCCCGCAGGCTGGCTCGCTGCGGGCGCAGGTGACGCTGCAGCCGCAGCGTGAGTTGGTGGGAGGCGATCTGGTCCGGCTTGCGACGGCGCAGGTGGATCAGTTTGGCAACCGCGTGCCGCGCGGGGCCGGCCGGCCGGTGCTCTGGTTCGCGCCGGAAGACCGGAGCGAGCCGGTCACGCTGGTGCCCGTGGCGGGGAGCGATGAGGAGCTGTCGTTTGCCATTCCGCGGGGCGGTGGCACCATCGAGGTGCGGCCCGGGACGGTGACGCCCGGCAGCAGCTCGGCGCCCCCTGACCTTCCTACCGCGGTGACGGTGCAGCCCGCCTCTTCTATCCCGCTGCGTGGGCAGTGTGGTCCCGCGCTGATGGTCGAGCGGGAGGGGGCGCTGGCTGCCTATCGGATCGGTCTCATCGGGTTTGATCCGACCACGGACGAGGTGGAGGTGGAGGGCAACGGCCACCTCGCGCTGGGTTCCGATGCCGACGAACGGGGCGCGCGGATGGCCGTTGCGGCGGGGCCATCGGAGAGTTGGATCGATGTCTGGCAGCCCGCGGTGACAGGTCGGAACTTTGTGGGGTTCAAGCTCTATCGGAACATTTGGGAGGGGCGCTGGCACCGGCGGGAGCTGCTGTTCGAGGACTTCTGCACCTACCTGACGGCACCGCGGATTGTGCCGTTCGGCGAGCCGGTGGCCCACGCGCTCGAGGGTCGGATGAACCAGGTGGGGCTGGATGATGGCGGCGCGACAGCGACGGCGATCGCCTCGGTGGTGAACACCGCGGTGACGGCATCGAACTTCACGGCGCAGCTCGAGGCGGCGCTGCAGGCCGATCCCGTGCTGCTCGAGGGAGTCACGGCCGACGACTACTACGACGAGCTGGACGACTGTGTCGCCACGATCAACCCGCTGGACTGGCTCTTTTGCGCCGCGGAGGTGCTGGGTGAGACGTTGGAGGCGGTGTCGAATTTTGTCGGGCTGTCGCGCATCTGGGATGCCTGCGTGGAGGCGCATGAGGGGGCTCGAGCGAGCGATCCTCAGCTCTCGCTCTGGTTCTCCAGCAACCCCGAGGAGCCTTCGATCGAGGCGCGGGTGGAGGTGGGCCGCATCGAGATTCCGCTCAACCGATGCATCCTCGAAAGTAATCACGGGATGCTTCAGCTGAAGAACCTGTCGATGCACGCGCGTTTCAGCGTTTCTGTGTCGGAGGGGCTGGCGACGGTGCGGGCGCGCGAGGTGGAGATCGAGTCGCTCGATGTGGATGGCTACCTGTCGTTCGCGGGCGTCGATTTTTCGCTGCCGTCGAGCGCGGTGGCTCGGGCGCGGGAGCAGGCGGAGGTGGTGCTGGAGCAGGAGCTGTCGCGCTACCTCTCGATGGCCTTGACGCAGCGCCCACTGGAGTCGTTCGACGTCGGCTTCGCGCTTCCACCGCTCGGCGAGCTGCTGGGTGAGACGCCTGCGGAGGGTGCGGCCCGGGCCGGCTTCCAGATGCAGCTGAGCGAACTTCATGTGAGCCCTAACGGCTACCTGCAGGCGGGTGTTGCGAGCAGGATGAGCGGAGTTTCGGGTGGCCGGTCCGGGCTTGTGGATGCAACGGTGATGCCGTCGTATCTGCTTCCCGGCAGCGGCGCGCCGGTGGTGCCTCCGACAGCACACGAGCCGCTCGGCGTGTCGCTGCAGCAGGGCTGGTTCAATGGCTTCGGGCATGCCGCGTGGCAGGCGGGCTTCATGGATGGCTTCCTGCCGATGCGGACCTTCTCGCTCTCTGCGCAGGAGGCCTTTGCAGAGATGCTGTCGGCGGCGGTTGCGGGTGATCCGGAAGCGCTCGCGCCGCTACGGGACCATGCGCTCGCGCGGGGTGGGATGGGCATCACGATCGCATCGGAGCTTCCGATTTCGCTGGAGGGGTTTGATGCCGAGACGGGCGACGCCTGGCTGGGTGTGGGCCCGGTGGTGATGGACCTGTCGGCCTGCACGAAGGCGGGCTGCCCGAGCGTGGCGATGCTGCCGATGACGGCGCGGCTGGCGGCGGGCGCGCTCGGGCTGGTTCCGCCCGTCCGGGTGGCGGCGCGGCTGAGGGTTCGGTTGGAGATTGGAGACTCGAATAGCGTCGAGATGCGGGGGCTGAACATCCGGTCGTCGAGCCTGGCGGGGGAGGACCTTTGGGTGGCGCTGGACCGTTCGCTGACGCCGGCCGCGGTGGAGCAGGCGCTCGCCGTTGCCGGGTTGGAGCGGTCGGCGCTGGTGGCGCTGGTGGCGCAGATGCTGACGGAGGAGGTTGTGCCTGCGCTGGGGACAGTGGGGCCGATTGCCTTCCCGGCCTTCCGAACAGACTTCGCGGGGTTGGGCTCATCGAGCAGCCTCGCGATGACGCTGGCCGACGAGACGGAGCTGCTCGAGCTCGACCGGCTCTCGTCGGAGACGGGGCGCTTCTTTATCACGACGGGCCTTCAGACCGCGGTGTCGGGAGGTGCGCCGTGAGGGGGGCAGGACGGATGCTCGGGGCCCTCGTCGCGTGCATCGCGGTGCTGCTCGGCGGATGCGCTGGAGCAGAGGTCGCTGAGCCACCCTTCGATGCAATGTCGGGCTCGCGGTTCGTGCGCGTCGAGCCTGGCGAGGTGGCAGCGGCAGGTGCGGCGTTGGATGCTCCGCTCTGGGTGATGACCACCGAGGTGACGCGGTCGGAGTGGCGGGCCTTCGGTGGCACCGAGACGCTCGGCGGCGACCTCTGCGGCGACAACTGCCCGGTAACGGCGATGACGTGGGGCGAAGCTGCGGCGCATGCCAATGCGCGAAGCGAGGCGCTTGGAATCCCTGCCTGCTACGAGCTGAGCGGCTGCGTCGAGCAACAGGTGAGCGTGCCGATGGTGCCGGGGCAGCGGGTGCGGTGGCGCCAGGCGCTGGTCTGCGCGGAGAGCGTAGCGGCACGGCCGGCCTGCGCAGGCTTCAGGCTGCCGACCCGGGCAGAGTGGCAGTACCTCGCGCGGGCGGGCGGCGCGCACGACAGCGCGGCATGCGCGGGGGCTGGATGTGAAGCGCGCGGCGCGGCGGCGGTGGAGGCCTGGTCGATGGAGCAGCAGGCGGCGACCGGCGGCCTCTGGCTGCCCTACCCTGCCGGTTGGTTCTGGGAGCCGAACGGGTTTGGGCTGCGCGGCTTCTCGGACAACGCGTCGGAGTGGGTGCAGGCCGAGGAGGTGCGTGCGCTAGGCGAGCGTTGTGGCGACTCCTACCTCCCGCGCGGTACGACCGGCTCACTTGCCTGCGACCGGCTCCCGGTGAGCGGCTTCTCGGCGACGACGGGGCTCAGACTGGTGCGGCGCGCGGAGTAGCGGAGGGCGGCTGCCACGGGTGGGCTCCTACCGCTTGATGCAGCGGCCGTCGGTGCATCGGAAGAGTAGGCCGCACTGAAAGTCGTAGCTGCAGTCCGGCGCGTAGCTCGTGCCGTACTGGGGAGGCGGCGCAGGGGCATAGCTCTGGCCGCCCGTGGCGTTGACCCGCTGCGCGCAGAAGCCGCGGTAGTCGCCTACGCCCTTCACGCAGGACTTGCCGTACCCACACTCGAAGTCCGCGGTACAGCCTCTGGTGTCGCTGTGGGGGCCCGGCATGCACTGCTTGAAGATCTCGCCGGGCTGCTTGATGCAGACCTCGCCGGGACCGCAGAAACGGCTGCTCTGGCAGTCGACGGTGGCGAACCGGGGCGGCTCGCTCTGACCCGCCGCCGGCGAGGGCGCGTAGGCGTACTGGGAGGGCGGCAGGCAGGCCAACTGCAGCAGCAGCGCCGTCATCGCTGCCGACAGGTGGGCGAGGCGGGACGACAATCTTGGGGCCGAGGTTTGCATCGTGCTAGAGCCGCCTGCGAAGGCTGCGCGGCGCAGCCCGGTTCCCCACCAGAAGGAGCGGTAGATGGCGACAACCTCTGCCCCAAGTCAGCATCCGATGCAACTGCGACGCCTGCTGGGGATGGCTGCGCTCTTTGTGCTGCTCACAGCCTGCAGCGGGGCGCAGCCGTCTGGTGCGCCCGCTGCCGCGCCAAGCGAACAGGCGGCGACGGCTGGGAGCGGCGCGGCCCCCGTCGTGCTCCCGCCCGCCACACTGGAGGCCCGTCCGGAGGGGCGCCTCATCGACGCACACGTCCACCTCGGCGACGCCTCGCTCGCCCAGGTTGTCCAAAGCGTGATGGAGGAGAACGGCATCGACTATCTCTTCAACCTCTCGGGTGGCTCGCCGCGGCGCGGCATGGCGAACGCTCTTGCGCTGGAGAAGGCGACAGGCGGCCGCGTGCTCAACTTCATGGTGCCCTTCTACGAGGGGATCGACGAGCCGGCCATCGGCGAGACGCTCGCCGCGGAGCTCCGCATCTCGGTTACGAAGTTCGGCTACGCAGGACTCAAGATCCCCAAGTCGCTCGGCCTCTACCTGCGCGACGACAGCAACAAGCTGGTCGCGGTCGATGACCCGCGCCTCTTCCCGCTCTGGCGCGAGGCCGGCGCGCTCGGGGTGCCAATCTTCATCCACGTTGCCGACCCGGCCGCCTTCTGGAAGCCCTCCACGCCCGACAACGAGCGGTTCGAGGAGCTCTCCGCTCATCCGCGCTGGTCGTTCGCCGACAGCTCCGTCTATCCGCCGCGCGAAGAGCTGCTGCGGGGCTTCGAGGCTCTCGTGAAGCAGTTCCCCGCGACCAGCTGGGTTGGCGTGCATGCCTGCCACAACGCCGAAGATCTGACCTACATCGACCGCATGCTCTCGACCTATCCAAACCTCCACATGGACATCGGCGCGCGGGTGCCTGAGTTGGGCCGCCACCCCGCCGGCGAGGTACGGTCGCTGTTCGAGAAGTTTGCCGACCGCATCCTCTTTGCGACCGACATCGGCATCATGCAGGACCGCGCCGGCGGCACCGTCTTCACGCTCGGCTCTTCGGGCGAAGAACCCGACAAGCGGGAGGCCGTAAAGCCCTTCTACGAGGCCCATCACCGCTACCTCGAGACGGGCGAGGCCGGCATCGCTCATCCCACGCCGATCCAGGGCCGCTGGACGGTCGATGCGATCGCGCTCAGCGCCGCCACGCTCGACAAGCTCTACTACCTCAACGCCTATCGGCTTGTGGTTGGACCGACGCTGCAGCGGCGCGCGAAGATTGCGGCGGGGCAGCAGCCCTAGACGAGCTGCGCGTAGCCGAGGGGGCGCGGGAGCTCGGAGAGTTCGAGCCGCTCCACATGGGCGAGCGCGGCGATGACGCTTGCCTCGTCCCATGCATCACCGACGAATTGCAGGCCCACGGGCAGCCCGTCGAGCATGCCGACAGGCGCAGAACCGGCGGGCAACCCGGTGAGGTTTCCGAGCCAGGAGAAGCGGCAGAGAGCGGCGGTCTCCTCGGGGTCGAGGATGTGGCGGTGGTCGGCGCTGGCGGGGTAGCTCGGCGCGAGCAGATCGGTGGTGGGCAGGCAGAGGAGGTCGACGCTGGCGAGCGCGCGCGCCGTGGTGCGGCGGAGGTTGGCGCGGGTGCGGGCACCGTAGAAGTATTCGCGCGCCGAGAGCGTGTCGAAGGAGGCGAGGACGAGCTTGAGGTCGTCGCCGGTCAGGTGGGGAATCGCCGCGAGGTGGTCGAAGAGGCCGCCCATGCTCTCGGCTCCGATGGCGAGCGAGCCCATGGCCTCGGTCTGGTCGCCGAGCTCGATGTCGAGGTCGACGATGATGGCACCTTCGCGGACGAGCGCCTCGACGGCGGTGCGGCAGACGGCTGCGATGCGGGGGTTGGCGCGCTTCCAGGCCCAAGACCAGAGCCCGATGCGACAGCCTCGGATGCCGCGACCGAGCGCCCGGTTCCAGCTCGCGCGGAGGTCTGGGTCGGTGGGCGCGAGGCGCGACATGGTATCGCCGGGATCGGTGGCATCGAAGGGGGTGAGGAAGTCGACGAGCGAGGCGGTCGTCTGACCGAGCGGTCCGAGCGTGGCGACGGAGGAGCCGGAGCCCCAGATGTCGCCGGTGCGACCGATGCGGGCGAAGGTGGGCTTGAGCCCGAAGAGGCCGTTGAGGGCGGAGGGGATACGGATGGAGCCGCCGCCGTCGGAGGCGAGCGCGACCGGCGCGAGGCCGAGCGCGACGGCCACGGCGCTGCCCGTGGAGCTGCCGCCCGCGCCGAGGTTCTCGTGGTAGAGGTTGCGCGGCATGAGGAAGTGGGGGTTGATGCCGGTCGGCGCCATACCCCACTCGGTGCAGTGGGTGGTGGCGTAGAGCAACGCTCCCTGGGCACGGAGCGAGGCGGCGGCGAAGCCGTCTGCCTCCGAGATGGCGGAGAGGTAGGAGGTGCCGCCGCGGAGGACGACGCCGCGGAGCGGCTGATGGTCTTTGACGGGGATGGGCTGGCCGTCGAGCGGGCCGAGCGGCATGCCCGCCTGCCAGCGAGCGGTGGAGGCCGCGGCGGCCTCATGGTCGAAGGCGAGGGTCACCAGCGGCGAGTGGAGGGCGCGGCCAAAGTCGCCTGCCGCGACACGCGCTTCGAGCTGCCCAAGGAGCGCGGTTGGTGTGCTCTCTCCCGACGCGAACGTGGCTGCGATTTCGCGGGTTCCCTGGCGGCTGCGCGGCGCAGGAACACCGCAGTCGCCGTTGCCCCAGCTTCGGGGTGGCGCGCCTGCCACCACCTGCGGGAGGTTGTCGAGCGGCATGCGGGCGGCTGTGGGGAGCGACATGAGGCGGTCGATGCCAAAGACGCCCTCCACCTGCTTGCGGAGGAGGAAGCGGCCAGGCGCCGTGCTGGCGAGATTGGCGGCGAGCCGCAGCGCTGCACCTTCGAGTCGTATGCCCTTCATCGGTGCCTCAGCTTCGGTTCTTGTTCTTGGCGGTCGGGTCGATGGCTGGGTGGGCCGCGGTGCGGGCGCCGGTCGTTGCGGGGGCTGCCGGCGGTGCATCGAAGAGGTCGATGAACTGGCGGCTGCTGCGGGCGTGGCGGGCGGCCTCTTCGATGTCGACCTCGCCGGTCCGCACGAGGTCGAAGAGGGCCCGGTCCATGGTCTGCATGCCCTCGCCGCGCGAGGCCTCCATGAGCGACAGCGCCTGGTGCATCTTGTCGTCGCGGATGACTGCGCGGATGGCGTTGGTGGCCACCATGGTCTCGAAGGCTGCGACGCGGCCCTTGCCGTCGGCGCGGGGGATAAGCCGCTGGCTCACAACACCGAGCAGCGAAGCGGCGAGCTGCGACCGCACCTGGGGCTGCTGGTGGGCGGGGAAGACATCGATGATCCGGTTGATGGACTGGATCGCATCATTGGTGTGCAGCGTGGCCAGAACGAGGTGGCCCGTCTCGGCGGCGGTGAGCGCAGAGGAGATGGTCTCGAGGTCGCGCATCTCGCCGACGAGGATGACGTCGGGGTCCTGGCGGAGCACA
>CANMDT010000132.1 GCA_947496715.1 Myxococcales bacterium
CGACCCAATCCCGAACGGTTCGAGCCAAGTCGGCGGTTACTGTGTGGAAAAGGCAGATTGCGCAGCGACGGATATGCTCTGCGACAACACGCAATGCGTAAACCCATATTTTAATAACTCCCGAAGTATGGGCGATTCTTGCGAGGGAGACGTTGATTGCGTTCCGACCCTTGTGTGCGATCAGTACGCCAAAACTTGCGCCTTCAATGGCCTCGTCTGCTCTCCCCGCGGCGTCCCTTGTGCGTCCAACACTGAGTGTTGCGAGGGCATTTGCTTGCTCTACTCGGCGGACGCCATCTATGGCTTCTGTGCGACATCTTGTCGCTTTGACTCTGACTGCGAATGCGGCTGCGTGACTTTGACCAATGGCGGCGGCGCCTGCGGGCCATGCGGCTAGTACGGAGAGTCTCGTCAGGCCACCGACGGCCTAGGCGTATATTTTGGTAAAATTGCTGCAAGCAACCACCGTCGTGTGGATGTATTGCAGCGGCCACGGTGGTTCAGACAGTCACATTTGGTGACGGCTTTCAGAGGAGGGCGAGAATGAAACTTGAATCCTTGTGTGCTCTCATTGTTGCCGCCTTGGTGACGCCCGCTATGGCGATGGCAGAAGATGGGAAAGCACCAGAGCACGATAAAACTTTGTCTACCAATGTGGTCTTGGCTGGACTGGGCCTGGTCAACGCAGAGGTCGAATGGAGTTCTGGTACTCATTACGCCTCCGAGGTTTCAGTCGCCTATGGGAACCCGGTTCTGAGCGATGACGACCTGATGATTTCAGCATTGATGGCTGGTGGCAAATGGTACTTGAACGACCGGAAGACTGGCCTCTTGGCTGGTTGGCGCGTTGCTCGAGTGCACGCGAGCAACGGCACCGATATTCTAGGCCCGGGCGGTTATGTTGGGTACCGCTTGGGTGGCGAGAATGGCGGCTGGACCGCGGCCGCCAATCTGGGCGGGATCTACAACCTCCTCGGCGAGTCTCGTGATTCAACGCCTGGGCTTCCGTTCGCGGAAATCTTGGTTGGCTACCGGTTCTAGGACTCGAGACAGTTAGGGCCGCCGTTGCCCGCACCGGCGCCTCAACGCGACGGTGGCACGATGCGGCGACGGTTTCATCCAAGAGGGAGAGGTCTGCGAGGACGGGAATGCCGCGAACGATGACGGCTGTAGCACAGACTGCTCAGTTCAGAACTGGTCAAGCATGTGCGGCGATGGTGTCCAGCAGGCCGGCGAGGGCTGCGATGACGGCGATCATGCCACCGGAGATACTTGCGAACCGGATTGTACGTTGCCGGTGAGAAACTGGCAGGTGAGGCCTTGAGGCGGGTGGAGTGGGAGCAGGCGCTCCGACTCCGTTCAACGCCCGAAATGGGTTGCCGTAGACGGCGTACAGAAACGGTTGATAGATTGAGGGTCGAGAGGGTAGACTGTCCAAGTACACGATGAGGGGAGTACAACGATGAGTGAGATAACGCAGGTAACGGATGTCCCTACTATCGACTTTAAACCCACAATCCTGAACACGACGCCGTCCGGCGGGACATGGAAGTGGCTTCAGACCAATCTGCCTATCTGGTCGGATGAGAGGCAGGAGACGTTCGAACTTCGAGTCTCCTTCCTAGGCTCCGTCAGGACCCTTCGCGGCTGGCAGACGGCATGGACACCAGATTCGAAGACTGGCATCCCGTGGAAGGTTCAGCTGCCGCCAGATATCTTTGACGCTGCGGTAGCGGCTCTCAAGACCGGCGTGCTTGCCACGGCCGAACAAAGCCTGAACAAAAACAATCAGGCGAACATAAGGTCTGTGAAGGCCGCAATCGAGAAGTTTTCCGCAGATCCTGCTTCGTTACGCAGTTGTTCCGCTGCAGATGCGGCGGCGCTGGTTTCGCTCGCTGAGTTCTCAAGCAAGCGCAGGTACTTCACGTGGTTTGTGTATGAGACATTTGCATTCGTTCACGACGAAAAATTGCTCCAACTCTACAATCCGACCGGACCTCTGAAGAAGCGGAACCCAGATTTGGTAGAGGATGAAGACGGAATGGCGGATGACGAGGTCCTGATTTTTGGCCTTCCCCAGATGCTCCAGCAGAGCGCCAACCTCGTGCTCGAAGGGGTCCCGGGAACCGGCAAGACACACGCCATTACCGGCCTTAGGCAGCAACTCGACGAAGCTGGGCAACCCAAGCCAGGCACCGGCGTGGAAGTAATGACCGCGTGCACGGGACGCCGGCTCGCGGTTGACGCAACAACCAACGCTGTTCGCGTCGAGGTTCGTTTCATGACGATGCATCCTTCGACCTCTTATGAGGACTTCGTGGAGGGGCTTCGTCCTGCGGGTGGTACACACAACAGCGGGTCGCACCGATCGGTCCGGGGTGCTGACCATGAGAACTGGTTTTTCAAATCGTTCGACCCGCCCAAGGCCGGGTTTGCGGTAAAGAACGGCTTCTTTGTGGAGGCATGCGTACATGCCGTGGATAACCCTGACACGGCCGTTATTGTCGTCCTCGACGAACTCAACCGCTGTAACATCCCCAAGGTGCTTGGCGACCTCATGACGGTCATCGAGGAGTCCAAGCGGGCGAACTGGAACGAGAGCGCGCAATCGTGGGTAGTAGACAACGCCGCAAAGGCGGTCACGCTTCCCTACAGCGGCCGCAAACTCTTTGTGCCTGATAACATCTTCATCGTGGGCACCATGAACACCACGGACCGGTCGGTAGCTCCGATGGACGCGGCGCTACGGCGCCGGTTCGCGTTTCATCGGGTCTGGCCGGATGGTTTCTCGCCTTCAAGCCGCAGACCGGAGTTAACAAACCTCGGGGCGGGGCTTCAGGAGAGCGTGATTAAAACGCATTCCGAACTCTGGCTTGCTATCAATCGCACACTGTTCTCGAAGTTTGGCGCCGACGCTATGTTGGGCCATAGTTATCTCTATGATCTACGCACGGCGTTGCTTCTTGATTCAGCGAAGGCAGATGAGGTAGCCTCCTATCATTGGAACCACCGCATTCTGCCGCAGCTCATGGATGTCATTGAATCGAACGGCCTAACCCGCCATCTGGTGAAGGATCCGAGCACCTTTTTCGAAGTAGGAGGTGACTCTTCGGACGCAGCAATCATTGGCCGCAGAATTGCTGTCTTTTTCTCTGGGGACAGCGGGTTCAAGAAACCTCACCTCCAACACACTGGAACGCTCTAACCCGTGAGCGCCCCCCGTCGACTCATCGTCGAGGGCGGTAGCGGCAGCAGCGGCCTCTACGCCTATCGGAGCGAAGACGGCACTTTTGCCGTCTCCGTCCTCGTCTATCCCAAGGCCTGGCCCGCAGACCCCTTCCTTGATGCCAAGCAGGTCTATCGCTCCGAACAGCAGGGCCGCGAGGTGTTCACGTTACTGCTGCAAGAGGGGCGCAGCCTGAACTTCTCGGTTAGCCTTTCGTCGGAGCCGGCCATCGACGTCATGATTTCCGAACTGCGCGACAGGCGTTCGGACTGGCGCAAATCTCGGCAGGCATCAGCGAGTTCAACAAGTGTTGGAGACGCGGTGTTGGACGAGGAGGACAGCGTCCAAGATTGGGCTTTCACTTCCGGAACAAGTCTCCCGGTGGAGTGCGCTCTCACCTTCACTCTCGTGAATGAACGCAGCGCTCCATCCACCGGGAGGCAGATGCCCTCCCCGGAGGGTGCAGCCAAGGCTCTCACGGCCGCCCTCCGCGACCTTGCTTGGCTCTGTCTCCGTGCCGGCGAGCTCCGCTCTGCGGCGACCGACGGAGGAGGTGAGGAATCAGCGGGGCAGTTCCTCGATGCCGCGCGCGCTGCACACGAAATCGACCCGCTCGCGCTCCTCGCCGAGCTCGACTTTGTGAACGAGATGCACCGGCTGCAGCATCGCATTCGTAAGGGCTACGTGCCCGAAGAAGACCGGCTCGCGGCCATTCGCGGCCGCATCACCGACCGCGGCGTGCTCGAGTATGAGATGACCGGCATCCCGCTCTTGGAGTGCCGCTTTGATGAGTTCGTGGAAGCCACGCCCCTCTTCCGGGTGCTGGTCACCGCCCTCGATGTGGTCGCCTCCGGCACGCTTCGCAGCACGCTCGGCATTGGCACCGAGGGCCTCTTCGGGAGCGGAAGCGAGGTGCATCCCATGACCATGCGGGAGCAGCTGCGGAGCATCCCCTCGCTACCCCTGCCCGTGGCCCGCGCCACTGCAGATAGACTCCGCCTCACACGGTTGCAGCAGGAGTGGCAGCGGCCGCTCGACCTCGCTCGCCGCATCCTCCGCGCCGAGAGCGTGGAGACGGGCGAGGCGACGCAAGAAGGCTCGATGACCGTTTGGACGGTCGACACACCAAAGGTGTGGGAGAGCATCCTGGAGCAGGCGTTCGAAGCTGCGGGCGTCGCCGTCAGCACGCAGCAAGGCATGAAGCCACCCTGGCAGGGGCTCGGCTCCGAGCGCCGGCCCGACCTGACGGTACGCCTGCCGGAGGTCGGAACGGTCATTGTCGACGCCAAGTACAAGCTCGGTACGCCTGGCTCGAGCACCGCGGACCAGTACCAACTGTTTGCCTATTCGCTGATCAACAAAGTGCGGCCCGATGCCGTGGCGTTGGTGTATCCGCTTTCCATGACGAACGGCGACTCACCCAATGACTCAGCCTATTGGTCGGCACGCATCGCCTCTCACCCGAAGTCTCCGTTCACCCGCGAGAGTCTCAATGCGCCCGGCGAGCATCCGAAGGTGGTGCTGCACCTGTTGCAGGCACCCTTCCCTCCGCCCAAAACGGTGCGCGACGAGGCGGAGTGGGGGGACTATCTGGAGGGTATCGGCGCGGGGTTGGTGGAGGTGTTGCTTCGACCGCCGAAGTAGGTTCGATTTTGGTTGGATTGCGCTGCGCGGCGGGGTAGAGGAGCGTAGTTCCCAAAACTGATGGAGGGTGAGATGGCAGGTTCGAACGCAAATCCACACATTACGGAAATCCAGGCAGCAATTTCCGAGATCGTTCACACCATTCCCGTCGGACTGGTTTTCGACTCTCACTTCGTCATCACTGAGCTGATGGCACGCCAAGACAACATCTACGCAAAGTTCTCTGCGGCCTACTCTATTCTTCCAAAGGCTCACTCAGAGATTTCTAAGATGATTGATGGCTGCGCCTGCGAGCGGCTCTTGCACAGCACCGCAAAGCTCAATTCTTTCAGCAAGAATGTCCGTGACAACGCTAGTCTGAACGCCGCGTGGATTCGACTAAAGTGCAAGAACAAGACTTGCCCGATTTGCAAGCCCACGCGAGTGACCGGTTGAGCTGACACATACCTTGAGCGGGCTGCCGCTGGTTGCGTAAAGTCAACTCGCAACCAACTCGTTGCTCCTCTAAGATGCCTCATGGGCGCCACCCGTAGCGAGAACTGCGCCGTGGTGACGGAGCTGCAGCGCATCAAATGCCGTCTCGACGCCGATGCGGCAGAGCGGCGGGCAGTTATCTAATCCCGGAATCTATCGACCTAGAGGATGGGCATGTTTCGGGCCCCCGCTGGGTGGTGCTGGGGAGGGTATCACCTCATTTCACCGGGTCGATTGACCGCGGGTCCGGGACAGGGGAGGCAATTGAAGGTCGCAAATTGCGGCGCGCCCTCCCCCGAGCAAAGGATGCCACGATGAATGATACGGAATTCCCCTGGATGCTCCTTGCAGGCCTCTTTGGCTTCGTGGGACTGATCGTCGCGCTCGCTGTACCCATGTTCTCGACCAGCGAGGAGAAGCCAACCGTGACACCGTCGCCGTTGCCGCAGCCGTCACAAGCCGTGTCAACACATGGCGGGGCCCCAGTGGCTGCGCTGCCTGCCACGGAGGCACCCGAGGGCGTAGCACTGCTTCTCACCTTTATGGGCGTCTTGGCCATCCTAGTCGGAGGGTTCGGGTTCAACGTGGCCGAGACCTCGATTCACCAGAATACCTTCACGCTCATCGGGCTCGGCGGCGCCATCTGGAGGGAATCGGAGATGGCTTGGTGACGGCGTTGCCGCGCAAGCCCAAGTAGGTTCCATTTTGATTGGACTTCTGGGCGGTATCATGAGAACGGACAGTTGAGTTAAGGTAGGGCAGTCACCCTCCTGGAGACCCGTCATGACCGAACCGAATGCCCGTAGACCCCGCCGCAAGTTCACCGATGAGTTCCGTGCCGACGCCGTCAGACTTGCAACATCAAGCCAGACAACCATCGCGCAGACGGCTCGCGATCTTGGCATCGGCGACACGCTTCTGCGCGTCTGGATTGCCGCGGCCAAGACCCCCGAAACGTCGCTGACAATGAGCGAACGGACAGAGCTCGCAACGCTCCGCCGCGAGAACCGGCGGCTTAAAGAGGAGCGTGACATACTAAAAAAAGCGACGGCCCTCTTCGCTCGGGAGCAGCGGTAGTGGAGCGCTACCGCTTCATCCTGGCGGAGGAGGGCCACTTTTCTGTTGTGCCGATGTGCCGGATTCTGGGCGTGAGCCGGTCGGGGTATTACGGCTGGCGGTCGCGAGGCGAGAGCGGAGGGGCGCAACTCTGACAGCGAGGGCCAAGAATGCAAGTTGTCACGGCCATTTGGGGTCGGCCGTGCTGGGCGGCGCCTGTGTGCAACCGTCGTACCTTAGAGCCGTGCGCGTGACTGCCGTATCGACGATGACGACGCCCCGATTCACACCGAATGCCACGGGTGAATCGGGCCTCCGTCAGACCTCGCGGAGCGCAGCCTCGACCTCTGCGCAGAGGTCGCGACGGGCCTCAACCAGGGCCGCTGCGGCGCTCCTTCAGAGCGCATCCATGCCCACCTTCCCAGGGTTGCTTCACGAGGCTGCCGGCTCAGGCAGACGGCGCCAGCCCCAGGCCCAGATGGCTGCGCCGACGGCCATGGAAACCGGGACAAGCCAGAGGGCCGTTGCGAGCGGTTCGACCCTCCCTGCCCCAGCCAAAATGTCGGAGAGCCGACCGACGATGGTGGGCGAGATGGAGTCGCCGAAGAGGTGGATGGCGAGGATGGAGAGGGCGAAGGCGCGGGCACGAAGGGCGCTCCCCGTAGCATTGGCGATGAGGGCGTTGATGGGGCCGTTGTAGAACCACATGAAGAACTGGGCGAAGAAGATGCAGGCGATGACGGCGGCCTCGTTCCGGAGCAGCAGCGAGGCGGCGGTGAAGGCGACGGCGAGGGCCATCGAGGAGGCTGCGACGGCCAGATAGGGCTGACGGGTGCGCTGCTGGATGCGGTCGGCGAGGAGCCCCCCCAGGATGGTCCCGCCGAGGCCGCCGAGCACGGCGGTACCGCCGACCACCATGCCGGCGCGCCCCACATCCATGCCGATGCTGCGGTGGAGGTAGGAGGGATACCAGTCGGCGAGGGCGCCCGAGGCGAAGGTCACGGCGGTGTAGCCGGCGACGGCGGTGACGAAGGGGCGGTTGGCTGCGAGGATGCGGAGCGCGGAGCCCCAGCTCGGCTGCGGCGCGGCAGCCTCCTCCACGGAGACGACACGCGGCGGGTCTGGCAGGCGCCATGCGAAGGCGGCAGCGATGATGCCCGGCAGGCCTGCGACGAGGAAGGCAGACTGCCAGCCCCAGCGGGCGCCAACGAAGCCTCCGAGAACGAAGCCGAGCGCGGAGCCAACAGGGATGGCAATGTAGAAGCGGGTGAGGACCGCGTTGCGTCGGTCTGCGGGGTAGAGGTCGGAGAGCATGGCCGGGGCCAGGGTGGCGTAGGCGGCCTCTCCGACGCCGACGAGCGAACGGGCGATGAGGAAGGAGGTGAAGGAGGTGCAGAGGGCCGCCCCTGCCGTGGCGAGCGACCAGAGGAGGACGCCTGCGGCGATGAGGCGGGGGCGGGAGACACGGTCTGCGAGCGCACCGAAGATGGGGCTGGCGAGCATGTAGACCCAGACGAAGGAGGTGAGCGGGAGCGCTGTCTGGGTGTCGGTGAGGTTGAGGTCGACCTTGACGAGCTCTTTGACGGCGCTCGGCACATAGCGGTCGATGTAGTTGAGCAGGTTCAACGCGGTGAGGAGGAGGAGCGCGTTCCGCGCGCCGGCGATGGGCTGGCTGCTGGGGTTGGACATGGAGCTCTTTCTGCTGCGTGGCGGCCGTGAGGGGCTGCGTTGGCGGGCTACGGCGGCGGGCGCGGGCCGGTCAAGCGGCATCACTCGCGGCTTGGTTGGCAAGCGCCACCCGAGCTGGCTACGGACGAACTGGAGCTGCGGTTGCGGTGCCCAAACGCGAGGCTGCGATGCGGATACTGCTGATGGGTGCAACGGGGATGGTGGGGGCAGGCGTGCTTCGGGTGCTGCTCGTTGTGCTGGTCGCCGCGCGGAAGCAAACGGGCGCCGAGCGAACTTGTAGAGATGATGAGCAACAGCGTCGATGGGTGCGGCACGGTGAGCGGTTTGAATACCACTTCGTGCGGGTTTGCTTTAGGGACGGACGAAACAGGCGGAGCGGGTCATGGCAGGAGCAAAGAGGTTCGAAGGGGTCAGCATCTGCTGGCTGATGCTGGCAGTAGCCCTGATGGTGCCGTCGGTGCAGGCGGAGGCCATGCCGCCGGCCAAGGTGGTGACAGACTTCCTCGAGGCGCGGGCGCTGGTGGAGCGGCGGCCTGCGGAGGCCTACCGTCTGGCAGCGACGCTGCCGGCGATTGAGGGGGCCGACGAGGTGCGCTGGCAGCTGCGGCATGATGCAGCCCGCGCGGCCGGTCTGGACCGCGAGGCGGTGCAGGCTCTTGAGGCACTGGAGCGGAGCACGGAGCGTCAGGGCGAGCGGTTTGAGGTTCGGCGGGAGCGGGCGGAGCGGCCCGCAAGGCTGGTGCAGCGCGACGCCGCGCAGACGCCCGTAT
>CANMDT010000133.1 GCA_947496715.1 Myxococcales bacterium
ACCTCTTGGAGGCGCCGCCGGCCCCCGATGGCTGCGCCGCACTTGCGGCCCGCCGCGCCCGTGCGCTCGAGCAGCTCAAGCGCCCCTCCGATGCCATCGATGCGCTCGGTGTGGCGGTGCTCTACGCGCCGGCAGAGACCAGTTATGCCCGCGACAAGTCGCGGCTCGAAGAGCTTGGCGGCAACCTTGAGGCGGCCCGCGCGACCATCGAGGACTGCCTCGCTTCGGGCTGTCGTGGCGAGGGCCGCGTGGAGCTTCTCGGCCGCCTCGCCAGCCTCCACCAGGGGCAGGGCGGCGACAAGGCGCGCACGCTTGCGGCGCTCGAGGAGGCCCATAGCCTCATCCCACGCTCACGCGAATGGACGATGCGGCTCGCGAGCGCCCACGGCAGCTTCGGCGACCCGCAACGCTGCGTCGAACTGCTCGAGGGCGAGCTCCCGCAGCCACCCGAAGTTGCGGACCAGCGGAGCTGGATCCTGCTCGCCAAAACCTACTGGGCCCGGCTCAAGAGGCCTGCAGAGGGCGAGGCGATTCTTTGGAGGCTCTTCGAGGCCTTCCCCGACCGGGCGATCCCGCTCTCGGGACTCGAGGAGTTCTACCGCGTCAACCAGGGCGCGCAGGTCTTTGCCGACCGGCTCGCGGGGCTGCTCGCGGAGAACCGGCTCGACCTTGCAGCAGAGACGCTGGGTGAGCTCTGGTGCTATGTTGGCGAGCTCAACTTCTCGGTGCTGCGGCGGTTCCGGGAGGCAGAGGATGCCTTCGCTCAGGCGCGGCGTGCGCGGGGGCCCGTTGCCAAGACCTTGCTGCGCGAGGCCCGCGCTGCGGGGCAGCAGCCGGGCCGGGTTCGTGACGCGGTGACCAAGGTGCTGACCGCGCTGCAGCTTGGCGACGCCAGCATCTGGGACGAGGCCGCGCAGGAGCTCGACAACCTCTACGAAGAGATGAAGGATGCGGCGCGGCTCCGCGTTGCCCGCCAGATTCGTCGGGCCTTCGGCGCCAACGTTGATACGGGCGACCCGAACGCGCTGCGCGACCCCACACAGGAGCTCGAGACGGCGGTGGCCTGGCGGCACGGCGCCCACGACCTCGTCTCGACGGCCGATGTGGAGACGCTGCGGGGCATGATGCCGCTGGCAGAGAAGGTGCTGTCTCGCTCTGCGCCGAACCGGCGCGACTACCCGTCGGTACGGCTCCGCGGCGACGAGTCTGCAGCCTTCGAAGCCTACCTTCAGGGCGCCTGCAACTGGCTCGCGATCGAGCCTCCCAAGGTGGTTTTTGGCAGTCACACCAACGGCGTCATCGGCCTCGAGCCGAAGACCTTCGCTGTGCCGGCTGCGCGCGTTACACCGCAGAACCAGCTCGGTGCCCGCTTCTGGGCTGGCTACACCGCTGGCATGGCGCTCTCTGCCGTCGTGCCGCTCTCGTGGGTCGACGACCAGCGGGTGCAGGACTTCATTGTGGCGGTGGCGATCAAGGGGCTCGACATGCAGGTAGCCGGCGGCAGCCCGCTCTCGGACGATGTCGCCGGCCTGCTGCTTCACTCTCCCCGGCGCGCTGCGGCAGCGGCGCTCCGCGAGAACCCCGACCTGATTCGCGGCGTGCCGGCTGGTTGGTCGCTGCTGCCGTCGCGTCTGGGCGACCGTCTCGGCCTTGTCTTCTGCGGCGATGTCTCGGTCGCCATCTCCGAGATTCTTGTGGCAGAGGGGTGGAACGGCCGTCTCGAGCAGCCGCAGACGCAGGAGGTCATCACCTCGAGCGCACGCTGCACCGCGCTGCTGCGCTATGCACTCAGCGACGAGTACTACCTGCTCCGTTATGAATCGGGGCTTTCGCAGCGCCCCTGGCTCTTCGGCTAACCGGCCGTTCTGCTTTGCGGCGCCCGTCGCGGCGTGGTAGGGGCGGCCCGCACGCAATCCGGAGCGCCCGACATGCCGCACCTTCAGGACTCATGGGCCGTCACCAACGGCATTCTCCACGGGAAGCTGGTGGCTGAGCGCGTCAAGGCGCCCATCCGGGAGCAGACGGCGTTGCTCGCCGAGCAGGGCATCACGCTCACCCTCGCCGTGGTCCGCGTTGGCGCCGATCCCGCCAGCGAGGTCTACGTCCGCGGCAAGGTGCGGGCCTGTGCAGAGGTTGGGATCCTGTCGCGGCATCACCACCTCGACGCGACCGTCACCGAGGCCCAGATTCTGGCGCTGGTGGAGGAGCTCAACAACGACGAGACGGTCGATGGCATCTTGGTTCAGTTGCCGCTGCCACGCGGGATTTCGGAGAACCGGATCATCGCCGCCGTTGACCCACGCAAGGATGTGGATGGCTTTCACCCGCTCAACCTGGGCCAGCTCTTCTCGGGTCGCTCGCTGCTCGAGCCCTGCACGCCGGCGGGCTGCATGCTGCTGCTCGAGGCGGCCGGTGTGCCGCTGTCTGGCAAGCGTGCGGTGGTGGTCGGCCGGAGCGTGATCGTGGGGCGGCCGGTCGCGCAGATGCTGGTGCGAGCCGACGCGACGGTGACGATGTGTCACCGCTTCACCGAAGACCTCGCGGGATGCATCTCGCAGGCCGATGTTGTTATCGTTGCGGCCGGCGTGCCGGGCCTCATACGCGGAAGCTGGGTGAAGCCGGGCGCCGCCATCATCGATGTGGGCATCAACCGGCTCCCGACGGGCAAATTGACGGGCGATGTGGAGTTCGAAGAGGCCCACGCGCGGGCCGGCGTCATCACGCCCGTGCCCGGCGGCGTCGGCCCCATGACCGTCGCGATGCTCCTCTGGAACACCCTCGTCGCCGCCATGCTCCGCCGCCGCCTCGGCATGCCTCGCCCGGCTGCGCAGGCCTGGAGCCTCTAGTTTTCGCCACCCGCAAGGAAGCCCCATGTCATCGACCCCCACGACCCGCCTCCCGCTCCACGACCGCCATGTGGCTGCAGGCGCCCGCTTTGCCTCCTTCGCCGGCTTCGAGATGCCGATGTGGTACTCGGGCATCGTGGACGAGCACCACGCCGTGCGGCAGGCCGCGGGCCTCTTCGACGTCAGCCACATGGGCGAGGTCTTCGTCCGCGGCCCGGGCGCAACAGCGGCTGTGGACCGGCTTGTGACCAACCGCTGTGCTGCGCTCCCTGTCGGCAAGGCCCTCTACACCGCGATGTGCCGTCCCGATGGCGGTATTGTGGACGACCTCATCGTCGCGCGGCTCGGCGAGCAGGAGTGGCTCATCTGCGTGAACGCCGCCAACCGTCACAAGGATGCCAACTGGATTCGGGCGCAGATTGGCGGCGAGGCCGAAGTGACGGACGACTCGGACGCCTGGGCGCAGCTGGCGATTCAGGGGCCGAAGGCGGTTGGCATCGTGCAGCAGGTCGTGGGTGCAGGCGTTGTGCTGCCGGCGCCCTTCCATGTGGCCTGGGCCGAGCTGGCTGGCGTGCGGGTGCTGCTTTCGCGCACAGGCTACACGGGCGAAGATGGGTTCGAGATCTACATCCCGCGCGATCATGCAGTGCCGGTCTTTGATGCGCTGGTTGCAGCCGGTCAGCCGGAGGGGCTCAAGCTCGCGGGGCTCGGCTGCCGCGACACACTCCGGCTCGAGGCGCGCCTTGCGCTTTACGGTCAGGACATCGACGACAGCACGACCCCGGTTCAGGCCGGGCTGGGCTGGGTGGTTGGCTGGGACAAGGCCGACTTCATTGGCCGCGACGCGCTGCTGGCAGAGCGGGCCGCCGGGCCGGCGCGGGTGCTGCGCGGATTCGTGCTGACCGAGAAGGGGGTGATGCGTCACGGCTACCCCATCTTTGACGGCGAGCGGCAGGTGGGCGAAATCACCTCCGGTTCGGTCGCGCCCACGCTTGGCAGCGTCTCCATCGGTCTCGGCTATGTGGAGCGGGAGGTCGCCGATCGCGAGGAGCTCCTCATCGGCATCCGCGACCGCCGCGTGCCGGCGACCGTGACCAAAAAGGCCTTCTACAGCCGCCCGCGGGTTGGCTAGTCGCGCGCAGCCCGCTACGACCGTTTTCTAGATTCACTGCCGACGGAGCCCGCCATGAGCATCGACCGCTTCACCATCCCCGACACCCTCCGTTACACCGTTGAACATGAGTGGGCCGACCTCTCGGGCGACATCGCGACGGTGGGCATCACCGACTACGCGCAGGATGCGCTCGGCGACGTCACCTATGTTGAGCTCCCCGCGGTGGGTCGTCAGCTGGCGGCCAACGAGACCTTCGGCGTTGTTGAGAGCGTCAAGACCTTCTCGGACCTCTTCGCGCCGGTTGCGGGCGAAGTGGTGGAGGTAAACGCTGAGGTGGTTGCTGACCCCTCGGTGCTCAACCGTGAGCCCTACGGCGGCGCCTGGCTCGTGAAGATTCGGGTCTCGGGCGGTGCCGAGGCGCTGCTCGATGCCGAGGGCTACAAGGCCCACCTGGCGAAGATTTCGTAGCGTCGGTCGGCCGCCTCAGCGGCCGAGCCACCGCGTGCTCGAGCCTTCCGGCGTAACGACAAAGGCCCACTCGAAGGTGGCGCGACCAAACTGGTCGAGCATGCCCGGCGGGACGTTGTTGAAGGGCTTCGCGGCGCGGAGTGCGCGGAGGGCCTCCTGGTCGAGAAAGTCGAGGCCGGAGCTGTGGCTGACGGCGGCCTCAAGGATGGCGCCATCCTGCTGGAGCGTGATTTTGACGACGGTGGTTCGCTCGCTGCCGAGCTTGCGGAATTCGGGGTCGAAGCGTCGGAAGACGCGGGAGGGGTTCCAGTTGCGCTGAAGCCGTGACTTGGCCCGATCGAAGAAGCTCCAGTAGGTGCTCTGCAGTGCGTTGATGCGGCTGCGGTCGCTCTCGGGCAGCGGCAGGTAGTCGCGCTCCATCGCGCTGCCGGAGCGGGCGGCGCGGGGCTGCAGGGCGTCGTAGCGGGGCTTGAAGTCGCGAAGCGCGAGCGAGCCTGGTCCCACACCTTCGCCGGCCTCGGCCTCGCCGTTTTTGCCGCCGCCGGGGGAGACGAAGAGCGGGCGTGCTGTCTCGGGCTGCACGGCGGAGGCCGGCGCGGGTGACTGCGATTCGCCGGGTTTCCCCTTGGGGGCGGCGGCGGGTTCGCTGGCAGCCTTCGCAGCCTCTCGTCCCGGCTCCCGCTCGCGCGTTGGCGTAGTAGATTCGCCGGCTCCCTGCGACTTGCGCGCGGTGGTTTCGCGTTCGGCCCGCTGGTTGAACTGGGAGATGAAGTTGGCCTCGTCGGGCGGCCGCTCCGTCTGCTCCTTTGGCTCTAGGCTGGCGTAGTTTGCGAGCGGTTGCGGCGCGGGGGGCGGGGCGATGACAAAGGGGACGGTGTCGGCCCCTGTCGTCGGCCGCGGAGGCTCACCGGAGGCGGCGAAGAGCAGGCCAAGCAGCAGGTGGAGCGCAAGGGTGGCGAGGAGCGCACCGGCTCGTCGATTGCGGCTGCGCAGCGCGCGCTTTCGGTCGTAGTGCTCCATGCCACGCTCCTTGGAGCAGGGTAACGCATCGGGCGGTGGAAGCAACCGAAAGGCACGACGGTCAGGGCGGGGCGGGTCAGTCTGCTGCTGCGTCGTTTGCCACGGTGCGCCCGCTGTGGTAGCCCGACGCGGTTGCCCTTTGGAAAGGCGGAGCAAAGCGATGAATCTGTCAGTTGTTGGTTCGGTGGGTCTTGACGATGTCGAGACCCCGTTCGGAAAAGTGGAGCTCGCGCTCGGCGGTTCAGCGAGTTACTTCTCGTTGGCGGCCTCGTTCTTTGGACGCGTGGGCTTTGTGGGGATCGTCGGCGACGATTTCCCCGAGAGCTCCGTGGATTTGCTGCGCAACCACGATGTGGATGTGCGGGGGCTTCAGCGGGTGGCCGGTAAGACCTTCCGGTGGGCCGGTCGCTACGGCTACGACCTCAACCAGCGCGACACGCTGCTGACGGAGCTCAATGTCTTTGAGCACTTTCGGCCGGAGCTGCCCGAGGACTACGCAGCGGCGCCCTACCTCTTCCTCGCCAACATCCACCCGTCGCTCCAGAGCCACGTGCTCGACCAGGCGCACGGCGCGAAGTTCGTCGCAATGGACACGATGAACTTCTGGATTGAGGGCGCGCTCGAGGACCTCAAGAAGGTGCTCGCGCGGGTGGATTGCATCGTGCTCAATGACTCAGAGGCGCGCCAGCTGGCGAAGACCCCGAATGTGATCACGGCTGCCAAGGCCATCTCAGCGATGGGCCCGCGGCTCGTCGTTGTGAAGCGGGGGGAGCATGGCGCCTTCCTCTACAGCGAGGGTAACTTCTTCTTCGTTCCGGCCTTTCCGCTGGAGCAGGTTGTTGACCCGACGGGTGCCGGCGACTGCTTCGCGGGCGGCTTCATGGGGCTGATTGCAGCATCGGGCGACACCTCGTGGCCGACGCTCTGCCACGCGGTCGTTGCGGGCTCCGCCTTGGCCTCCTTCTCGGTCGAGAAGTTCAGCGTAGACCGTTTCCGCTCCCTGACGCAGGGCGAGATTCAAGATCGCATTGCAGCCTTCGAGGCCATGACGGCCTTTCCGACCCGCGCCTAATCGCCGACCTCTTCTCTCTTCCTCTTCGGAGTCATTCCATGCATTCCCTGCGCACGCTCTCCTTTGCCTCTCTTCTTCTCCTTGGCGCCTGTGGCAGCGACACGAAGGAGACCACCGACACCGGGACCGCAGACGGCAGCGGCAGCGGCGATGCCGGCCCCACCTGCCAGACTACCAACGAGGGTTCGGGCGGCGCAGTCTGCAGCGAGGACACGGCGCTCTGCGGCGACAGCTACACGCCGACCTCCTACCGCGTGACCTACGCCCGCATCCTGAAGCCGGCCGGTCTCGGCCCGATTCTGGGCACGCTCATCAACCGCGACATCAACGCGAATCTGCTCCACATCGTGGTCACCACCAAGGGCTTCAACGACGACCGCCCGAACGCCATCTTCTCCATCGGCGGCGGCGGCGGTTGCGTCCTCGACACAGCCTGCGGCACCTACACGTGGGATTCGCGCGGTTGGGAGCCGGGCGCGACGGAGCCCGTGCAGGCGCAGGCGCTCACCGACGGAAATGGCGCCTTCGCCTCGACCACGACGCTCAGCATCAACTTCCCGGCGCTGGCGCCCAACAATCCGCCCGACCCGAAGGATGTCATCATCTTCCCCATCAAGGAGCTCAACATCACCGGCACCTCGGCGATTGATGAGAACAACCGCACCACCTTCAGCGGCACGCTCAAGGGCGCCATCCTGAAGGCCGACTGCAATGTCGAAATCGCGCTCACGGCGGGCCAGCCGGGCATACTACTCTGCCAGCTCTTGGGCGGCGACCGCACCCTCAACTACCCCGCGGGCGCGGTGGAGAAGACCGGTTGGATCTTCGAGGCCGAGTACGACACCGAGCGCGTGACCCTCATCCCCGGCGAGACCTGCCCCTTCCTGCTAGAGGGTTCGGGCGCTGGCTCGGGCTCCGGCAACTAAGAGTCTCCGAATGCAGCGGGTTACCGGCGTAGGCGGAATCTTCTTTCGTTCGCGTGACCCTGAGGCGCTCCGCGCCTGGTACAAGCTGCACCTGGGCGTTGGCCTTGAGCCGTGGGGCGGCTCGGTCTTCTCGTGGAATGGGCCGGAGAATCCGACCGGCACGGGCTCGACCGTCTGGTCCATCTTCGCGCAGGAGAGCAGCAAGTTTGCGAAGACGCGCTCCTCCTTCATGGTGAACTACCGGGTCGCCGACCTGCACGCGCTCGTCGCCTCCCTGCGCGCCGAGGGCTGCAACGTGGACGACGAGGTGAGCGATTCGGAGTATGGCATCTTCGGTTGGGTGACCGACCCAGAAGGCAACCGCATCGAGCTCTGGCAGCCGCCCGCAGGGCAGTAGCCGCTCTGCCGGACGAGGGCCTCTGGCAGCCGCCCGGCGAGCAGAAGCCAAGTTAGCTGGGCTCTACCTGGAGCTTGGCCAGGAGCGCGAGGTAGGCTGGCGAGGGGATCTCGCCCGCTGCATCGCTGAGCCGCCGGATGGCGGCGAGGTAGGAGGTTGCCGCGTCGGTGTTGCCACGGAGCAGTGAGATGCGGGCGAGGCCGAGCAGCGGGGACTCGGAGGTCTCCTCCTCGAGGTGGCCGTTCATCAGCGTCTCGAAGGCCTCCTCCTCTGCGCCGACCGCTTCGAGCGCGCGGGCTGCGCGGAGGGTGTAGCGGATGGTCGCGCTGGCCTCGGTGCCGGGTTCACCGGGCAGCACGGCGCCACAGAGGTGGGCGTGGTCGGCCGCGGGCTCCTGGTTGACCCGGGCGGTGAGGTAGGCGGTGACCGCCTTGGCTGCGTCATCTTGGGCGAGTGCGAGGTCTCCGGCGACCTGGAAGGCGACCCGAGAGGAGGGGTCGAGTTCGGCAGCCTCTGCAAGTGAGGCTGCAGCCCGCTCAAGGTCGCCGTGGGCGATGAGCCAGCTTGCGCGGGCTGCTGCGAGTGCGGCACGGTCGGCCGGGGCGCCTGCGTCGGACGCTGCCTTGCTGATAGCCGAGAGTGCGGCGTCGAGCGTGGCCCGCGCGGCCTTTGCCTCGGGGGGCAGCGCCGCCTCGTGGAGCTGTTCCGCATGGAAGGTGAGCACCGCGCTGGCGTCGGGGTCGGTTGCCTGCGCGGCGGCCTTGTCGAGGAGGTCGGCTGCGGCGGCAGGACCGTCTGTCGCCTCCGCTGCCCGGGCAAGTGCGAGCCAGGAGTCGACAGCGTCGAAGGAGAGGTCGGCTGCAGCGCGATGGAACTGCAGCGCAAGGTCGGGCAGGGCGTTCCGCTCGGCCTCGGTGGCGCAGGCAGTAAGTGCGTCGTGCGCAGCGCCGCCTGCGATGAGCGACGCTGCTGCGCGCGGGAGCCAGTCGG
>CANMDT010000134.1 GCA_947496715.1 Myxococcales bacterium
GACGCCGAAGCCGATGCCAAACCGCTCTGCCGTGGCCGCGAGGCGGCGGTTGATGTCGCGTGCCCGCTCTGCGCCGCCCGTCATTCCGGTGATGAGGAGCGGTGCGCTGAGCCGCTTGCCTGCATAGGCGCAGCTGAGGTCAATGGCGCTGTGTTCAAGCTCTGGGAGGCTGTTGTGGAGCAGCGTGAGATCGTCGAGCAGCGTCGACTTCTCGCGCGCTTCGACCTCCGCGGTTGCACAGAGGGTGAGGTGGTCGAGTTTTCGCTGCGAGAGCGACGGGTCGTTGGTGGCAGACATGGGTCCCGTAGAGCAGGAGGCCCCTCTTGGATGCAAGGAGTTTGAGGAAGACGCAAGTTGCTGTCACCGGAGCAAGTTCGTTGCTCCGACTGGCGGCTTGGCCTATGAGCGAGCGGACCCTCCGCAGCGTGCACGCCATGGCCTCACAGACCTTCACCTTTCCGCTCCCTCGCTCCGAACGGGTCATCTTGCTCGCCTCGTGGTTGGTCGGGCTGGCGCTGCCTGGCATGTGGTTACGGCTGGTGCTCCGCAAGGCGCATGTGGCGCTCCGCGAACTGCCCCACGTGTTTGCGGGTTCGATGAAGCTTCAGGTGATCGCGGCGCTGGCGGTGGTGCTCTACGCAGCGGCCGCCTTTGTGGCCGTCTGGTATGTTCGTGTGGCGCGCGGGACACTGCTCACGGTGACGGATGAGGGCTTCACCTGGTTTGTCCCGGGCGCGCCGCTTTCGGGCGGTGGCGAGCAGAAGGTCTCGGTCGTCTGGTCGGAGGTGCGCCGGCTGCGGCTGCGTAGGCTCCGTAGCTACCGCTACCAGACCTTTGCGCTGACGGTTGATACCGATCAGGGGACCATTGATCTCGACCTCCTTCGCCTTCGCGGGGATGGTCTGGTTGCCCGGAAGCGTCGCGAGGGCATCGCTGCCTTTGCGAAACACATGATTGTTGAGCGATTCGCCGAGGCCACCGGGCTGACGGTGGAGCGGGGGGCTTGATGCTGCGAGCGGCCGGATTGGGGGCGGGTCGAGTCTGGGTAGCGTTGATGCTGCTCACGAGCGGTTGTGCGGGTGCCGGCGCACAGGCGAGGGCTTCGCGCCCTGTGAGCCGCGAGGTTCGTGATGCCTACGCGACGCTCTGCGACGGAGTAGCGAGCAAGGTGCTGGAGGTGCGCGTTCAGGCGGCCGTGGCGCGTGCAAACTGGGTGCTGGACGCGACGCTGGCGAACGCCCTCGAGGTGGATGGCTGCAGCGTTGTAGCCGTCGCGACTGCCGACTGGCTTCGCGGTCTGAAGTTGGGCTCGCTCGACGCGGCCGCGGCGCAGGTCGAATCCGACTTTGTGATTGCCGGTGAGCCCGAGAAGGCCCGTACAGCGGCTGCGTTGCTGCGTTCTGTCGGCAGCGGCTGCACCGTGGAAGTTGCGGCAGCCGACACCGGGACGGTCGATGGCTGGCGGAGCGAGCGGGAGGCTGCGGCGCTGATTGCCCGGCTGGACTGGGAGCGGCTGCCGGCCGTGGTTCGGGACGGGGGCGGGCCGCTGCTCACCCGGCTGTCGACGCTGAAGGGTGTCGTGGCGGGGAGCGCGAGCCAGGCGCTGCTGCCTGCTGCGTCGAAGGCCTCGTTGGAGCGCCACCGCGCGGAACTGTCGCGTTTGGCAGCGGTCGCGGCGCCTGTGCTCGACCTTAACGACACCACGCTGCAACTGCCCGTCATGTTGGTTCCGGGCGCGGGCGAAGCACCGCCTGCGGAGACGATGCGGCTGCGCACGGTTGCCGTCCGGAGCACCGGCGTTCAGGTCGCGCTGGCGCAGGTTCAGGTGGCCTGTGACGCGGCTGGCGGGACCTGCCGTGCCGATGAACAGCTGGGCTTCGCCTGGCCTGGCCGCTGGGCCACACATTTTGAGGGCGAGGGAGCGATCTCACCCGACGCCATTGAAGGCGACCGCGTGCCTGCGCTGACCGCTGCGATGGAGGAGCTGGATCGCGCTGTTGCAACGGCCCCGTGGGCCAACGTGGAGCAACAGCGAGGCCCGGGCGGCGTGCTCGAAGGGGTGAGTGTCGTTGCAGATGGCAACCTGTACTACGGCTCGTTCCAGCCCATCGTGCGTACGCTGCTGGCGGGTGGCTGGTCGCCCGTGGTCCTGCACACGCTGACGGGGAAGGAGGGGCGGCTCTCTGCCGCTCCTATCCGCTTTGTCGAGAAGGCGCCGGAGGGTACGGGCCGCATCCTGATTCGGACAGACGGCTACATCATCGAGCCGGCGCTCGGCACCGACGCCAAGAGCGAGATGGTCCCCTGGACCGCTCCCGGTTCGCTGCTCCGCCTCTATCGCTTCTTCGAGGCTGCGCGCTCGGGAGCCGCGGCCCAGAAGCCGTGGGTCATCCAGGTGGACGATGCCGCGACCGATGTGGGCATCCTGGTGCACCTGGTCTCGGCCATCTCCTACCGCCGCACGCTCGATGGCGAGGGGCGTCGCGACCGCTCACTGCTGGAGGCACCGCTGGTGCTCCGCGACGGTCTTCCCGAGCCGCTCTGGCCCGGTGGCTTCGTCATCGAGCTATAGGCCGAGCCAGCGCTTGCGGAGTGCTGCGGCTGCTTCGGTCGGCGCCTCGATGGGTACGATGGCGACGGTCGCGCCGGTCGGCTGGCTGAGTTTGAGTTCGGTTTCCACCAGGCGGTCGCGGCGAAAGAGGTGAAGGGGCAGCATGCTGTCTGCTGGCTGTGCAGCGAGCCACTCCTTTGTGCCGTCTGCGAGCAGCCGGCGGCCGCCGACCGCCAGGAGCACATCCTGCGGATAGATGTTGCCGCCGGCGTTGGCGCCCAGGCTGTGCACCTGCGTCACGCGCCAACCCTCGGCCGTCGCGGTGGTCTCGAGGCCGGTGTGGCTTCCTGCCGGCTGCGTGATGCGGAGCTCCACGCCGTGGCCTGCGAGCAGCGCCTCGAAGGGCGGGTCTTCGGTACCGTAGACCCAGGCTGCAATCTCCGCGGAGAGGTCGAGGCCTGTGGCGGTGCGGAGGTCTTGGACGACAGCGGCCTCATCGAAGGCCTCCCCCGTCTCGCAGAAGCGCTGCCAGTAGAGGGCGAGGAGGTCATCGAGTCGCTTGCTGCCGCCTGTTGCCGCGCGGATGGAGAGGTCGAGGGCCAGCGAGACCATCGCCCCCTTGAGGTAGTAGCTGATGGTTCGGTTGTTGATGTTCTCGTCGGGACGATAGAGTCGCGTCCATGCGTCGAAACTGGCCAGTGCGACGCTCTGCTCGAAGCGGCCGGGGATAGCGAAGTAGCGCTGCAGATCCTGCTCGAGAAACTTGAGCCAATGTGCGGGCGTGAAGCGTTCGGCGCGCAGGGCGTTGAGGTTGTCGAAGTAGGAGGTCACGCCCTCCGAGATCCAGAGGCCAGTGGTGTGGTTTTCGGCGAGGTAGTCGAAGGGACCAAGCGCCTTCGGTCGGATGCGCTTCACGTTCCAGACATGGAAGTGTTCGTGCGAGATGAGGCCGAGAAGGTCGCGGTAGCTCTCTTCGTTTTCGAAGTTCTTCCAGATGGCGGCGAGGACGGTGCTGTCGAGGTGCTCGAGGCCGCCGCGCTGATCGGAGCTGATATGGTAGATGAAGAGGTAGCGCTCGTAGGGGAGCGTGCCGCCAAACATCGCTGCGTTGGATTCGACGAGCGCGCGGGTGTCGTCGAGCAGGCGGGGCAGGTTGATGTTGGTCTGCTCGGCGCCCCAGAAGACGAGGTCGTGCGGCTTGCCGAGGATTTCGACGGAGGCGACGAGATGGTCGGGACCGAGCTCTACGGGGAGGTCGGCGAGCGTGTCGTAGTTGGCGACGGTGAAGTCGGCGACGTCGGGGCCTTGGCTGGTGAAGATGCGCCAGTCCTGCGGCAGGTCGACCGAGAGGCGGTGTGGAAGGTCTGTGCGGCCTTCGACGAAGCAGAGCAGGTTGGTGCCGGTAAAAAAGGCGTGGGAGCCGTCCACATGGGGCGTCCGAACGGAGCGTTCGTGGCAGTAGGCGGTGTAGCGTACGACGACTTCGTCTGCGTCGTCGCAGGTGATGCGCCAGCTTCCCTTCGCGGTCTTTTCGATGGTCGCGCTGCCTGCGCCGATAGGCTCGATGGTGAGCTCGCTGAGGTAGCGCGAGAACTCTCGGACGAGGTAGCTGCCGGGGGTCCAGACGGGGAGGTGAATGCGCGTCTGGCGATCGGGGTTGGCGATGCGAAGCTCGACTGCGAGCGTGTGGTCGTGCGGGTTGGGGAGCGAGACGCGGTAGTGGATCATGGCGAGTGGGCGTCCTGAAGTTGGGACCAGCGGGGCAGCGGCTGCAGCGAACGGGCGAGGTAGGTGCGGAGCGGGTCGAGCTCCTTGCGGACCTTGGCGATGCAGCTCTGGATGTCGTCGAGGTTGGCGAGCACCTGCACGGCCGCGAGCGGGCTACGGTAGGTGTGGTGGTAGTCGGCGTAGACCCGCTCGCCGCGGACCTGCTCTCGGATGAGTCGCTGGACCGGGAAGTAGAGCGCGTTGGCGTTGGCGCCGGGCGCGAAGGCGTCGAAGGAGAGGATGAAGGCGTTTCGGCTCTGGATTTCGCCTGCCTGGACGCACTGCCAGGCCGTCTCGCTGGGCACGTTGCTGACGACGCCGCCATCGGTGAGGCGGAAGAGCTGGCGGCTCTCCATGAGGCGCTGGGTGGTCCGCATGGAGGGGTGGGTTGGGTCGTGGATGTCGTAGTGGAGAATGCCCGGGACGGCGCAGGAGAAGCCGACGGCGTCGACGGCGTCGTAGTCGCGCACCTCTTCGTCGTGTCCGAAGGTGATTTTGGAGAGCATGCGCGGGTTCTGGACCATGCGCCGGATGGTGGAGAGCAGGAGCCAGCTTCGGCGGCGGAGCGCGAGCGGCGTGATGAGCGTGCGACTGCGCGTGATCTCCGATTCGACCTCGCCGAGTGCGACACCAACGCCTGTGCGCAGGCCTGTGACGACCGGTCGGAGCGGGATGGGGAGCTCGGCCAGGGTGGGGAGGTCCTTGGCGAGCATGTTGCGGAAGATGTCGGTGGCGACGGCGCGGAGGTTGAGTTCGAAGGTGCCGGGAAAGCCGAAGCGGGAGACGCCGCTGTAGGGCGAGAAGAGGCGTCCGGCCTCGGAGGGACGGGGGAGTGCCACGGCGACGGCGAGCGGGTCGTAATGGCGCATGCTGGCGCGGAAGAGGCCGAGCATGGCGCCCATGCTGGAGCCGACGATCATCTTGGGAACGAGGCCGAGCTCGGAGAGGATGGCGAAGACACCGAGGTGGGGGTAGCCGGCGCCGCCGCCGCCGCCGAGGACGAGTACGAGCTGGCGGTGGCGGATTTCGTGTTCGAAGCGGGTCTCGGAGAGCTCTCCAACATGGCGCTCGAGCAGGCGGGTTCGGACATCACCGACGCGGCGCATGACCTCGGGGATGGCGCGGGCGAGGCCGGCCCAATCGATGGGGCGCTCGCCGGCTGCATCGACGTGGTGTTCGAGCTGCTCGATGAGCCAGTGGCGAAACGGGGCGATGTCTTCGAAGAGGTCGATGGTGCGATGCTCGCCGCTGATGCGTTCCATGCGGGCAAGCGCGAGCGCATAGCGGAGCCGGTCGAGGTCGATGGCGCGGAAGCGGGTGTCGAGCCGTGTGTGCTCGAGCATGAGGAGGCGCTCCATGGTGCGGAGCGGTGCGACGCGGAGCGCGTGGATGTCGTGTGGAACGGTCATGCGAGCGCCTATAGCCCGAGGTGGCGCTGACGCCAGAAGTGGCGGCTCAGTGGGGTAACGCCAGCGCCTCGAGGAGGCGGGGCGCGATGGCCGCGGGGTCTTGGTCTGTCTGCTCGAGCGAACAGCCGATGAGAGCGAGCGCCGCGTCGAGCCACCCGTCCTGCCTGCGGGCCCGCTCCTGCGACTCGGCGTAGGGCCGGTTGCTGAAGGTGACCATGGTGTAGAGCGGGATGAAGCGGTCGGGCTCGAGCGCGTGGAGGGCCGCCTCGATGCGCTTTCGGAAGAGGAAGGAGGGCGAGGCGACCTTGTCTCGCATCTCGATGAAGTTGCCGAGCGCGAGGGCGCAGATGGCATCTCCATTGGGCTTGCGCGCGGCCGTGTAGTCGCGGCAGAGGTCGCCGGAGAAGGTGCCTGCGTGCGCTTCGAGGAGCTCCATGAGGATGGTGCAGTCCTCGAACGAAGCGTTCATGCCCTGACCGTAGAAGGGAACGACGGCGTGCGCTGCGTCGCCAACCAGCAGGGCGCGTGCGCCGGCGTGAAAGGTCGAGGTGTGAAGATAGGCGAGGCGGCTGACGGGACGAGCGGCCCACTGCTCATCGAAGTCGGGGATGAGGGCCAGCGCGTCGGCGAAGTGTTCCTCGAAGAAGGCGCGCGCCGCGGCCGGCTCCGCGATGGCGTCGAAGCCGCGGTCTCCTGCGACCTCGAGGAAGAGGGTGAGGGTGAAGTCGCCGCCCGGGTTGGGCAGGGCGATGAGCATGAAATCGCCGCGCGGCCAGATGTGGAGGGCTGCCCGTTCGAGGCGGAAGGAGCCGTCGGCGTTGGGCGCGATATTGAGCTCTTTGTAGCCATGCTCGAGGGTGGTCTCCACGTCCGTGAGGTGTCCACGCCCGCGCAACGCGATGCGGACCGCGGAGTTTGCGCCGTCGGCGCCCACAACGAAGTCGCAGGCGACCTGCTCCAGGGCGCCGGAGGCGGCGTCGCGCAGCGTCAGCATCCCGCTATCAGGGTCGAGGTCTTCGCAGGTTGTCTCGAACTGCAGCGTTGCGCCTGCCGCCTCGGCCGCATCGAGCAGCAGGGCGTTAAGGTCGCGGCGGGAGACCGAGCGGATGGACTGCCCTGCGCTTCCGTAGGGCTGATAGGTCAGCGCGCCGGAGGGTGCATGCATGAGCCGCCCCGGCATCTCGACGCAGAGCGGAAGGACGAGGTCGTCGACCCCGGCGCGCTGCAGTGCGGTGATGCCGCGCGTGGAGAGCGCGAGGTTGATGGAGCGGCCGGCGGCGACCACCACCTGTCGGAGGTCTCTGCGCCGCTCGACGATGAGCACCTGGCGTCCCTGCTTGGCAAAAAGTGCTGCGAGCAGGCTGCCTGCAAGCCCTGCGCCGACAATCGCGACGGGTCGTTGGTCTGTCAGCATGCGGGCCTCTCCCAAGGCTGTTCGTCGTAGATGGCGGCGAGCGTCTCAGTGAAGCGCCCGAGCTCTGCGAAGGTGTTGTAGAGCGGGGTGGGCGCGGCGCGGACCACATCCGGGGCGCGGAAGTCGCAGACGACGCCGCGTTCGAGGAGCTGGTCGCAGACGCGTCGAGCGGCATCGCCGACCCGTATGGAGAGTTGGCATCCGCGCTCGTCGGGTGCTGCGGGCGTGAGGAGCAAGATTTTGTCGCCGAGCCGCTCTTGGAGGAGGGTGCGGAGCTCGCTGCCCATGCGGACCGACTTGGCGCGGAGGGCGTCGAGCGGCGCCTTGTCGAAGAGGCCAAGCGAGGCGCGGAGGGCGGCAATCTGGAGTACCGGCGCGTTGCTGACCTGCCAGGCGTCTACCGAGTGCTGCGGCACAAAGGTGCGGGCCATTGTGAAGCGGGTGGCGGGGTCGTTGCCCCACCATCCGGCGAGGCGATGGAGGCTTGCGTCGCCGTGGTGGCGCTCGTGGACGAAGAGCCCTCCCACGCCGCCCGGGCCGCTGTTGAGATATTTGTAGGTGCACCAGACAGCGAAGTCGGGCGCCGTCTCGTGGAGCGTGAGCGGCACGTTGCCCATCGCATGGGCGAGGTCGAAGCCGATGCGGGCACCCACCTCTCTGGCTGCCTCGGCGATGGCGTCGAGGTCGTAGCGCTGCCCCGAATAGTAGTTCACGCCCGACCAAAGAATCAGCGCAAGGCTGTCGCCCGCTTGGCGTATGGCGTCGACGATGCGGTCGGTGGAGATCAGGCCGCGGCTGTCGCCAGCTAGCTCGATGAGCGCCCCTTCACGGGTGCGGTCGTGGAGCTCGATGTGGGAGGCCATGGCGTAGCGATCGGAGGGGAACATCTCCGCCTCCATCAGCACCTTGAAGCGGCTGCTGGTGGGCCGGTAAAAGGAGGTGAGCGCCATGTGGAGGTTGGCTGTCAGCGAGCCCATCGCGGCCACCTCTGTGGGCTTGGCACCGGCGAGTCGCGCGAGGCTGTCACGCAGCTCCAGATGGGTCTCATACCAGCTGTGCTTTGCGTGGAAGTGGCCCTCCACGCCAAGACGAGCCCAGTCGTCGAGCTCTTGCTCGAGCGCCGCGCGCGTTGCTTTGGGCTGCAGGCCGAGCGAGTTTCCGCAGAGGTAGACCTGCGGCTCGCCGTGATGCATCGGCAGGTGAAATTCGGCGCGGAGGTCTGCGAGCGGGTCGGCGGCATCGAGCGCGAGCAGGCGGGCGTTGTCACTCATGATACATCCTGAAGAGGTCGGCCTGCGCCGCCCAGCCAATCGATGGCGTTGCCCCTTAGAAGCCTGCGCTGAGTGTCGGGTGCGAACCCTGCGGAGCGGATCAGGGCGCCGGGCTGCGCCTCACCGAGGGGGAAGGGATAGTCGGTGCCGAGCGCGACGCGGGTGTCGCCGTAGAGGTCGACTGTGAAGCGGAGGGTGCGCAGGTCATGCACGAGCGCGTCGACCCAAATCTTGTCGAGG
>CANMDT010000135.1 GCA_947496715.1 Myxococcales bacterium
ACGGCAGTCGATACTGCCACGGACGGGCAGGGCGGCGATACCGAAGATGCCTCCGGCGACGGTTCAGGAGCCGGTTCGGGCTGCGAGGATTTCACGCTTCGCGCGACCGGTGCGCTCCGGCCCGTGGACATTGTCTGGGTCATCGATGCCTCGCCGAGCATGGGCGATGAGATTGACCGGGTGGAGGCGGAGCTGAATGCGTTTGCGGAGGGCATCGGCCGGTCGGGGCTGGACTACCGGGTCATCCTCATCGGCAGCGATCGGCAGCAGTCCATCCTGGCGGAGGCGCACAACTTCTTCGAGATCTGCGTGCCGCCGCCGCTTAGTGGCGCGGCCGGCTGCCCCGACACCAACAGCGACCGCTTTCTGCATGTGCGCGAGCCCATCCACAGCCGCGAGGCGATGGCGGAGGCGATGCGGACGGTGGGGCAGTGGCAGGGCTTCCTGCGGCCCGACTCCCGCGTCCACTTTGTCTTTGTGACCGACGACGACGAGCGGGGCAGCACCATGGCCTCGCAGTTCGCCAACTTTGCCGACACGACGGTGGGGCTGGCCGGCCGCTGGACCTCGCACGCCATTGTGGACTTTGTGGGTTACATCGACGGCTGTGGCATCTTCGGCGACACCTGCTCCTGCGGCGACGGGCGGGGCGAGCAGTACCTGCAGCTCGCGACCCTTCACGACGGCCTGCAGCTCTCCATCTGCGAGCCCGACTGGTCTCCCCTCTTTGCGTCGCTGCGCGAACGCATCTCGCTGAGCGACCCTGTGCCCTGCACCTTCGCGCTGCCGTCGCCCGGCGACCAGTATGAGGTGGACTACACGGCCATCTCGGTCCGCTCCGTCACGGGCGCCGCGAGCAGCGATGTTCCCGCCGTCTTCGATGCCGCGGCCTGCGGCCCGGACGGCGGCTGGTACCTCGACAACCGTGCCAACCCGACCGCCATGCTCCTCTGCCCCACCACCTGCGCCGCCGATGCCGACGCGGTGGAGGTGGACCTGAGCTGCGTCAGGTTGAAGGGTTAGTGAAAGGCGAAGAAGCGGCCGCAGGAGCCGCCGATGTAGATCCAGCCGTCCACGATGCAGGGGGTGGAGAGGACACGCTCGCCGCCCCCTCCTGCGGCTGATTGCCTTGAAGAACCGGACCGGGCAGGATACCCAACGGGCATCGTGCAGCGCGATGTGCTTTGCCGCGGGCGCTAGGGTCGTTTGGGGCGGGCGAGGAGGTTCGGTTTGTTGATTACGGTCGGGCGAGACGTGGAATGCAGCGTCGTGATGGATTCTCCAAGGATATCGGGGAGGCATTGCCAGATTCGGTTCTTCGCAGACCGATTCGAGGTCACGGATCTTGGCAGCAGCAACGGAACTTTTGTGGGGTTCGAACGGCGCCGCGTGCAGGGGCCAACCATTGTGCTCCCGGGACAGCCTCTGTTTCTGGGCTCGATTGAGGTCTCGCCGCGCGACATCGCCCACCGCTGCGGGCTGCAGTGGCCAGACATGCATCAGGTGGGCGCCGGTCAGGGGCGGGCCGGTGGCTCTGCGCCCACACTTCTAGAGGGACCGCGGTTGCATTATGCAGGATTCTGGAAGCGGGTCGGAGCATCGATTCTCGATGGTCTGATTGTCGCAGCTGTTAGCTTTGCCGCTTTTGGTGCGTCGCGGCTTCCCAATGGGCAAACGAATCCTGACGAGGTGTTTCGGGTGCTGTTTTCCGACCAGGGACTCGTGGAAGGGTTGCGGGGCTTTTTGATCCAATGGGCCTACTACGCTGTCATGGAATCGTCCCCGCAGCAGGCCACCCTCGGCAAGATGGCTGCCGGTATCAAGGTCGCCGACCTCCATGGCAACCGACTTGGTTTCGGACGCGCAACCGGCCGCTACTTTGGAAAAACTGCGTCAACCATCATTTGCGGCGCGGGTTACCTGATGGCCGCATTCACCGAGAAGAAGCAGACGCTGCACGACCTGATGGCCGGCACGCTGGTGCTCGAAAAGCGGTGAGGCTGAGCGCGAGCGCACGCGCCTGATTCGACCCGTTTCGGCTCATCTTTAGCAGCCGCAGCCGCGGTAGCTCACATTGTGAACGAGAACTGGCTGGAAGACGCCGTCGACGCGACGAAAGAGTTTCAGATCGTCTCCCGTTCCGAAGAGAATCTCGGGCATGGCGTCGTTGTCTAAGTCGAACGCAGATGTGGGCACGATGGTGTCTCCAAACTCGCTTAACGGGCTCGCGACCTTCCAGTCATCCCTGCCGGAGTTGCGAATCCAGATGGCCGTGATGGAGCCCGTGAAGTTCCCGCAGTCGCCGTCTCCGGCGTAAGCATTGGCCCAGACCACCTCGGGGCCGTTCCCTAGAGAGAGTTCTGCAACCTTGGGAGCGAAGTCCGTCGTTTGATAGTTCTCCCAGTTGACAGGCCAGTCCGGAGGATGCTCGGCGGATTGAGAACTCTTTCGAACCTCTGACCACTCTCTTTGGGTGCTGTCCCAGGCAGGAAGTTCTCGAAGTGACGTTTCGAGGAAACTGACGGTTTCGAAATCCGGTTTTTGGGCTTGCTCAACGTCTAGCGACGGCAATTCAGCGACGCGCCCCCAAATGGTCTTATCACAGCCGGCGCCGGATGCGTTGACAAGTCGCGCAGCGACGAATCGGTCGTCTCCAGCATGCTCGAAGGTCAGTTCCGCCAGTCGAGTATCGGAGAGTTTGTCGATTCCGTCGGGTGCTTCGTCAGTTCCGACGAAACCATCCTCCCCGCCATCGAATCTCACGAGGTGGCCGATCGAACCGACCTTCGCGCTACACTCCGACTTGGGGCCGAACATCGAGACTTCCTTGCCGAGCCACGGCTCCCAGACTCCGAGTTCGCCAGCACCGTTCAGCGGCCGAAAAGCATGCCCATACCCCGTCAGGAGTTCGGGCGGGGCGGTAGCGGCGGTGTTCTCGGAGCCGGGGCCGAGAATCATGTAGGATTCTGTTCCCTCGTGCACCACGAAGGCGAAGGCGGCCGGATCCGGTGTGCCGTCCGGCCTCCAGGTCGCGGCGGCGTTGGCCGAACCAGGCCCCCCTCCCGCCTGCGTGTTCAGCAGCTTCGCGGCGATGACCAGCAGGAGGATTGCGCCTGCGACTGCACCTAACACCCAGCCGGCGCGGCTGCTTTGCCATCGCACTGGAGGTACGGAGGCCTCGTCATCCAGACGCGATTCCATCTTGGGCTCGGAGGCCGCGGACGCAACCGTACCGGCCGTTCGAGGCGCTGTAACCATCGAGAGGAAGGCGTCGACCGTTCCGGGCGAGGGATGCGACCGGAAGGCGACAACTGCGTCGGCCCAGCCGTCCGAAAGCCCAGCAGCGACGAGCGCGGCGCGGCGCGATGGACCATCCGTCGCTGCGCCGACCTGGTGGCCGGCGGGACCGAACAGGCGCATCAAAGTGTGGGCGAAGTCGGCGAGGTCGGCCTCGGCAGCATCCGCGACAGCCATCGCGGTGCCGCGATCAGAGAGGCGCACATCTCCGAGTCTCAGTTCGGGCATCCCATCTGCGCGGACGAAGAGGCAGTGGGCGCCGAGGCCACCGTGGTAGGTCCCCAGCGCGTGAAGTTCCTTGAGCGCTTCGAGGATTTGACGGAAAACGGGCTCGCAGTCCCGCCATCGCCACGCGGGCGTGGGCTGTGCGGGGAGTGGCACGCCCTGCGGCGCATCGGTCGCCACATAGACGGTGCCGTTCTCTCTCCAGACGGCGCGGAGACGGAGATGGCTCGGGTGTTTTGATCTGCCGACTGCTCGGGCATGCTCCATCGCTGCGGCCGCGATGTGCGCTGCAGCCGCGGCCTGGCTGCCCCGCAGCACAACGTCATGACGCCCCTGCAGCCGGTCTGCCCACGGGCCGTAGGTGTGCTCGAGGATCTCGCAGGTGTCTCCAAACTGCAGGTCCCAGGCCGTGTAACGAATCGCACCCGGCAGCGCCTGAACCGGTTCGACGATGACGAAGCGATGTCCCTGGGCCAAGGTGCCGTCGGGGTGCAGGCGGGCCTGCGCTGGCAGCGGTGCGGTCACTGGGCGGAGGGCGGGGCTACCGGCGCATTTTCGTAGTCGGGGGCGGGCATCCGCCGCCGCGCCTTTCGAGGCGTGCCAGCGGAGCCGCCTGCACGCACGATGCAGACCGCCGTTTCGCCCATGGCGACGTCATCTACTGGCTCCGACCAGAGCGAGAGGTAGCGGCTGATTGACCCTACCGAATGACAACTGAGCGCCTTGCGGGTGGTTGCCGTGCAGACATTGGTACCGCCGATCCACAGTTTGGAGATGGAGCGGGTGCCGGCAAAGGCCTGCTGCACATACTCGGCGCCTTCGCCCCAGCATCGCAGGGATTCATCGGCGGTAATGCCGCAGGTGAACTCGGGGGCTGCTGCGATCGCGGAGAAACCGCGTTCGACCGTCGGTGGCGTAGTCCGGTTGGATGAAGCATAGCCCCAGCAGGATACCTGCCCGAACTTGCTGAGCGCGCAGGTGTGGGTGCTTCCGACAGCGAGATCGATGGCCGGATCGAGGAGGGCTGGAACGGAGGCAGCGCCAAACGGGTTTGCACCGCGGCAGTCGATAAGGCCGTCGGCGGAGAGGGCGCAGAGGCGATTGCCCGAGAACTGAATCATGTCGGACTTTGCGAGTTCGGGCCGAAAGTAGTTTTCGGTCGCCGCCGAACTCCCCGGTTCGAAGCCAAAACACTTGGGTTGGCCATTGCCGCGGAGTCCGCAGAAGATATCCCAGCCGAATCCAAGGGTCTGGATGTCGGTCACGCTGAACCCCGGCGCCGTCAAGGCGTAGGGTTGTCCATCGCCGCCGCTGCGCCAGCAAGAGATCGAACCATCCTCTTTCACGGCGCAGATAGCGGAGGTGCCGATGGAGACAGCTCGGACCTTTCCGAGATCGCCAGGTACGGGGAGCTGACCGTAATCGCTGTAGCAGGTTAGCCAGTTCACCTTGCAGAGTGCGCTGCAGTGTCCGGTGGGGTCTCCGGTTCCGGGGTCACACTCTTCGGAACCCTGCGCGACGATGCCATCTCCACAAAATGCGGTTTGACCCGCTACCAAGGTGCACTCCGGTCCGCAGACCTCGCAGTTTTGGACGCCATACGCGCAAGCCTCAATCACCTTGTTGCCATCGTCACAGGTTTCGCGACCGTTCACGATCCCGTCTCCGCAGGGGGCCGAATCGAGCGCGACGATCTCCACTCGAAGCCGCAGCGCATCGGCGATTTCAGAGGCGCGCGCGCGCGCACACCAACCCCTCCACTCTGTCACGTGAGCGTCCGGCTCAATGAGATCAACGAGCCACCCCCAGGGGCCGGAGCGGGCCACGCCATCGGCGAAGTTCGCCGCATCGCAGGCCTGGCTCATTCCTCCATCGTATCCGTTCGGTTCGCCCATGCCACGCCAAGCCGAGAGGTACTGCATGCGTGCCGCGAGCGACGCAGCGCCGAGGAGCGCGACGAGCGAAAAGGCGATGAGGAGAAGGGTACTGAGCCGCGTCTGCGTCGGGCGCGCGGTAGCAGCGTCCGCGCGATCTGCCTCTGCTTCCGGGAGGGTGTTGGGAAGCTCACCCGGAAGCGGCGTGTGGCTCTCTTCCGAGGCGGCTGCGCTCAACCCCGCATCCGGAGCCGCATCGACCGACGCAGGCGGTAGGCTGTTCTTGTTCTCACTCACGTTGAACCCTGGAACCGGTGCATCACGAATTCCTGCGTTCGGTTCGAATTCAGTCGGCTCCCCACCTTGTTTGGGGGTTACCACACCAAATCTCTTCCGAGCCCAGACGCCGGATGGGTAACGACTGCGGGCCACGGTGTCGAGCGTGAACCGCCGCGTGCACGCGGGAGGCCTCGTGGAATCTTCTCCGCTGCGCTGCGCGCTAACGCCACTGGTTGGCCGCACGATGCGTCGTTCCGGTGCGGGTTGAGAAGGGGAGGCGGAGGCCCCCTTGAGCAATCGCGTTTGCGCAAGTATCGGAGTCGCGGGGGGTGTTTGGCTCCTCTGCATTGATTTTCGAATCGTGTCGGCCAAATGAGCGTTCTTCCACTGCCACCTGCAACCCGTCTGTTGCCTGATTCCACGCAGGCGTCGGGCTGTCGGTTTACGGTGGAGCGGGTGCTCTCTGCGGGCGGCTTCGGCATTACCTATGTCGCCTACGACGCGCAGTTTGCCGACCGCTGCGTGGTCAAGGAGCTCGCGCTCGGCGAGTTGATGGGGCGAGACACAGCGCGGGGAACGCTTGTGCCGCTGCCGGGCCGGGAGCCGGATGTTCGATACTGGGTCGACAAGGTTGTTCGCGAGGCGCGCCTGCTGAACCGGATTCGGCACGAGGGCGTGGTTTCGGTTCGGGCCGTTTGGGTGGAGCGGGGGACCGCATTCTATGCGATGGACCTCATCGACGGCTCGGAGATGCCTCGCGGTGTGACGCGTGGTTGGGGTTGGAGCGTCTGGGAGCCGGTGGTGATTCGCATGTTCGAGGCGCTCGGCGCGATTCATGCGACGGGCCTTGTTCATAGCGATATCAAGCCGTCGAACATGCTGATCAAGCCCACGGGTCAGCCTGTGTTCATCGATTTTGGAACGGCGCGGACCTCTGAAGAGATGCAGAAGACGCGTCTGACGACCGTGGCCTTCACGCCCGGTTATGCGCCGCCGGAGCTCGAGGACAGGGAGCGCGCGAAGGAGGTGGGGCCCTGGAGTGACCTCTATTCACTGGCGATGGCGGTCATCGGTTTGTTCGTGCCGCACCCGGGCCTGGATGGCTACCCTGTGGAGGCTCGGATGCGACTGGCGCTATCGCGGCACAGTCGGGGAGCGGAGGGCTATGGCGAGGAGATGCGGCAGCAGCTCTGTGGCGTCGGCGTTCCCGATGCGTGGGCGAAGATACTGGTGAACTGCGTTAAGCTTGCGCCGGAAGAGCGCCCGCGCGATGCGGCGGAGGTGCTCTCCCGCGCGTCGCGCAGCGCCGTGTCTTATCCGGCGACATCGCGCCCGAATGCACCAGCGGCGGACCTCTCTCCCCCGGTGTTGGCATCCCAGGATGTTGATTCGGAGTTTGTCGAGGTGGGTGGCGCGCCGGCCTCAGGCGGCGCGCAGGCGTCCAGCGGTTGCGCGACCGTGTTCTGGGTAGTGGTGGGTTTCATCGTCCTGGCGCGCATGTGTTCGTAATCGGTCATCCGACTGCGCTGAGCCGGCCATGTTGACCGCGTGTTGTACAGAGGCGACCGGAGCGTTGTCGCTTGACCTTCCGGCGGCGAATCGGCAAGGTTCGTGAATCAACTGGTCGGCATTTTCAGAGGGGAAGAAATGAACTTGATTTCAATCGTTCGCGATGTTCTTGGGCGACTTCAGTCGGGCGCCGTGATGGCTGAAATCTTTTCGATAACGGTACGACTCGCCGGTGTGGCGTTCGCACTTGTGTCGCTGGTTTTCTGGTTTGAGACTTGGAAGTCGGTCTCGGACATGGAGGGTGGCGCGATGCTGGGCGGGCTGATTGCCCAGGTAATCGCCCTTGCGGGGTTTGGCTGGACCGCGTTGGTTTTCTGGGTCCGCGGCGACGACATCCGAAAGTCTGCGGTGCCGGATTTTTCGGTCCTGCCGGCCGTGGTGGTGTTGTTTCGCATGCTGGGCGAGGTCTACGCGACGGTGACGGCCACGGTAGTCCTCGCCGTTGCGGTGATGCGTCTGCTGGATGCAAGCGGCGTGGGGTTCGGTCAGATGTTCGAGGCGTTCCCGCTTCTGGGCAAAGGGTTTGAGGCCTTCGCAGGGATCGCCTTCTCGCCGTCGGACAGCGAGTTTCTGTCGGCCGCCAAGTTGTGTGTCACAGGTCTGGTTGGTTCGGTGTTCTGGTTGGCGCTCTTCTACGGGTTGGCGGAGTCGTTGAACCTGTCTCTGACGATCGCCAAGTCTACGCGCAGCACGCATGAGATTCTTCATCAGCGCTTGCGTTGATTTATCGGCCGACGGGCGAGGATTCGTTGGTCGAGCGTTCTGTGAGAAGAGGATAGTGCCATGGCAGTCATTCCTCTGAAATCGAGCGTGAAGCTCCTTCCGGATGGAACGCAGTCCTCTGGCGCACGGTTTGAGATTGAGCGGGTTTTGAGCGCTGGTGGGTTTGGCATCACCTACCTGGCTCACGACTTTCAGTTCGACGATACCTGCGTTGTGAAAGAGCTCGCGATGGGCGAGATTGTGGGGCGAGACACCATGACGGGTGCGCTCGAGCCGCTGCCAGGTCGTGATCAGGATGTCGCCTATTGGGTGGACAAGGTGGTTCGCGAGGCCCGCCTGCTCAACCGCGTGCGCCACGAGGCGGTGGTTGGGGTGCGCGCGGCCTGGCAGGAGCGGGGTACGGCCTACTTCGCGATGGACCACATTGATGGTGTGGAGTTTCCCTCAGCGCAGGAAGCGGGGTGGAGTTGGAGCCACTGCGAGCCACTCTTTCTTCGGATGCTGGAGGGGCTGCAGGCCATTCACGCGGCGGGGTTGGTTCACAGTGACATCAAGCCGTCGAACATTCTGGTGAAGCGAAACGGCCAGCCTGTCTTCATCGATTTCGGTACGGCTCGGACGGGCGAGGAGATGGGCAAGACGCGGCTTACGACCG
>CANMDT010000136.1 GCA_947496715.1 Myxococcales bacterium
CTCCGCGGGGGGGAAGACCTCGGCAACGAGCTTGTGACAGGGGCCGCACCAGGTGGCGTAGAGGTCGAGGAGCAGCGGCTTGCCCGCGGCCTTTGCCTCGGCAAGCGCCGCTTCGAAGGAGCCCTCGGTCCAGCGCACGCCTGCGGCGGAGGCCGGGGCAGGAAGCAGGCAGAGGAGCGCGGCAGGGAGCAGAAGTGCGACAAGGAATCGGTAGGAAGCGCGGCGTGCGTTCATGGTTGGCTCAGGGTGAGTGGCTGCAGACGGTGGTCAGCGCATGGGGGGGTCGAGCCACTCGGGCAGGCCGGCGACAGCGGTGCGGGTGGCAGCATCGATGGGGAAGGCCCAGGCCTCGTAGAAGTTGATGAGGTTGAAGCCGGCCGCGCGCGACGACTCGATGACCCAGGTCTGGATGCGGGCGTTGTCGTCGTCGGCCGGCCGCTCCGCCGCGGTCATGTTGCGGTAGCGGGCGAACACGGTTGAGAAGAGCTCCCAGCCGAACCGCTCCTGGAGCTGAAGGTAGGTCTCGAGCGCTGTCCAGACCGACCAGTTTGCAAAGTTGGGTGCCCGCCGCCAGCTGGCGATCGTCGAGGCGCGGCTCGCGGCGGTGATGGCAGGGTGGGCCGAGGCGCGCGGAGTGCCGGCCACCTCTTCGGAGAGATAGACCGACCAGAGGTTGCAGGTGGTCTCGGTGGTGCCGGGCAGGATCCAGTCGTTCCACTGGTGGTTGTGGCCGAACTCGTGGAAGGGGCCCCACATGCCGTCGGCGGCGCTGCCGCTCACGAGCGCAACCTGGGGCGCTGCATCGAGGTGGCCCATGACGGGGTAGCCGGAGTGGAGGTAGCCGGCGCTGATCTCACGGTCTTGCACGATGCGCTCGGCGCGGAGCGTCGAACGGTCGAAGCCTGACAAGATACCGGCTCCGGTCATCGCTCTGGCCCAGTAATCTTGGGGCACAGCGGCGTCGGCGACCTCGAGCGCGACCGAGGCGGGGATGGTGCCAATCCAGCCTGCAGTCTCAATCTCTGCCCAGGGCGCGCCGAGCTGCTGCATCGCCTGCCAGTCGGCGAGCGTGTCGCGGCCCCGGACATGGTGGGCCATCGCGACGGCGCCGTCGATGGTCACCGTGACGGGTCCGAGCGAAGCGGTGCGAGGAACCGTGATATAGATGGGGCCGCCGAAGCCATTCGCGATGACCGTGACGGCCTCTGCGAGCGGCGCGCTCCGGACGATGCGGGGCATGCGGGGCCAGCTGTCGAGGCCGAAGAGGGTGTCGGTGTGGGCGCCTACCTGAACGCCAAGCCCGTCGCCGGCGACGTTGGCGGGGATGGTGATGGTGATGAGCTCACCGGGCGCGGCGTAGAGGCCGGTGCTGCGCCAGAGGTCGTCGCCAGCCCCCGAATAGACAAAGTTGAGCGGGTAGCCGGCGTCGTTGCCGTCGATGGTCTGCGTCTTGGCGTTACGCGGTGCATCCTGAGCGACGGGGCCGGGGAAGTCGCTTCCGGCGGGGTGGGCGACGACCTGGTCCGCGGGCAGATCGAGCGCCTCGCGAATCTGAACGCGGGCTGCGAGCGCACGAACGGGCTCGGAGGCAGGCACCACAGGGTTGGCCTCGGTCGGGACGACGGCGCCCTGCCCTGCGCTGAAGGCCTGGGCAGCAACAAAGATGGACGAGTCGGTCGGGACCCAGGAGACGGCGACGCCTGCGGCGGAGGCGGCCCGGTCAGCTTCAGCGGTCGAGAGCGAGATCTGGCCGGCATCGACGGCTGCCATCGCGTCGAGCGCGCAGGTGGCTTGGAGAAGGTCGGAGGCGCGGTTGGAAACGAGGTCGTAGGCGCCAGAATCGGCGGTATCACCCGTGACGAGGATGCCGGTGGGACGGAGCAGTTTGTTGCCCGGGAAGTTGGTCGCCTCGTCGTCGCGCGACTGGCCCCACCACCATGCGTGGCCGCCGCTGATGAGGCCGCCGCCCGCCTCCACGAAGGCGTGGATGTTGGCGAGGTTGGCGGCCGAGTACTCTTGGTAGTTTGTGGTCACAAAGACATCGACGCCATCGAGTGCGTCGGCGGCCCCGACGACGACCGTGTAGCCTTCGGCCTCGAGCATCGCGGCGGCCCGGTCGAAGCTCCGGTCGAGCGCGATGACGCCCGTGCGTCCGCTACCGCTGCCCGTCCAGGCAACCGCGTTGCGCACCAGCTGGGCAAGGGCCGGCGCATCAACCGGGTCGCGGTTCAAGAGCCCCTCGTGGGCAATCGTGAAGACCCTGCCGGCGCCTTGGAGGGCAGCGGCTGCGATGATGCGCTCACTGCTGTCGACGATGACGGGGAAGGCATTCCGGCCGCCGACGACGAGGTAGGAGGGCAGCGCGCCGTCGGTGTCGAACGAGGTTACGCCCTCCAGCAGAAGCGCCCGCTCGGCCTCCGCGTCGCAGGCGCAGCGGAAGCCCCCGCCATCGGTCTCGATGCAGGAGGCAATCGCCACAGGCCCGCACTGAACCGCCGGATCAGCGCAGCCCGTCAGCGGAGCCGTGTCGCCGCTCCCGCCGCCATCTCCCGTTGTGCCCGTATCGCCGCCACCATCGACGCCGGTGTCTGCCGATGTGTCGCCGCCGGCGTCGCCCGATGCCGCTGCATCGTCGCTGCTGTCCGCCACTGCATCGGCCGCCGTATCGGCTTCGATGATGCCGCTGGAGGCGCCGCCGTCAGACCCGCAGGCAGACGAGGCGAGGAGGAGCAGCGAGAGGGAGAACGACCAGGCAGGCGTGCGCACAGAGAGACCCGATGAAGATGAGGTGAAAGAGCTCTTCTCCCAAGCATCAAGGCCCGCCAGTTGGCAAGCCTCTTCAGCGCTTCGCCACCAGGTCGCGGAGCTTCTCGGCCAAGGCCCGTGCCTCAAGGTCGAGCAGCGGCTGGCGGCTGGCGTCGACCGTGACCTCCACCAGCAGGTCGCCCGTCTTTCCGCCACGCGTGACGCCCTTCCCTGCGACACGGACGCGGTGGCCGGCTGAGTGCCCGGGCGGGATGGGGACAGGAGTGAGACCGTCGAGGGTCTCGACCGATGCATCGCAGCCGAGCAGCGCGTCGATAGGGCCGATGGTGGCGCTGGTGATGAGCGAAATGCCGTCGCGGCGGAGCGTGCGGTGCGGTTCGACCTGCACCTCCAGCATGAGGTCTCCGGCGGCCGCGCCACCGATGCCATCGCCGCCTTTGCCCTTGATGCGGAGCTTGTCGCCGTTGTCGGCGCCCGAGGGGATGTTGACGCTGAGCGACTTGGACTCTGCGATCAAACCCTGGCCGCGGCAGCGCGAGCAGGCAGCATTTCCGGAGATGCCACGTCCGCTGCAGGCGGGGCAGGCGGTGGGCCGCTCATACTGAAACTTGGTGGTGAGGCCGCGCGCAGCCTGGTCGAACCGGATACGGATCTTGAGGTCGAGCTGGCTGCCGGGCGTCGGCCCTTTGGGGCGCGGCGCAAAGCCTCCAAAACCGCCGCCGGCGCCGCCGAAGGGGCTGCCGGCGCCGAAAAGGTCGAAGAGGTCCTTGAGGTCGGCGCCACCGGACGCTGCACCGCGCGTGCCGGGGCGGGCGGTGGGGCCAGCGGCGCGTGGGTCGAACCCATCCTGCAGGCCGGCAACGCCAAACTTGTCGAAGCGGGCCCGCTTGTCGTCGTCGGAGAGGATCTCATAGGCCGTGGAGACGGCCTTGAACTTCTCCTCTGCCGCGGCGTTGTCGGGGTTGTGGTCGGGGTGGTAGCTCCGTGCCAGCTTCCGATAGGCCTTCTTGATCTCGTCTGCGGTAGCCGTCCGGCTGACGCCGAGCGTCTTGTAGGGGTCCAAAGGCATCTCTCCACGCAGCGGCAAGGGAACGGTGCCAAGCCTAACGGGTGTTGCAACCGCGTGGAAGCGGAAGGCGTCGATTGCATTTTGCGCGGGCGCGGGAGCGTGTAGTCACGCTTCAAACTACGAGGTGTCGCATATGTCGAACGCAAGCATCGCTCAGGCTCTTGGTCAGTCGCTCGCTCCCGAACATGCGGCCTTTGTCGATAGGCTCCGCGCGACCTACGCGGCCCACGATGCGGTGGAAGCAGCACGTCTGATGCGCGAGGCTGCAGCGGAATCGGGCAATGATGCTCCGCTCTACCACCTGACGGCAGCCGACCTGTTGAGCGGTCTTCCGGCGCACCGGCGCGCGCGGCTCGACCACCTCCGCGCGGCCTACGCTGGGGCGACCGGCTGGCAGCGAGAGCTTGAGGCTGCATGGATCGCCGCTGCAGTGTCTGATGCTCGCGCCGTTATCGCGCTCGAGCAGTCTGTGAGACTCGACCCGACCGACATCTCCCGCGCGGAGATGGCCGTGGCGGAGGCCGACCGGGCCGGCTGCCTTCCTTTGTTGGCCGAAGCCTGGGCGCAGCTCCTCATGCTCCGCCGGAGCGAGGCACTCCGCTGCGCGCTGGAACTGGAGCTTCGCCTGAATGGCCCAGAGGCGTTTGAGATCGAGGCGACCTACGAATCGGCGCTTCGCCTGTCGATGCAGCAGGAGCGGCTCGTCGCCTGGCTTAGCCGTCGCTGGGAGCGCGAACTTTCCGCGCCCTCGGTCGCGAGCGTCGAGGCCGGCGTCGAACTCATCGGGCTGCACGCAGCGGCGGGCGAGTTGGACCGAGCGGCCGCAATCGCGCGTCTGCTCTGGCACCAGACCGGCATCAGCTCCAACGCCACCAGCGAGGCGCTCGACGCCTTGGCACGTTCTGCGCCCAAGGCGCTCCCCACCCTCCTGCTGCTGCGCCAGCGCGCAGAGGCGCTGGAGCGCTGGGACGAGGCGATGGACCGCATCGAAGAGGAGGCAGATGCGACCGAACAACCCGTCGCTGCGGCCCAGCTGCTGCTCCACGCCGCCAGCATCGCGGCCGAGCAGGCCGCATCGCCCGGTCGTTCGCTGGATCTGGTCCGTCGTGCGATCCAGCTCGACCCGGGTGTCCGCGCCCGCGCCGCAGCCCTTCTGGACGCAGCCATCGAGCGGGCAGACGGGACGCTGCGCGACGAGCTGCTCGCCGACCGGCGCAGCCTCGCGGGGTCGCTCGGAGACTGGCCAACGCTCTACCGTCTCTCGCTCGAGCAGTTCCCCGCTCTGGTCGCGCCCGAGGCCCGCGCTTCGCTGCTTCTCGAGCTTGGCGAGATGGAGCAGCGCGGACTCTCCACGCCACAGTCTGCCATGGAGCGGTTTGTCGAGGCGGCGCAGCTGGCCAAGCAGCCGGCAACGCGTCAGCTCGCCGTGGAGCAACTCTACCGGATGCTGGAGCAGCCCGAGGTGCAGCTCACCGTGGCCGAGCGACTCATTGCGCTCCTGAGCGGCGACGACCAGCGGCCGGCACGACTCGCCATGCATCGGTTCCTGGCAGACCGCATCGCCGCACCGGAAGGACGGCTCGAACATCTGGTCGCGATTGCGCGAACGCTTGAAGCCATGGGCGACGAGGGCGCAGAGGCCGCATGGCAGCGCTGCTTCGAGGCAGCTCCGGCGCTCGACGAGGCATGGGAGCGGTCGCGGGAACTCGCCCTGCAGCGCGGCGATGGGCAACGCGCCTTTGCGCTCATCGATGCCCAGATCTCCTGCGCCACCGATCCCGTCAGGGCCGCATCACTGGCCCGCATCCGGCTCCAGCACGCTGCCGGCTGGACGGGAGACCACCGCGCCGCCTGGGGCGCGACCGCCGCCCTCTTCCTCCTCGACCCGGACGCCTCTGAGGTGGCCGCCTCCCTCGCCCTGCTCGCCCAGGCGCCCGAGGCCGTCGAGATGTTTGCCCTCCTCGAGCAGCACCTCACCGCAAACACGCAGCCACAGCTTGTAGAGCGCTGGCTACGGCTGGCCATCGATGCGCTCGGTTGGCGCCACCCCTACGCCCTCTCGCTCGCAGTCGGCCTGCTCGACCGGAGCCCGAACGACAGCGCCTTCGCGGCGCAGGTCGAAGCCGCGGTCGAAGCGGCCGGAAGCGCCGAGCAGAAACTGTTCCTGCTCCGCCGCACGGCCGCCCGCCACCCCGACGACGCAGCCGCCACGCTTGCGCTCGGAAGGCACCTGGCCAGCGCTGGCGCCGCGGAAGAGGCCCAGGCGCTGCTGCAGGCCGCAGCCGAGCGCATGCCCGAACAGGCGGCGCTCTGGCACGATCTGATCGACCTTGCCCGCGCCACTGGCAACACGGTCGCTGAGGTCGTCGCGCTCGAGGCGCTCTCCGAACTCCCCGGTCTGTCCCCCAGCGAACGGTTCGTTGTCCTGATGGCGCTCGCCCGACACTACGACCTGACGCTCGGCCGCCCCGACCTCGCCGTTGCTCGCGCCACGTCGGCCTGCCGCATCCGGCCGACCGATGCAGATGCCATCGGGCTCCTCCGCGACCATGCAGCCAGCTTCGGTGACTTTGGTCCGCTCGAAGCGGCGCTCGCCATCGCGGTAGGGCTCGAAGATGGAGACCCCGAGGGCAGGCTCTCGCTCGAGCGCCTTCAGCTTGCGCTTCGTCGCGGCGCTTCTGATGCCCCCGCTCTGGCAACTGCCCTGGTCGCCCGGACCGGACTCGCCGCAGAGGTCAGCGCACTTGCGCGGGCCATCGCCAACACGCTGGCAGCGGCCGACGAGACGCTCACCTTCGAAGCTGTCTGGGCGCAGGTCGAGGCCTCCGCAGATGAACTGCCGGCAGCAGACTGGCAGCGCATCGGTGCCCGCCTCCACGAGGCCACAGACTCCGCGACCGCCGGCGCCTTTGCGGCACGCTGGCTGGCCCGCGGCGGCGAACTCTCCGACGACGAGCAGGATGCAGCCCTCGCAGCCATCCTGGCCGGAGGCGGCGCTACGGCGCAGACCTGGGTCGAGGTTGTAGAGCGCCGGAGCGCGGGACGTGGCGGACATCGACTCGCCGCCCAGCTCGCGGCAACCCCTGCCTCTCCTGAGCTTGGAGCCTCGCTGCTGAGCGCCTTCGCAGAGACCGCAATCAGTATCGAGACCGAGGCCGATACGGCCCAGCTCGTCGAACTCTTCGGCTGGTTCATGCAGTCGGGGGCCTCCGCAGCCTCAGTCTTCTCGCAGGCAACCAAACTGCTCGAACCGGCTGGGCCACAGGCTGTCCGCCTCGCCGCAGGCCTCTTCGACCTCCTCGCCGAGCCCGACCGCCGCACCCTCGGCCTGCAGCTGCTGGAAGCGGCGCTCGGGTTTGACGCCGAGCAACCCGCGCTGGCCTGGAGCCGCATCGAAGCCCTCGCGCGCCAGAGCGACGACACCGCGCTCCTAGTCCGCGCCATGCGTGGCCTCCGCGCCGCATCCACCAAACGCTCCGAGCGCACCCGCCTCTCGCGCGACCTCGCCACCCTGCTCGCCGATCGCCTCGCAGACCCCGCCGCGGCCGCCGACGCGCTGGCCGAGGCGCTGGAGGAGGAGCCGCTGCACCTCACGCTCCTCGAGGACCACGCCGCGATGCTCGAGCGGGCGGAGCGCTGGACCGACGCCCTTCGCGCCATCGAGCGGTTCGCCTCCGCAGCACCTGTGCAGGAGCTGCAGGACGACCTCACCTTCCGCGCCGCCGTCATCCTCGGCGAGCGGCTGGTGCGACCCGAAGCGGCCATGGCCCTGCTCGTCCCGATGGCGCAGAACGCAGCGATGTCGACCGAGCGGCGCGCGAAGGCGGTCGAGATCGCTACCGAAGCCTCTCGCTGGGAGGCGCTCTCTGCGCTGCTCGATGGCGCCGCCAATCACGCATCAACGCAGGCCGAACGGCAGAGCCTGCAGTGCGAGCGGGCCACCAGGCTCGCTGTCGGTGGCCAGCACGAGGCAGCATGGGCGGCAGTGCAAGAGGCTGCGGCGATCGGCTTGAACGAGGAGGTCGTCGGGCTCCTGCTTGAGCGCTCCGGCGCCACTGCGGACGGTGCGACTGCGGCAAATGCCCTCTTCGCGCTCGCGGCCGGCACCGGCGACGCCGACCTCGCCTGGCCCCTCTGGGAGCGGGCAGCAAACCTGCTCGCAAGCAGCGACCCCACTGCAGCCTTCACCCGCCTCCAGGCCGCCTCTGCCCTCCCCACGCTGGCCGACCGGGCCGGTGCGACACTCAAGCGTCTTGCCATCGAGCACCAGCTCTGGGCGCAGCTCGCCAACCTTTTGGCTGCTTCCGGCGACAGCTCCGTCGCGGCGCTCACCGAGCGGGCTACCGTAGAATTTGAACAGCTCCGCGACCCTGCCCGCGCGCTTGCAACGGCCTGCGCCATCGTCGCGCAGGAGCCACTCCACGAAGCCGCTTGGACCATCATCAACGAGGCCGCGAAGAGCGCCGCGGACTGGGCCTCCGTCGACGCGGCACTCTCCGCTGCGCCGGCACCGGAGGGCAAGG
>CANMDT010000137.1 GCA_947496715.1 Myxococcales bacterium
ATGAAGACTGTAACCTCCGACTCGACGACGGAATCACCGAGGTCGGCGCCCGCTGCGACACGGGGTTCCCTGGCACATGCGCGGCAGGACAGTTCGCCTGTGCCGGGGAGCTCCGATGCGAGCAAATCGCTGCGCCTACCGGGGAGAGATGCAACTTAGCCGACGACGACTGCGACGGTCAGACCGACGAGGCCGCAGGTTGCCAACAAAGCGGAGAACCGTGCGCCGCTGTTGTTGATTGCGCCGCCCCTCTCGAGTGCTCTGACGGCAGTTGCTCGGCTCCAAGCTCGTGCGGCGACGGCGTTGTTCGGGCGCCCGAGTCGTGTGACGACGGTAACGCCTTCACCGAGACATGCCCCTACGGCACCGCGAGTTGCGCAGTCTGCGACGAAAGTTGCCAGCTCACAGCGGGAGCGGTCTCCCTCTGCGGAGACGGTCTCCCAAACGGCACGGAGGCCTGCGACGATGGCAATGCAAGCGATGCCGACGCATGCACGGTCCGCTGCCAGCTCGCGCGCTGCGGCGATGGTATCCGGCAGCTCAGTGAGGCCTGTGATGACGGCAACAGCGACCCGCTCGACGGTTGCGGCGACAATTGCACGCTGCCCCGTTGCGGTGATGCGATTGTTCAGGCCGGCGAACTCTGCGACGACGGCAACACGCTCAGCACCGACTTCTGCACCAACACATGCCAGCCGGCCACCTGCGGCGACGGCTTCGCCCAGCCCGGCGAACTCTGCGACGACGGCAACACCGACGACACTGACAACTGCACCTCAGACTGCGCCCCCGCCCGCTGCGGCGACGGCAACGTGCAGGCCGGCGAGGCCTGCGACGACGCAAACACCAACAACGCCGACCTCTGCACCAACGGCTGCCAGCTCGCCGCCTGCGGCGACGGCATCGTGCAGGCCTTTGAGGACTGCGACGACAACAACACCGTCACGGAGGCCTGCGCCTATGGCCTCGCCTCTTGCACCGTCTGCGACAGCGCCTGCCTCTTCGCACCCGGCGCAGCCACCGTCTGCGGCGATGGCACCACCGACCCGTCGGAAGGCTGCGACGATGGCAACACGGTCACCGAGGAGTGTGGCTACGGCTTGGCCTCCTGCTCGGTCTGCAACGCGCTCTGCCTCGTGGCTGCTGGCGACACCGCTCTCTGCGGCGACGGCGTGCTCGATCTTGGCGAGACCTGCGACGACGGCAACACCGACAGCACCGACTTCTGCACCGCGGTCTGCCTGCGCGCCGTCTGCGGCGACGGCTTCGCCCAGCCCGGTGAGGCCTGCGACGACGGCAACAGCGTTAACGCCGACGGCTGCACCAACAGTTGCGCCCTCGCCACCTGCGGCGACGGCTTCGTGCAGGCCGGCGAGAGCTGTGACGACGGCAACCGCGACAACACGGACGGCTGCACCAACACATGCCAGACTGCAACCTGCGGCGACGGCTACCTGCAGCTTGCCGAAGAGTGTGACGACGCGAACAACCTGACGGAGGAGTGCAGCTTCGGCCTCACCTCCTGCACGGTCTGCTCGTCCGGTTGCCTCCTGCTCCCCGGCGCGACCCACCTCTGCGGCGACGGCACCCTCGACCCCGAGGAGGCCTGCGACGATGCCAACACCACGACCGAGGAGTGTGCCTATGGCGACCCCTCCTGCACTGTCTGCAACCAGACCTGCCAGCTCGTCGCCGGTGACACCGACCTCTGCGGCGACGGCGTCCGCGACCTCGGCGAGGCATGCGACGACGGCAACACCAGCAGCAACGACTTCTGCACGGCGGTCTGCCAGCCGGCCGCCTGCGGCGATGGCTTCGTGCAGCCCGGCGAGGCCTGCGATGACGGCAACACCGCCAATGGCGACGGCTGCACCAGCCTCTGCCGCCTCGCCACCTGCGGCGACGGCTTCGTACAGGCCGGCGAGCAGTGCGACGCCGGCAACACGGTCAACACCGACGCCTGCACCAACGCCTGCACCAGCGCCACCTGCGGCGACGGCTTCACCCAGGCTGGCGAAACCTGCGACGACGGCAACACCGCGACCGAGGAGTGCCTCTACGGCGCCGCTTCCTGCACCATCTGCAACGCGACCTGCCAGAGCGCGCCGGGTGCGACCCACCTCTGCGGTGACAGCGTCATCGACAGCACCGAGACCTGCGACGACGGCAACGCAGTCACCGAGGAGTGCCTCTACGCGCTGGAGTCCTGCATGGTCTGCAACAGCCTCTGCATCGACGCCCCTGGCGACACCGATGTCTGCGGCGACGGCATCGTCGATGCCCCCGAAGGTTGCGATGATGCCAACCTCGTCGATACGGACTTCTGCACCAAGGCCTGCACCGTGGCACGCTGCGGCGACGGCTTCGTGCAGCCCGGCGAGGCCTGCGACGATGGCAACACCAGTAACGCCGACCTCTGCACCAACAGCTGCGCTGTGCCCCGCTGCGGCGACGGCTTCGTGCAGGCCGGCGAGGGCTGCGACGACGGCAACCTCTCCAACACCGACCTCTGCACCAACGCCTGCGAGCCCTCCATCTGCGGCGACGGCTTCCGCCAGCCCGGCGAGACCTGCGACGATGGCAACGCGGTCACCGAGGAGTGCGCCTACGGCCAGGCCTCCTGCACTGTCTGCAACAGCGTCTGCGCCTCCGTTGCCGGCGACACCGACCTCTGCGGCGACAGCGTCATCGATGCCACCGAGAGCTGCGATGACGGCAACGCGGTCACCGAGGGTTGCGCCTATGGCGTGGCCTCCTGCACTGTCTGCAACAACCTCTGCGTGACCGCTGCCGGCGACACCGACCTCTGCGGCGATGGCGTCGTCGACCTCGGCGAGGCCTGCGACGACGGCAACACCATCGACACCGACTTCTGCACCTCCATCTGTCAGTTCGGCCGCTGCGGCGACGGCTTCGTGCAGCCCGGCGAGGCCTGCGATGATGGCAACACCAACAACGCCGACAGTTGCACCAACAGCTGCGTCGCGCCCCGCTGCGGCGACGGCTTCGTGCAGGCCGGCGAGGTCTGCGACGATGGCAACACCAGCAACGCCGACCTCTGCACCAACAGCTGCCTTGCGGCGGCCTGCGGCGATGGCTTCCTCCAGACCGGCGAGGCCTGCGATGACGGCAATGCCATCACCGAAGAGTGTGCCTACGGCCAGGCCTCCTGCGTCGTCTGCAACAATGTCTGTGCCTCCGTCGCCGGCGACACCGACCTCTGCGGCGACAGCATCATCGACGCCACCGAGACCTGCGACGATGGCAACGCGCTCACCGAGAGCTGCACCTACGGCCTGACCAGCTGCGCCGTCTGCAACGGCGCCTGCCTGACCGCAGCCGGTGCGACCTCCTACTGTGGCGATGCCATCGTGCAGGGAGCCGAGGCCTGCGACGACGGCAATTCGGTCAACACCGACACCTGCACAAATGCTTGTATGGCCGTGCCCAGACCGCTCGGCGCGCTGTGCTCTGCCAGCGCGCAGTGCCTATCCGCCAACTGCGCTACCGAGCCGCCAGGCACCGAGAACGACCGATGCGCCCCGACGGGGATGGTCTACTTTCCATCGGCCACGTTTACGATGGGTTCGCCGACATCCGAGTTAGGGCGTCAATCCAACGAGACGCAACACCTCGTGACGCTCACCCGCGCATTCTTCATGAGCCGGACGGAGACCACGCAGGGAGCCTGGAAGGCAATGAGCGGCGGCACCAACCCATCATGTTATCAATCACCGACCGGCCCGGGATGCACAGCTGGCAACGCCAACGACAGTGGACCGGTGGAGCAGTTGGACTGGGTTAGCGCCCTTGGCTTTGCAAACGCTAAGTCGACGGCGGAGGGGCTTACGCCCTGCTACACGATCGTAAACTGTTCGTTCGGCGCAACTAGTTGGTACGATGGAGATTGCGGGACGTCGCCCGGTGCGACGTTTGTTGGGCTAAGTTGCACAGGGTACCGACTCCCCACCGAAGCCGAGTGGGAGTTCGCCTATCGAGCAGGCACAACCAGCAGCTTCTACAATGGGGAGATGACATCCATCGCGGGCCCAGATGCTCTCCTAGACATCATCGGCTGGTATACCTCAAACTCTGGCGGACGAACGCAGGTCGTGGGCGGGAAGACTCCGAACAGCTGGGGCCTGTTCGACATGTCAGGCAATGTGTTTGAGTATGTTTGGGACCGTTACACTCTCTATCCTGGTCCCGTTGTAGACCCGCTCGGTGCGACTGGAGAACAGGGGCGGGTCATCCGCGGAGGCACTCTCTCCGTCACACCCACCGCCTGTCGAGCTGCGTACAGAACCTTCACAAGTCAGAGTTCGAGTAGCTCGCGGGTGGGCTTCCGGCTAGCCCGGACGGTGCCCTGACCGCATCGCCATCGGTTACCTTCGGCAGCAAGGGCAGCTCGACAGTGCCCGTGGCGCGCCGGGTTCTTCGGTGCCGCCGACGCCCCCAGCGTTGGCAGCGGTTGCAGCCCCTCCGCAAACAGCCAGGATGCTCCGTCATAGAAACTTCAAACGGACGGATTGGAGGTCAGAGGTCGGCGCCACCCGACTTGTTCTCACCCTTGCGGGCAAACCCTCGAGGGGCTCATCTCCAACGCCTCAACTGGGATTCACCCAGGTCTCAAACGGACATGCCGCGAGGCCGTTCAAACGCGAAACGCACATGCCGCGTGGCCGTCCAAACGCGATACGGACATGCCGCGTGGCGGTTCGCGGGCTGCGTTCAGGTCGGGTGACGCCCCCTACGACACAATAGGCTTTGATTGCAGGCTAGGCGCTGCGTTCACGAACGAACTTGCGACCAGCCAAGGGGCGGCACCGGTGGGTAGTCCCCCCTTCACCCGACAGAAGCCCGCGCAGCAGGCGCGAATGGCGCGGCAGAGCGTATCGCACAAAGCCCTCGGCCGCATCCACGGTGTCCCGACTTCTGTGACCCGCCAGCGAGAGTCGACGTCAACGCAGAACGACGTCGCCCACGCCGCGTAAGCCTGAAATCGACGCAATCACGAGATTGGTCTTCGTGTCGACCACAGACATCGAGTCCTCGGCTGTAACGAAAAGCCGACTACCGTCTGCGCTAACCGCCAACCCCTTCGGAGATTCAATCTGGCCAATTTCGGCGATCACGGAATTCAGCTCAGTATCAATCACGTAGACTCTGTTTCCCACTAGATCCGAAACATATACGCGCGGCGTAGACTGGCTCACGGCAATGCTTAGAGGAATGCTTCCAACCGGCACGGTGGCGACAACTTTTTGGGAAGCCGATTCGATGACCAACAGCAGGCCTGGCATTACATGCGTGACATAAAGGTGGGTTCCCGAAGAGTTGATCGCGACAGCGGTGGCGGCCCCGTCCAGACCAACCGTACCCACAACCCGAAGCGTATCGGTATCAATGATGGACACGGTATGAGTCTCCATGTTGGACACGTAGGCGCGGGTGCCGCTCGGGTTGAACGCGACACCGTTGGGTCCTCGACCCACGGTGATTGAGTCCACGACACGATTCCGAGCCGTGTCGATAACCGAGACCGTGCTCTCGCTACCAAGAACGAATGCACGGTCTCTGCCGGGTTGCACGGCGATCAGAAACGGCGGGGTGCTCAGTTTGATGACGGATACCACCCGTTTGCGGGCAAGATCGATGACCGACACGGACTTGCTGCCTCCGTCTGCCACGAAAGCCAGCGTCCGCGCTGTGTTCAACGCAATTCCAAGCGGCCTCTTCCCCACTGCGAAGCTCTCGATCATGCGATTTGTGTCGGTGTTGATTACCGCGACGCGTCCAGCGTCAGGTAACAGGACCCACGCCTCGTGATGGACCTGAGCAGGTGCGGCGACAGGTTCGAGCGAAACGCTTACTTGCTCGCGATTCCCTGCCGTAAGCGCCAAGGCGCGCGCGAAGGTGCTGAAGCCCGACTTCTTCACCTCCAAGCGGGTTGAAGATGCCCCAACGTGGAAGGTGTCTGGCGCCCCACTGCTCTCTCCGACCCGAACCCCATCAACCAGCAGCTCGGCCCCCGCAACGTTGACCGTCACAACAAGCTCTACAGATTGGCCTTCTGATGCGTTTGTGGCGCGCGGAGTCGATGCGACCGCCGCAGGTTCTGTAGCAGGGGGCGCAGCTGGCTCCTGAGCGGCCGCTAAGGGCAAAGCAAACAGGCAACACGCCGCCACCAAGGTGCTCAGCACTCGCGCGCTGTAACATTCTCGAACCGCATCTCGACACAACCAGCCAGCCATCGCTTCCCCCTGTTTTACGACGATTCTAAGGTAGCCGACGCGACACTGGCGGGCAACGCGGTGAGAGGCCTGGGCAAATGCGCAGACACCCTCACTACCCAGCATTGCCCATGGGGGTGAAGGATTCTTCCGCCGCCTCGCTTTGGCATCGAAGCCTTCCGCGCCCCGTGCTACAAGCAGGCGTGATGTCGATTCACCTTCGCCATGGCTGCCTCCCATGAAACTGCTCCGCCTGCTCGCGTTGCTTCCCGTACTAGCACTTTTTGTAGCCGCAGAGTCTGCCTGCGTCCCCGCGGCCTACTCTCGCCCGACGCTCGCAGTGAAGCACGACAGATTCCGACCGGACGGAGCCAGCGTTCAGCTTTCGGTGCCCGACGGCGCAGAGGTCGCACCCTTCGCACCCGGGCTCATCGCGTCGGCGATGGCCGACAAGTTCGACCTCTGGCTCTATGCACCCGCGCCGCATCGCGGCGTTGTGCAGGACAAGGCCACCTTTCAACTCTCGCACACGAGTTCAAACGGCTGGGAGTACCTAAAGTGCCACCCGCTGGTCTTCCTCATCGATGGACAGACCGTAGACGTGGGAGAGACCGAGCACGACGGAAGCGTCGAGATCGGATACGTCACGGAGGACGTTGAGTTTGCTGCCCCGCTCACGCTGCTCGACGCGATGGGTCATGCCCGCTTGGTGGAGGGGAAGCTCTGCAACACGGAGTTCACCATCACGCCAGAGACGCTCCGCCTGATCCGCGACTTCGTGAAGACCGTTCGGACCGGCGTCGTGCCGCCGCAACCTGTCGCACCTCCGGAAGGCACACTCGGGATGTAACCCTGCGCTCCTCATCCCCCATCCCCGAAGCACAAACGACCCGCTGTCGGGTCACAGTCCGAAGATTCGCCCCCACCCGCGGCCGTTGCTCCGTCGACTCCCCGAGCAGTGAGTGCGACAACCCAATCCGACCCGCCCTCCTGCGCGAAGTAACCGCACAGAAACCGTCAGAGTTCCCGAACTTTACCAGACGATTCCGAACCAAATCGGCGCGTTCCGGACGGCCGCAAAACGGCCAAAAAGTAACCCGTAGGGTTACCCAACCTCTAGCATCTATGCGGGTCTGCTGGCACAAGATCGGGCTATTACCCACATTATTACCCACGAGTTGATTTTTAGCGTAGCGGTCGTGAGGCAATGCAACGTAAGCAACTGAAAACAAGGCATTCTATGGTCAGAATCACACGCACACCCGAGTTTGTGCTTGGGTGACGTTCCATCCGCGTTCGGCCGTTCTTTGGGAGCCGAAGCTCCGATGAGCTCCAACAAAGCATTGCATTGGTTCGATCTGTCGCGTCGGCGAGCACGGCGACGGATACCAGAGTTCAATCACGCGTGTCTCAACACCGTAGCAGCGCATCAGAGCCATACGGTCATGGCTTACTCACAGACCTCTGCAGGCACCGGAATCAGACCCGCGTCGCGACATGCATCAGCAAGAAAAACTACGGAACTGAAGTCGGTTGCACGCTGAAGCGCGAATGTCGAGCCTGCTAGACTCAAGCCAACAGACTGCCCAGTCACACTCCCGCAGGCAAACAGGCTATCGCGAAAACCGGCGGCCACGAAGTTGATGTCGAGTGGAGTTTCTCTACCAGTGAGCGAGTTCGCGTCTGCGGGGAGCTGAAAGCCCGCTAACGAGAGTGAAAACGTCCGGTCTGCCGCGATCGTCACGTCGCTCACGACGATGGCCGTCCCGACAGGCGCGCGCGCCCCCGTCGTCCGCGGGGTGCGGCTGCCGTCGTCGGCGATGATGTCGTCGGTCGCCAGCGGCTGGAAGGTGAAGGTGTAGCTGCCCGAGCCGTCGGCCGCGACCTCGGTGGAGAGCAGCAGCGGGTGCTCATCGCGACGGTCGAGCGGGAAGACATTCACGCCCAGCAGGTAGGTGCCAACCGCCTCGAAGGGGGCGGGCGTGCAGCCTTC
>CANMDT010000138.1 GCA_947496715.1 Myxococcales bacterium
TCGCCGCCGCAGCGCTCCTGCTCGGCGGTCACAGCAAAGTCGGTGAGCGTGACCGCAGCGAGCGTCTCCTCGCTGGTACCGGGCTGCGCGGTGCGCTCGAGGCCCGCGGTGGGGATGATGTAGAGGCGGGTGTTGCCGGCCTCATCGAGCGCGGAGAGCAGCAGCGCGTGGGCCTGCATGCCGCCGGCAATGCCGGTCCAGTAGCCAGTGAGCTGGTCGCCGGAGGCCGTCTTCACAACGCAACCCACAGCGAAGCCCGGAGCAACCTGGCGGAGGCCGGCGTTGCCATAGGCGAGCATGTGGGTGCCGGCAGCGAAGCCGGGGAGGTGGGCGGCCTGCTGCGCCGCGGAGCCGAAGCGGGCGATGGCCATGGCAGCGATGCTGGCGCTCACAAAGGGGATGGCGGCGGCGCGGCGGCCAACGGCCTCGGCGATGGCGGCCCACTCGATGAGCGACATGCCGGCACCGCCGTGCGCCTCATCAAGCCAGACGGCGAGGAGGCCCGATTCGCCGAGCACCTTCCAGGCCTTGGCATCGAAGCGGTCGTCGAGCTTGTCGAGCTCGCGATGGCGCTCCTCGCTGGCGATCTCCGAGAGCAGCTGTTTGGCGAGCGCTTCGACTTCGCGATGATTTTCGGTGAGAGAGAAGTCCATGGTGCGCTCCTACTTCTTTCGCGGCAGACCGAGGCCTACCATGGCGATGATGTCGCGTTGAATCTCGTTGGTGCCGCCGCCGAAGGTGAGGACGAGCGACATGCGGTAGAACCGCTCCACATCGCCCGCAATCGCGGCGCCGACCGCATCGCCCTTGAGCGTGCCGGCCGTGCCGAGCACCTCCATGAGCAGGCGGGAGAGCTCCACATAGGCCTCGCTGCCATAGACCTTGATGGCCGAGGCGTCGGCAGCATTGAGCGTGTTGTGGGCAATGTTCCAGGCCTGCTGCCAGTTGAGCAGCTTGAGCGCCTCGAGACGGGCGGTGGCGCGGGCAAGGTTGGCGCGCACCCAGGGCTGGTCGAGCACGGTGCCGTTGCGGTAGCCCGTCGCGGCGGCCCAGGTGATGGTCTCTTCGATGAGCCGCTCCATGGGGCCCACGGCGTTGAGGGCGACCCGCTCATGGTTGAGCTGCGTGGTGATGAGCTTCCAGCCGGCGTTCTCGGGGCCGACGAGGTTGGTGGCCGGCACGACCACCTCTTCGAAGTAGACCACGTTGACGTTGTTCTCGCCGAGCGCCTTCATGCGGGTGATGGAGACGCCGGGGGCATCTGCAGGCACGATGATGATGGAGATGCCGGCGTGGCGGGCAGCCTCGGGGTTGGTCCGGCAGGCGAGCCAGATGTAGTCGGCATGGTCTGCCAGGCTGCACCAGATCTTCTGGCCGTTGATGACGAAGTTGTCGCCCTGCCGCACGGCGCGGGTGGAGAGCGAGGCGAGGTCGGTGCCGGAGGCGGGCTCGGTGTAGCCGATGGAGAAGTGGCACTCGCCGCGGAGGATGGCCGGGGGGTAGGTGGCCTTCTGCTCCTCGCTGCCGAACTTCAGGAGCGTGGGGCCCACGGTGTTGAGCGTGAGGATGGGGATGGGGAAGCCCGAGCGCTGCACCTCATCGAAGAAGATGAACTGCTCGATGGGCCCCTGCTCCTGGCCGCCATAGGCCTTGGGCCAGCCGATGCCGAGCCAGCCTTCGCCGCCGAGCTCGGCCATGGCCTTGAGATAGAGGGGGCCACCGCCTTCCGTCGCATGGATTTCGGCACGGAGTTCGGCCGTCATCAGACGGGTCATGGTGGCGCGGATGCGGTCGCGAAGGGCGACCTGCTCAGAGGTGTAGTCGAGGTACATGAGGCGGCTCCACGGCGGAGACTAGAACATGTTCTAGCGATACCTCGCAGCCGCGCCGCTGTCTAGGCAAGAGGCAATCTGCAGGGGTCTCTGCAACACTTGGCGCGAGACGACGAGAACTGTGTGTCACCCACCGGAGTTCTCGATGTCGAACAGCCCGTCGCCCCACCCATCGCACACCCCCCACGCCGACCGTGCCATCATCCTGACCGAGTTCGGCGAGCCCTTCACCCGCGAAGAAGCACCCACACCGCGCGGCCGCCTCTGGAGCGACCTGCTGCTCCAAGGGCCCGGGCCACGCTCACCCGTCTGGGGCCCCTTGGTGCCCTGGATGTCGGGCCAGTCTGTGGCGGTGGAGTTCGAGTCCGGGCTGCTCACCCAGGAGAAGATCTCACGATTCGTCGCCAAGGCCCACCTGCTCCGCGAGGCGTCGACCACCTCTGCAGAGGCCCGGTTCGCCGTCTTCTGCAACGAGTATCCGCGCGAACGGCTCCGCGAGCTCAAGCGCTATCTGTCCCGCGGACCCTGCCACGGAGCATGGGAGATCAACGGCGGCGGGCTCGGCCGGGGCATGATTGTGGCGCTGCGAAAACTGCCCCTCATCGACGGCACTTCGGTGCTTCGGATGATCCCCCAAGAAACCCGTCAGGCCGAGGTAACAGGCCGGATTCGCCACCTCTTGACCGACAAAAAAATCCCACTCACAATCAAGGAGGCGATCATGGATGCAGTCCGCAACGAGAGGTTACCCATGTCGGATGAAGAGAAGAACATGAGCTTTCAGGAATTCGTCCAGCACATCGAGCTGAGGGGGGAGGCCAGGGGAGAGGTTAGAGGGGCGGAGCGGGAGCGAGCGCAGTCAATCCTGCGAGAGCGCCAGTCGATCATGCGAGAGCGCCAGTCGATCATGCGAGAGCGCCAGTCGATCATCTCGTTCGCCGTCGGCCTGCTCCCACCAGAGAGAATCGAGCAACTCCAGTCCATTCAAGACGTCGACCTTCTCAGAGCTGCCGTGCAGGCCGCCCTCCGAGACAGGCTCATGTAACACAGCCAACCAAGGGAGCCGGACAATGACGGATGAAGAGAAGAACATGAGCTTTCAGGAGTTCGTCCAGCACATCGAGCTGAGGGGAGAGGCAAGAGGAGCGGAGCGAGAGCGCCAGTCGATCCTGCGTGAGCGCCAGTCGATCATAACAATCGCAGCGGAGCGTGAGCGCCAGTCGATCATCTCGTTCGCCGCCGGCCTGCTCCCGCCAGAGAGAATCGAGCAGCTCCAGTCCATTCAAGACCTCGACCTGCTCACGACAGCCATTCAAACCGCGCTCCGCGAACGGGTCCGATAGCGCCTCAGGGCTTGGGCACCACGCCCAGCTGCGCCTGCGTCAGCGTCTGCTCCCAGAGCAGCGAGCCATCCACACCGCGGCACTCCAAAACAATGCGGCGGTCACCCTTCACGCCGGCAAACTTGAGCACCCCGTAGTTGCGGCGGCTGGTCACCAGCGTGCCCTCCACCCGGAGCGGGTTCTCCTTGTCCCAGCGCCCGTCGTAGGGGCCCGAGGTCAGCGGCGACGAGGTGTAGTCGTAGAGCGGGTAGCTGCCCGGCCGCTCGAGCTTGAGCAGCTCGCTCATGTGACGGTCGCCCGAGAGGAAGAGCAGCCCCGTCACCTTGCGCTTCTCGAGCCCGGCGTAGAGCGCCGCACGCTCCTTCGCATAACGGGCCCAGACCTCCTGGTCCGAGCTGTTGTTGACCACCTGGCTGCCGCTCACGATGACCTTGAAGGTGGATGTGCTGGCTGTCAGGCCGTCAAGCAGCCAGGCCAGCTGCGCCTCGCCGAGCAGCGGCTTGGTGTCGTCGTCGGGCGTCTGTCGGTGGGCCCGGTAGTAGCGATCATCCAGCATGAAGAACTCGGCGTCGCCCCAGACAAACCGGGTGAAGACGCCAGGGGTGTCGGAGAAGCCGTAGCTCGGGTTGGCCCAGAAGGTGGCAAAGGCGTCGAGCGCCGCCTCCTTGAAGGGGTAGCTCCACGAGGCATCGTTCGGGCCGTAGTCGTGGTCGTCCCAGGTGGCGATGTGGTGGGTCGAGGCCAGCAGCGGCTGCAGCTCCGGCGTGCGGCGGGCGTGGGTGTAGCGGTAGGCGAGCCCGTCGGCCGACGCCCAGTCCACCTCGCGGAAGTAGACGTTGTCGCCCAGCCAGAGCATCAGGTCTGCCTGCTCGCGCGCCACGCTCCCGAAGATCTCATACTCGCCGCCGTAGCCCTTGCCGGGCCGGTCGTACTGCTCCTCGTTGATGTAGGCGCAGGAGCCGAAGGCCACCTTGAACTCCGGCGGGTTGGTGCGCCACTCCCAGAGCGCCTGCGTCACGAAGCTGCAGCCAAAGGCGAGCTCCACCCGGCGGCCATCCACAAAGGCCTCGTATTGGTAGCGGGTGCCGGGCTCGAGCCGCATCAGCCGCGCCACCGCGGTGAAGGCGCGCTGCGGGTCGGCCTCGACCAGCTCAGAGCGCAACCGGTCTGCGGGGCGGGCCTCGGGCCAGGCCTCGAACCAGACCTCGCCCGGTCCATCCAACTGCAGCCAGATGGCCGTCTCGCGGTGTGTGCCGTAGCCCACCATCGGGCCTGCGATGCGCCGGCTCCGCGACGTCGCCTCGGGCCGCTGCACAGCGCCCGGCGCGCAGGCGGCCACGGTGCCCAGACCCAGGAGGCCGCCCGTCCGCTTGAGCATCTCGCGGCGGCTCAGCGCGGTCGGTTCATCGTGCTGGCTCATGGGTTCTCCGAGGGGTTCGAAAGTCCGAGGATGGTGGCGACCGCTGCGGGCCAGGGCGCCCGGCGGCCGGCCGTGTAGTCGTAGCAGACGATGTTGGCGCTGCCGATCGCGGCCACCATGCCCAGCTTGGGGGAGTAGATGGCATGCTCGATGATGGCGCTATCGGCGCCGGCCTCGATGACCCGCGACCCCACCAGCACCGTGTCGGGGAAGACGATCGGGCGGCGGAAGCGGCAGCGGGTCTCGGCGACGATCGCCCCCACGCTCCGCTCCATGCCCAGCGGATCCATCGGCCAGGTAGCAAAGAGGGCGATGCGGGCGTTCTCGAAGTAGCGGAAGTAGACCGTGTTGTTGAGGTGGCCGAGCGCATCCATCGAGCCCCACTCCACAGGCTGCGACACGACGACGGGAAAGGTGGCTTCGAACATTTCTGCGGTCACGACGAGCTCCGACGGTGGCGACTGCGCGCAGCGATAGTCGCAGCGGCGGCAGCGGCAAAGGCAGAAACCACTGCGCGACCCTGCTCTTTTCTTGGCAGCCCGCCTCTCGCGTTGCATCATCACCCGTCCCGTTTTCTGGAGGCCCGCGTTGTTCACGCCTGAGCTCATTGGCATCTTCCTCTATCTCGCCCTGCAGCTCGCCTTCGGGCTCATGGTCTCGAGGAGCATCAAGACGCAGGATGACTACCTGCTCGCCGGCCGCCAGGTGGGCCCGGTGCTCGGCCTCTTCTCCATCTTCGCCACCTGGTTCGGCGCCGAGACCTGCATCGGCGCCGCGGGCGGCGTCTATGAAGAGGGTCTCCAGGCCGTCGGCATCGACCCCTTCGGCTACGGCCTCTGCCTGCTCTTCATGGGCCTCTTCCTCGCCATCCCGCTCTGGAAGGAGAAGATCACCACCATCGCCGACCTCTTCGGCCGCTACTACTCGCCCCGCATCGAGACCTTCGCCGTCCTCCTGCTCTGGCCCACCTCCATCCTCTGGGCCGCAGCACAGATGAAGGCCTTCGGCCATGTCCTCGCCACCGCCTCGCCCATGTCGGCCGAGATGGGCTGTGTGGTCGCGCTCGTGATGGTGCTCCTCTACACGGTGCCGGGCGGCATGCTCGCCGACGCCTGGACCGACCTGCTGCAGGGCGTCCTCCTCATCGGCGGCCTGCTCCTCCTGCTCTACCTGGCATTCGAAGATGCGGGGTCGCCAAGCGCGCTCGTTGCCAAGATCCCCACAGACCAGCTCCACTTCTTCGGTGGCCCCGACACCCCCTGGTGGGAGATCGCTGAGCTCTGGGCCGTGCCCGTGCTTGGCTCGCTCATGGCGCAGGAGCTGGTCTCACGCGTCATCGCCATGCGCTCCCCCGAGATGGCCGCCCGGGTCACGCTCGGTGCGACCGGCCTCTATGTCGCCGTCGGCATGATCCCGGTCATCCTCGGCCTCGTGGCCGCGCAGACCATTCCGGGCCTCGAGAACTCCGAAGAGGCGCTCCCCACCATGGCCCGCCAGATGATGCCCGGACTCGTCTATGTGGCCTTCGCCGGCGCGCTCGTCTCGGCCATCCTCAGCACCGTCGATACCGCGCTGCTGGTGGCCGGCTCGCTCATCTCGCACAACCTGATCAACCGCCTGTCACCCGGCAGGGACGAGCGGAGCAAGGTCCTCGTTGGACGCATCGCGGTGGCCCTCTGCGGCATCGCAGCCTTCGTCCTCGCCATCACGGGCGAGTCGGTCTACGCGCTGGTCGAAGAGGCCTCGGGCTTTGGCTCCTCGGGCATCCTCGTCTGCCTGCTCGCGGCCCTCTTCCTCAAGCGGGGCGGCGTCTATGCGGCCTGGGGCTCGCTCATCGCCGGCCTCGTGAGCTGGATCCTCTTCGCCTACATCCACGAGATCCCCACCCCCTACCTCGTCTCCATCGCCTCGGCGCTGGCCGGCTACATCGGTGGCGCCTTCTTCGACTCGTGGAAGAAGTGGCCCGAACGCCGTGAAGATTGCGAGACCCTCGCTGCATGACCAAGATGGCGCGCGGTAGGGCACTGCGCCGCGCCCGTGAGGAAGAACGATGAGCAAGCGACCCTCCTACCGCGCCGGCTTCGCCACGCGCGACATCACCTATCTGGAGCCCGGTGCCCTCCTCATGGGGTGGGCCGACGACCGCAACAGGGCCACCGGCATCGGCACGCGTCTGCTGGCCCGCGCAATGGTCGTGGTGGACGCAGCGGGCGAGGCCGTCGTCTATGGCTGCGCAGAGCTCGCCTTCATCGATGTCTATCTCCGCGAGAAGGTCATCGAGCGCCTCGCCCGCAGCTGCGCCACCCTCAAGTTCGGCGACCACAACGTCATGCTGAGCGCCACCCACACCCACAGCGGACCGGCCGGCGCCTCGCCCCACCTGCTCTACAACATCAGCAACCCCGGCTTCTCGCAGCCACTCTTTGACCACATCGTCGACGGCCTCGCAGGCGCCATCGAAGCGGCCGCAGCCGCACTCGCGCCTGCCCAGCTCCGACTCACCGCCGTCGCGATTCCCGATGCAGAGCCGGTCGCCTTCAACCGGTCGCTCGAGGCCTACAACCGCAACCCCGATGTCATCCACCGGTACCCGGGCGAGACCCACCTCGCGGTCGACCGAACCATGACCCTGCTCCTCGCCACCTCGCCCAAGGGCAGGCCGCTCGGCTCGCTCAACTGGTTCGGCCTGCACAACACCTCAGTCCACTTCGACCAGGGGCTGCTCCACCACGACAACAAGGGCGCCGCGGCCGCGCTCCACGAGGCAGAGATGCGGGCGCAGAACCCCGACTTTGTCTCCATCTTCGCGCAGGCCTCCTGCGGCGATGTCTCGCCCAACTACCGGTATGACAGCCGGCGCGGGCTGGTCATCGGCCGCTTCGACGACGACTACGAGAGCGCCGCCTTTGCGGGCGCCGTGCAGCACCGCGCCGCCGCCGCCGGCTGGGCAAAATCGACCGAAGAGACCGAGCTCCTCCGCGGCCCCTGCGGCGCCGCCACCGTCTGGAGCGACTTCGGCGACACCGCCGTCGCGGAGCGCTTTGCGGAGGGCCACACAGGCGCCCGCACCCGGGCGCCACGCAACGGCCTCACCATGCTCCAGGGCACCGAAGAGGGCCCCGGTCCGCTCCTCGCCTTCGCCCCGCTGCCCCGCCTGCTCAACACCGCCGCAGGGCTCCGCCACGGGCTCCGGCGCCGGCTCGGACGCATCTCGGACGCCCCCTCAGAGCGGTTCGGCGCCCAGTTCCCCTTCATGGAGCTCAGCTCCTCGGGTCAGGCACCTGCGAAGGTCTTCGGCCTCTTCTCCATGGCAACCCGGCTGCTCCCGCCGCAGATCGATCCCACCGTGAAGCGGGCCAAGCAGCTCCGCGAACGGGGCGCCCTGATGGAGGCGCATTGGGTGCCGCGTCGCCTGCCCGTGCAGGTCGTCCGCATCGGCTCGCTCGCCATCGTCGGTGTGCCGCTCGAGCCCTCCACCGTGGCCGGCCGCCGCATGCAGCGGGCCCTCCTCGAGCAGCTCCGCAACGACGGCATCACCACCGTCATCTGCAACGGCCACGCGAACGGC
>CANMDT010000139.1 GCA_947496715.1 Myxococcales bacterium
ACCTCGGCGGTCGCTCCTTTGCGGAGGAGGCACCGGCGCGCGGACTGGAGCTCGCCGTCGGACAGGCCCCCCGCTGCCTCGGATTCCGAAGTGTCTCCGCAGCCGACCTCGGCCACGATGGCGACCTAGACGTCTATGTTAGTCGATGGGACGAGTCGCTGCCGGGACGGCTTTTGCAGAATGATGGCAGCGGCCACTTTAGTGATATCACGGAGTCAGCCGGGTTGGGCGGCGCGACCTACTTTGGCTACAGTTCGGCCTTCGGTGACCTGGACCGAGATGGTCGAACGGACCTTCTGATTGCCGGCGACTTCTCGACCACGCAGGTCTTCGCGGGGACCGAAACCGGCTTTGTGAACACCAGCCGCGCATGGGGTATGAGTTCTCGCGAGAACGGCATGGGTTCGCTCCTCTTCGACCCCGACGGCGACGGCGATCTGGACGCTCTGGTGACGGGGATTCTTGGCGACCCGTTTGTGTGCGGGCCCAACGCACCGCTCTGCGACGGCAACCGGCTTTACCGGAACAATCTCCCCGAACGCTCGGAACGGGTGGAGCAGCAAAATGGCCTCGCCGACGGGAGCTGGGGCTGGGGGATGGCGCTGCTCGATGCAGACAACGACGGCGACGAGGATATCGTTCAGGCGAACGGCTTTTCCATCCCAGCAGAATGGGGTGCGCCGGAGGGATCTTTCCCCGAGTTGAATCCATACGTGTTTGACCCCATCCTCTTCTTTGAGCGCGATGGGCTCGGTTTCGAAGAGCGCGCTGCCGCTCGTGGATTGGCAGACAGCGCAGAGGGGCGGACGGCGCTCGCGGTAGACCTCGACAACGATGGCGACCTCGACCTCGCGCTGTCGCACAACCGGGGCACGGTGGAGGTCTGGGAGACCGTCGCGCCTACGAGCAACGGCTGGCTCGAGGTAGCGGCGCTCGATGCCGACTGCCAGCCCGCCGTGGGCGCCACCGTCACGCTCGAGAGCTCCGCAGGGTTGCAGCGCCGCTGGGTGCAGGCCAACAGCAGCTACCTTGGCAATGTGCTCGCGCCGCTCCACTTTGGGCTCGGCAGCGCACGGCCGCTGCGCCTGACAGTCTCATGGCTGGACGGCACAAGCACGAGCGTCGGCGTCTCGTCCGGAAACGATCGCCTTACGCTCACACCGGCGGGAACCAGCTGCCCGTGAACAGGGTTGTCGAAGGCCGCTCGCGCAGGTTTGCAGCCGCCGCCGCGAGGGGCTACCTCTGTGCCAAGCCTTTGCCCCTGCAGGAGTCGCCATGTCGTCGCCCGAGTTCCCCGAGCCGACTCCGTTGACGCCCGCAACACCGCTCTCGGAGGTCGACGCGGCCTTCGAGAAGCTGGCGAAGAAGGCAGACCGGTGGGTCAACACTACGGTTGCAGCGCGGGTCGCCCTGCTCCGCCGCTGCATGGTTGACACTGCCGCCGTTGGCGCGGACTGGGTCGACGCAGCCTGCCGGTTGGCCTCTGGACGACACCCCCTTCTATCGGGCGGCCTGCCCGCCGGGCTGGGTGCTCGACAAGGATTTCACCGGTCCATCCTTGTGGAAGTGCGTTGCCATGATTGAGGACCTCGGGCAGTACCCGCCCAACTGCAAGGCCATCGTCGGCTCCATCGGCGTGGTGGCGAGCGTCCCCAACCTCCACAGGCTGCTGGAGAAGTATGGGGTGGACTACGAGGAGATGACCGCGGGCGAACACTGGCCGGCCTCCAAGGCCGTGGAGCTTGGGCTGGTGGATCGCATCGCCACCAGCGACGACGACGTCATGCACCGCGTGAAGGACCGTGAGGTCTACGAGGTGAGCTACCGGCGGCCCCGCTCGTGGCAATCCCGCATGGGCCGCGCCGCTGCGGCTTACGTCTGGTCGGGCTTAGAACGACACCTCAGCGGCGTGCTTCGAACGGGGTTGACGCTCGTTCTCCTCGCCACGGCCGGTTGCAGCGAAGAGGCTACGGCTGGCGCCGACGTAGAGGCTCCTGTTCTTGCTTCCGGCATGAAAGCGTTGATTGATGGGCGATGCGTCGGCTGTCACCAGCCTGGTGAAACTGGGACCGGAGACTTCCGACTCGATGCCGAGGTCCTGCAACGCCGAACCGCCATCGGCCGCGCGGTGGCAGCCCGCACGATGCCGCCCTGGATGCCCGACCCGAGCTGCGGCTCCTTCGACGGCGACCTGTCACTCACCAACGAAGAGCTCGCGCTGGTGGCCGACTGGGCCGCGGGCGGCGAACCGAGCGAGCCCGTAACGCCGGAGACCGCCGCCCTGCCCGACCCGGGCCCGCCAGACCTCTCGCTGAGCGCAGCGGAGGCCTACCAGCCCGTCCCCGAAGAGCTCACCGACCGGACCGTCTGCCACCCTATCGGCCCTGCCTTTGCAACCGAGACGCTCATCCGCGGCTTGGCTTTCAAGCTCTCGCGCCCGGAACTGGTCCACCACCTTGTGCTCTTTGCGGTGCCCGAGGCCGACCTCGTCGCCACGCCCGCGGCGGGTCCCGGAGCCTACAGCTGCGACAACATGACCCTGGTGCCGGTCGCAGCCGCCATCCAGATGGCGCAGCCCTACATGCTCCCCGCCGGTATCGCGGTGCCCATCCCAGCGGGCTACCGGCTGCTGCTTCAGGTGCACTACAACATCGCAGCCCTCCCCGCGGGCGACCCTATCCCCTCCGTGACCTCAGCGCTCGACCTGTGGCTCGACAATGCGGCAACTGCTCAGCCCGTTGACTTCCTGTCTCTCGATGCGAACGACCTGAGAATCCCCGCGGGCGAGGCCAATGGCATCGCCGAAGCAACGAAGACCGTGACGAAGGACAGCACTGCTTACGCCCTCGTGCCCCACATGCACATCTTCGGCACTGCCTTCTACGCCACACTGCGGCGTGCTGACGGCACGGAGGAGTGCCTGGTCTCCATCCCAAGCTGGCGCTTCCTGGAGCAGCGGGTCTTCTTCCGGCCGGCCGGTGATCCGTTGGTGCTGAAGGCGGGCGACGAGGTGACCATCCGGTGCGAGTTCGACAACTCGTACCAGAATCAGCCCATCGTGCGCGGCATGCGGGGTGAGCCGCGCGACCTCGTCTTTGGCTGGCTGAGCACCAACGAGATGTGCCAGTTCGACATGATGACCGTCACGCCCTAGCGGCTACTCCGTCGGAGCGCTCTTGACCTTGCGCTTGGCGCGGGGCTTGGCCGGCTCCTCGACCGCAAGCACGAGCGGCGCGACCACCTCCACGGGTGCCGTGTTGCCGGTGCAGGCGAAGGAGAAGGTGTCGCCGTCGCGATCCACCACCGCCGTGCCGCCATGCTCGAGCGCTCCGAAGAGGATGCGCTCGCTGAGCGGCAGGCGAATCTTCTCGCGGATGACACGACCGAGCGGACGGGCACCCATGAAGCGGTCGTAGCCGAGCTCACCCAGGTATTCCTGAGCAGCCGTGGTGACCTCGAGGGTGACCTTCTTGGCGACGAGCTGGAGCTGGAGTTCACCCAGGAACTTGGCGACCACCCGGCCCATGATGGCGGGCTCAAGCGGCGCGAAGCGGATGCGGGCGTCGAGCCGGTTGCGGAACTCGGGGCTGAAGGCCCGCTCGAAGGCCTTGCCCTCGTTGGCCGAGGTCTTGCCGCCGCCGAAGCCAATCTTGACCTCGGTGAGCTCGCGGGCACCCACGTTGCTGGTCATAATGAGCAGGATGTCGCGGAAGTTGGCGACCCGGCCGTGGTTGTCGGTCAGCTTGCCGTGGTCCATGACCTGCAGCAGGACGTTGAAGACGTCGGGGTGGGCCTTCTCGATCTCGTCGAGCAGGAGCACCGCATGGGGGTTCTTGTTGATGGCCTCGGTGAGGAGGCCGCCGGCGTCGTGGCCCACGTAGCCCGGAGGGGCACCGATGAGGCGGCTCACGGTGTGGCGCTCCATATACTCGCTCATGTCGATGCGGATGAGCTCCACGCCGAGCGTCTTGGCGAGCTGGCGGGCCACCTCGGTCTTGCCGACGCCCGTGGGGCCGGTGAACATGAAGCTGCCCATCGGCTTCTCGGCATGGCCGATGCCAGCGCGGGCGAGCCGGACGGCGGCAACGACCTCGGCGATGGCCGGGTCCTGTCCGAAGACGACGCCGCGGAGGTCGTTCTCGAGATTGGCGAGCCGCTCGCGGTCCGAGATGGTGACCTCGGGCTCCGGCACGCGGGCGATGCGGGCGACGACCGCCTCGATCTCCTTGCGGCCGATGACGGCGTTCTTGAGGTTGAGGAGCCTGGCGCGGGCGCCGGCCTCGTCGAGTAGGTCGACCGCCTTGTCGGGCAGCTTCTTGTCGTGGATGCGCTTGGCCGAGAGGTGGACCGATTCGACGATGGCCTCGTCGGTGTAGGTCACGCCGTGGAACTTCTCGTAGGTCTTCTGCAGCCCCTTGAGGATGAGGATGCACTCGTCGAGCGAGGGCTCCTCCACATCGATGCGCTGGAAGCGGCGCGACAGGGCGCCGTCCCGCTCAAAGATGGTCCGGAACTCCTTGAAGGTGGTGCTGCCGATGCAGCGGAGCTTGCCCGAGGCGAGCGCCGGCTTGATCAGGTTGCTGGCGTCGGGGCCCGACTCGCGGCTGGAGCCGGCACCGACGATGGTGTGGATCTCGTCGATGAAGAGGATGGCCTTGGGCTTCTTCTCCATCTCGCGGAGGAGGTTCTTGATGCGCTCCTCGAACTCGCCGCGGAACTTGGTTCCGGCGACCAGCGCGCCGACGTCGAGCGAGAAGACCTCGAAGCCCTTGAGCGAGTCGGGCACCTCGTTGTTGACGATGCGGTAGGCCAACCCCTCGGCGATGGCGGTCTTGCCGACGCCGGGCTCGCCGACGAGCAGCGGGTTGTTCTTGCGGCGGCGTGAGAGCACCGTGAGGAGCCGCTCAATCTCGGCGGCGCGGCCGATGAGGGGGTCGATGCGCCCCTCCTTCGCCGCCTTGTTGAGGTTGACGCAGAACATGGCGAGCATCTTGCCGCCGCGTCCGCGACGGGGGCTGTCGTCGTCGTCATCATCGCTGTCGTCGTCGTCCGAGGCGCTCTCATCCTCGTCGTCGCCGAAGGGGTTCTCGCCACCGCTGGCGCCCGGCTTGCGGCGCTTGCCGCGCGGCCCCTCGATCTCGCCATGCGAGAGGAAGTTGCGGAGCTCGAGCAGGGTCACACCACAGCTCTCCAGGTAGGTGCGGGCCCAGCAGTCGCTCTCCGAGAGGATGGCAAGAACGACCAGGGGCGCGCTCAGCGGCACCTTGCCAATGCGCTGGGCATGGGCGAGCGCGCGGCTGATGACCCGCTTGAAGCCCTCAGAGGCCTCGGTCGTGAACTGCACACCGGGCGGGAGCGAGGGTGCCAGCTTCTCGAAGTAGGCAAGCAGCTTGCGCCGGAGCTCGCCGACCTTGCCGCCGCTCTGCTCGATGGTGCTCTGCACATCGCCCAGTTCGAGCATGGCGAAGAGCAGGTGCTCGACGGTGGCGAACTCATGCCGGCGGAGTTGCGCCTCGTGAATGGCTTCGGAGATGGCTTTCTGCAGTTCTTTTGAGAGCATCGGGCTCCAGGAGGGGGTACCCCGTGTCGGGGCGAATGGTACTGAACGGGAGAGGGAGGGGGCGGCGGCGGGGCGACTATTCGACCTCGACCTCGACGCGGAGCGGGAAGCGGAAGCGGCGGGCCACCTCGCGGGTGCGGGTCGCCTTGGACTCTGCGATGTCGCGGGTGAAGACGCCGGCAACGCCGTTCCCTTCACGGTGAACTTTCATGGTGATCTGGCGGGCCACCGGGAGGGGGTGGTGGTAGTGTTCCATCAGCACCTCGATGACGAACTCCATGGTGGTGAAGTCGTCGTTGTAGAAGATGACCTTGAAGAGGCGCGGGGTCTCGACCTTGTCGGCCACTACGGTGGTCGTGTTTTCGCTGCGCTGTCGCTTGGTACCGGCCATGTGCTCGTCGGGGTTGGATGCAGAGAGAGGAGAGAGGTCAGCCGCGCGGGGACTGCTGCCAGGCGGCCCAGGCGAGCGTGAGCCAGCCTGCGATCATGAGAAGGCCGCCAATCGGCGTGATGGCGCCGAGCCAGCCAACGCCGGTCAGACAGAGGAGATAGAGGGTGCCGGAGAAGACAACGAGGCCGGCCGTGAGGAGCTTGAGCGAGGTCTCTGCGCCGGGGAGCGTGGTGGCGATGGTGGCGCCAAGAAAGGCGACTGCGACCGCATGGAGGAGGTGGTAGTGGGTGGCGGTCTTCCAGACTTCGAGCCGCTCGGGCGTCAGGTGGCCTTTGAGGGCGTGGGCGCCAAAGGCGCCCATCGCGACGCCAATCGCTGCCAGTACCGCTCCGATTGCCAACCAACGACCCGACATCCTGCCTCCAAACGCATCCCAACGACCCGACTGCGCAGGCGGTAAAGCCGGCAGAGCCCCCATCTTATGGCCCGATTGCCGACCCGCAACCCGCAATCGACAGGGCGCCTAGACAGGCTGGAAAATCGCGTGGAGGGGGTGGTCAAGGCGCGGGAGCCTCAGGGCTCGAGGATGACATACTCCCAGCTGTTCAGCGTGAGCGAGATGCGGTTCGAAGCGACCGTCGCGGTGCGGCTACCGCCGAGCGAATCGGTGAGGCTGCCGGTGAGTGCCCACTCGGCGGGAAGGTCTACCTGCACGGTCTGCTGGCCGCCCTTGTTCATGGCCACGATGGCGGCCTTTCCGGGCGCAGAGGCGAGGCCATAGACGTAGAGGTCTCCCGAGCGGTAGAGGGTGCGTCGAACGCCGCGGCGGAGGGCCTCGGAGGCTGCGCGGGCGGTGCCGATGGCCTGCACGCGGCCGAGCAGCTCGCGGTGGTTGGCGGTGAGCGCGCTGTCGAGCGGCATCATGCGGCGGTTATCGGGATCGCGGCCGCCGGCCAGGCCGACCTCGTCGCCGTAGTAAATGAGCGGGACGCCGGGCTGCGTGAGGGTGAAGAGGAAGCCCATGCTCATCCGGTTGATGACGTTCCACTCCGTCACCGAGCCGGCGGTGAACATGGGGTCTGCGACGCTCTCCCAGGGCGAGATGTTGTCGTTGCCGCGGGTGACCTGCGAGGCGAAGCGGACCACGTCGTGGTTGCCCAGGAAGGGGCTCTGGACGGCGCCGCGGTAGTAGCGTTCACCGGCGCCGACGGCGTTGTCGAGATCGACGAAGGAGCCGTTGCCGGCAAGGGCGTTCCGGATGGCCCAGAAGAGGGGGAAGTCGAACTGACCGTCGAGCTCGTAGGGGGCCACGTAGTTCATGATGAGCTGGCGGCCGGCGTCGTCGCCGCCCGTGAAGGTCTCGCCGACGAGATAGTAGGGAGCGCCCTGCCCCTGCTCGACCTCATCGCGAATCTTCATCGCGAGCCGCCGCATGATGATGTGGTCCATGTGCTTGGCGGCATCCACGCGGAAGGCGTCCACGTCGAACTCCTTGGCGAGAGCAATGACGTCGCTCGTGATCTGCTGCGTCACCTCGTGCTTCTTGTAGTCGAGGTCCGGGAGGTAGCTTGCGAAGAGGCAGTCGATGGGGCGACTGTCCCAGGGGCAGGCAGCGGTGCCGCAGACGCCGCAGGAGCCCTGGAACCAGTTCGGATGGGCCCTCACATACTCGTGCTGGTCGTGCACATGGTTGGTGACCAGGTCGAAGAGCACCCGGATGCCGCGGGTGTGGGCCTCTGCGATGAGCTCCTTGAGCCGCTCCGCTGCGCCGGCGCCCGTGTCGCCGAAGCGGCCCTCGACGCCCGTGCCGCTCACCGGCCAGTAGCCGTGGAAGCCGCTGAACTGGCGGCCGGCATTTTCGCCGTTGCCTTCGAAGCCGCCGTCGGGGTTCTCGTACACTGGGCTGAGCCAGATGAGCTTGACGCCCATGCGCTCAAAGTAGCCGCTCCGCATCGTGTCGAGGATGCCCTTGAAGTCGCCGCCTTGATAGTTCGCCCGAGTGTCTACGCCCGGAACAGCGCCAGCGCGGAGGGTGTTGTCGCCGTCGCGGAAGCGGTCGATGAAGGTGAAGTACATGACGGCGTCGCGCCAGTCGAACCGCTCGGCCTCGACCCAGAGCGGGATGTAGAGGGTGCCGTTCTCGGCTGCCC
>CANMDT010000140.1 GCA_947496715.1 Myxococcales bacterium
CACCAACATCATGTTGAGCTTCAACGGTGATGTCACCGACTCCGAGGTCCGCAAGGTCATCGAGGATTCGGGCATTGCCGAGCCTTCGGTGCAGCATCTCGGTGATGCCTCGTCGCGCCAGTATCTGGTGCAGACGGGCGCGGTGACCACGGTCGCCAAGGACAAGCTCGATGCGATGAAGGCAGCCGTCGCGGCCGCCTACGGCGCGGAGGCCACCTTCGACTACAACGAGACCTCGGGCGATCGCATCTACATCCGGCTCGGCGAGACCCCCTACGGCAACCTCTTTGAGGCTGGCTCGGGCGCGCCGGATCCGGCTGCCGTTACCCTCTCGGGCAAGGCCACCGAGCTCGCGACAGCGCTCCAGACCACGCTCGCCCCCGCGGCTGGCGAGACCATCACCGTCTCGCCCTACGGAGGCCTCTCCGACCGCAAGTTCCTGGTGCAGCTTCAGTCTATGCAGACCGCCATCGAGGCCGGCCTCCGCAAGGCCTTTGGCGATAAGTTCAAGTCCGTCGACAAGGTCGAGACCGTGGGTCCCCGCGTTGGCGCGCAGCTGCGATCGGACGCCATCAAGTCGGCGCTCGTCGCCCTCCTCGGCATCCTTATCTACGTCGCCATCCGGTTCGACATGCGCTACGCCCCCGGCGCCGTGCTCTCGCTCGCCCACGACTCGCTCATCCTGCTCGGCGTCCTGATCATCCTCGGTAAGGAGTTCAACCTCGTCATCCTCGCCGCGGTGCTCACGCTCATCGGCTACTCGCTGAACGATACCATCGTGAACTTCGACCGAATCCGCGAAAACCTTGATCAGAAGACCAAGGAGAAGTTGCCCGACCTCATCAACCGGTCGGTCAACGAGGTGCTTAGCCGCACCATCATCACCTCCATGACCACCGTGCTCGCCACGGCCGCTATCTACCTCGTCGGCGGCGGCCTGGTTCGCGACTTCGCCTTCGCGATGCTCTTCGGCGTCATCTTTGGCACCTACTCCTCCATCTATGTCTCCAACTCGCTCATGCTCTGGACGACGGAGTGGTTTGAGAAGCGGGCCGCAAGCCGGCCGCAGCAGGTCATCACGCAGGCCGCGAACCTGCCCTAAAACGCCCCCTTGCACGAGCCGCGCTCCCGAGGGGACCGCCCTCTGGCGCTCACCCCTCGTCGTTCTGGAGCAGATCTCCGATGCAATGGAAGCATCATTCAACACAACCCGATGAAGTGGCGGCAGCGTCGCGCGCCCTCGGTGTGTCGGAGCTGACGGCCCAGTGCATCCTTAACCGCGGCGTCTCGGGCATTGAGGCGATGACTGCCTTTCTGCGACCCGATATCGGCCGGCTGCACGATCCCTTCCTTCTCAAGAACATGGACGCCGCGGTTCGCCGCATCCGCCGCTCCATCGTCCGTGGTGAGCGCATCCATGTGCACGGCGACTACGACGTGGACGGTATCACCTCCACCTCGGTCCTCGTTATTGGCCTGCGCACGCTCGGCGCAGATGTGCACTACCACATCGTGCAACGGGGCGACGGCGCCATCGGCTTGGGCCTCACCAGCCTCATGCGCGACCACATCCCCAAGCGGCCCAAGCTCATCATCACGGCCGACTGTGGCACGAGCAACCATGAGGCCATCGACGAGGCCAACCGGCACGGCATCGATGTCATCGTCGTCGACCACCATGTGCCGGGCGCCACGCTCCCCAAGTGCGCCGCGCTGCTCAATCCGCAGCTTCCGCGCAGCGCCTTCCCCTTCCATCAGCTGGCCGCCGTCGGGGGCGCTTACAACCTGGTGGTGGCGCTCGATGCCTTTGTGGCCCGCGAAGATGCAGCCCGCTGGCCCCGCATGCCCCTGCGCGAGATGGCCGATATCCTCGCGCTCGGCACCGTCGCAGACCTGGTGCCGCTGGTGGACGAGAACCGCTCCTTTGTGGCTGAAGGGCTCAAGCTGATTCGTGGTGCTCGCCGCCCAGGCATCTGCGCGCTGATGAGCTGTGCCAACCTGCTGGGCGATGAGAGCACTGGCGAGGGGCCGGAGCCGATCACGGCGCGGACCATTGGTTACCGCATCGCCCCGCTCCTCAACGCCGCCGGCCGGATGGACGATGCGAGCAAGTGCGTGGAGCTGCTCATTGCAGACAACTTCAAGGCGGCTGACCAGATTGCGCGGGAGCTGGTGCAGTGGAACCAGAAGCGTCAGGTGACCGAGCGCGAGGTGCTCGACGAGGCGATGGCAGAGGCTGCGCGCCGCGTGACGGCTGGCGATGCCACCATCATCCTGGCAAGCGCCAACTGGCACCCAGGCGTGCTCGGCATTGTTGCGAGCCGCATCGTGGAGCGTTTTCAGCGCCCTGTTGCGGTGCTCTCCATCGACGTCAACGGACTTGCGAAGGGCTCTGTGCGCAGCCCCGGCAGCGTCGACATGCTACGCGTGCTGGCCAAGTGCCGCGACCTCCTCGAGACGCACGGTGGCCATAAGCTGGCGGCCGGTGTGGCACTCAAGGCCGTGCGACTCGACGAGTTCCGCGAGCGGGTGCAGGTTGCCATCCAGGAGCAGCTGGAGGACGGCAAGTTGCCCGGGCGCTCTATCGAGATTGATGCCACGGTCGACCTGAACGAGCTGACCCGCGAGATGGTTGTAGAGCTCGAGGCGCTTGCCCCCTTCGGTGCGGGCAACGCAGAGCCCGTCTTTGAGGCTCGGCGCGTGCAGGTGATGCAGCCCCGCGTGGTTGGCAACGCGATCCGCTTCAAGGTCCGGATTGGCGGGCGGAGCTTCGACGCCATCGCAATCGGGTCCGCCGCCCGCATCGATGAGGTGAAGGGCAACCTCAGCATCGCCTTCACCCCCCGCGCGGCCCGTCGCGGCGATGAGCCGGGTGTGGAGCTCCTCATCCGCGACTTCCGCAACGCCGACGGCCAGGCCGATGCGTCGTAGCTTTCTGCCGCCGGAGCACGCCAGCGCGCCAGGCATGGGTGCCTTCCGCATCGTGATGCTGATCTTGGCCTTCGTGGGCGTCGTCTGGCTCATGCGGTCGGGCGCACACACGCTGAGCAGCGGCGTGATGCTTCTGGCCGGCCCGCCCGCCGCCGCCGGTTCTGGAAGTGGGGGCCTCACGCCAGCGGAGCAGGCCGCTCTTGACGGCCGCAACCGGGAGCTTCAAGCACGCCTCGCCGCCGCTCTGGCTGCCCAGCAGGCAGGCTCGGGCGCAGGCTCGGGAAGCGGCGCCCATCCGTGATTTCGACTGTCTGGAGAGCCTTCGAGCCGGGACGGGTCAACGAGCTGAGCACGCTCTTCGACCCGCGCTATCTGGACTACCGGGGTGCAGACTTCGATGCTGTTTCAGCGCTTCGGCAGCGGCTCGGCGACCGCATCCCCGCGAAGCTGGAGATCGGCAGCAACAGCGGCGAGTTCCTCGAGGGGCTCAACCAGCGCTCCACCGCCGACCGGCCCGCCATCGGTATCGAGCACGACGGGACCCAGTTCAACCTGTCTGTGAAGCGCCGCGACAAGCGGAAGTGGCAGCAGGCTGAGGTGCTTCGGGCCGACGCTCGGATTGCTGTGCCGATGCTTTTTGCGCCCGGCTCGCTCGACGAGATCCACGTCCACTTCCCCGACCCATGGTGGAAGGACCGTCACGCCAACCGGCGGCTCCTGGAGCCCCTCTTTCTGCGGATTCTGGCGCGTCGCCTTCGTCCCGGCGGACAGCTCTTCGTCAAGAGCGATGTCTTCGACTACCTGCTCGCCCTGCGCGACTACGCGGCCGCCTCGGGTGCGCTGGTGCCGCTGCAGCCGGAGCTCTGGCCCGACGAACGGAGCTGGACCCATACCCGTCGCGAGCGCAAGTGCATGCAGGTCGCCCTGCCCTTCGGACGCGGTTACTATGCCCGCGGCGCCTCGTTTGACGGCGCGCTGCCAGAGGCGGTCGAACTTGCGGAGAGCTTTGTCGTCAGCGAGCCGGGCAAGGCGATGGAGCTTCTACGCGGCCGGCCGTTGCACGACCGAATCCAGCGCGAACTGCAGGCCGCCTCAGAGCAGCGAAAGGTCGACGCGGAGGACTGAGCCGCCGTCGGTCAGCGCAAAGAGCATGTTGCCGGAGACGGCCACGGGGCTCGAGAAGCCGGCGCCTGCATCGAGGCGGCCGTGGACCCAAGGGGCCTTACTGTCGAGCAGGTAGAGCCCGCGCTCGCTGGTCGAGACCATGAGGTAGCCGTTCGAGACGACGAGGCCATCTGCGACAACCTCTTCCATGGCGAAGGCGGTGGTGGTTTCTCCGGTCTCGGGCGCGAGCCAGTGGAGTTGCGCATCGCCCGTGATGACGACGATGCTGTCGTCGGTGCGCGCCATCTGGGAGATACCCTTGAGGGGCTGTTGCCAGACGACCGAACCCTGCGCACGCGAGATGGCGAAGAGGCCTCCGCCGAACGAGGCTGCGTAGACGGTGTCGCCGAGCACGAGCGGAGTGGTGTCGACATCCTTGAAACGGTCGGCGTTGCGGGCCAGCGGGACGCACCAGATGGACTTCCCGGTGCGGTCGAGCCGCTCGAGGTTGCCGTCAGCGTAGCCTGCGAAGAGGTCGTCGCCAGCGGCGGTCATGGTAGCATCCGACTGCAGCGCGATGGCGTTGCTGGCGGCCCGGTCTCGGCGCCAGGCCACCTCGCCCGTCGCCCGCTTGAGGGCCACAACGCCATTGCCGGAGAGCACCGATACGATGAGGTCGCCGGTGACGAGCGGCGTGCTGCTGAAAGAGCCGGCGACCGAGGCCTTCCAGACCAGTTCGCCCGTTGTCGCGCGCAGGGCGCGAAAGGTGCCGTCATGGACGCCAACGTAGACGATGCCCTCTGCGATGACGGGAGCGCCACCCGCGGGTGCTTCGCCCGCGACGGTCCAGCGGGTCTCGCCAGAGCCTGCGTCGAGTCCGACGATGCGGCCCGAGGCGAGCGCTGCGATGACGGTCTGCGAGCCGGGGTCGTAGGCAACGCCACCGAACTGCTCGGCGCTCTTCTCGAAGGCAGCGAGCGGCTCAATGGCGGCGTTCCAGTGGGTGGTCAGCCGGACGGGTCGCCCTGCGTAGGTGACCAGCGGAGCGGTCGCAGTTTGATGCGCGCCGCAGGCTGTGACGAGGCCTGCGAGCAGCGCTGCGGCGAGGCCCCGAGCGATCACGCGCCCGAGCCTTCTTTGGCGCCTGAGCCCTCATTGGCCTCGATGCCGAGGTCGATCTCAAGCTGAACGATGCGGCCGTCGACCACATCCTTGATGGGGCTCTCGGGGAAGGCGGTCGTGAGCTCCTTCCAGGCGGCGAGCGCAGCCTTGGGCTCACCGTAGGTGTCGGTGAGCTCGGCCTTGAGATACTTGGCGCTGAGCGCGAAGTTGGGCTTCTCTGCGGCAAGCTTGTCGAGCGTAGCAATTGCGTCGGGGAACTTCTTGGCCGAGGCCTGCGCGCTGGCGAGGCTGAGCGCGAATGCGACGTCGTCGCCAGCGGGCGCCTTGTCCATTGCAGCCTGGTAGGTGGCAATGGCTGCGTCGCCCGAACCGGAGGCAACCTGTGCGGCTGCAACGAGCGGGAGCGCGGCGCTGCTGCCTGCGGCGGCGGCGGCCTGTGCGGCCTCCAACGCGGCCTTCCAGCGGGCTTCGTTGGTCTTGAAGATACGGCCGCGACGGGCCTCGGTCTTGTCTTTGTTCTTGAACTCTGCGCCGCTGCCGTCGCCCACTTCGGCCGTCTGCAGCGAGAGCGCGTCGAGCGCGAGCTTGGCGTTGGAGGCGTTAGCTGCGGCGCTGTTGTTCTGCACCATCGAGTAGCCGATCATCACGATGACCAGCGCGCCGATGCCAACGACAACCTGCTGACGGCGTGCCGCGAGCTTCTCGAAGAAGCCCTCCGCAGCAATCGCAAATTCATCCGGCTTGGCCGCCTCGGTGGTCGGCTCGCCGGGAATTTCCGCTTCGCCTTCGAAGACGGGCTCTTCGCCGGGGGCCAGATTGTCAGTGCTGGTCACGGCCGGCTTTTCGGAAGCGGGCAGCTCCACCTTTCGCTTGATTTTTAGCGCCACGGCAGACTTCTCTGGTAGGTGATGGCTGGCCTCGCGTCGGAGTCCGCTTCATCGTGTGGTGACTGGGGCTGCCGCGCAGCAGCCCTGCAAGAGCGTGGAAGGTAGTGCGGTGGTAGAAAGGGTGTCAAGCATTCCGGCGCTCGCAAGCGCCCTCCGAGGCCGCTTTCTTGCCTGCTGCGCCCTGCTGCTCCTCCTCTTGCCTGCAGCCTTTGCGCGCGCGCAGGTAGGTCGCGGAGAGTGGTCTCCCGCAATCGAGGCCGGTGCCGCCCTGCCGGCAATCGATGACCCCCTCCCGCCGGCAGCACAGGTCGCGGTCTCCCTCACCTCCGCGCTCTTCCCCGGTCCCGCCTGGAACGCACGCCTCGCGCTCACGGCCGACGCCGACAGCAACCTCACGCCGGCTGCTTCGATCACCGCCATCGCAACCTTGGATGCCCTCGCCTGGGTCCCCTACGCGGGCCTCAGCGGCGGGCTCCGTTGGCAGAACGAACTGCAGCCAACGGCGGGACTCCTCTTGGGCATCGACCACCGCACGGAGCGCGACCACGCCACGGGTCTCCAAATCCGCATCGATGCGCCGATATCCGAGGCGCACGGGGCGACACCAGCCTGGAGCGGAGCGCTGCTCCTCTCCTACCGCTGGATTGTCGACAGCCTCGCAACGCCGCAGCTGTGACGCCTATACGGTCTTTCCCTCATCCTCTTTCTTGCCGCGCGAACGGAAGAAGATTTTGAGCGGAACACCCTCGAAGCCGAAGGTGTCGCGGATGGAGTTACGGATGTAGCGCTGGTAGCTGAAGTGGACCAGCCGGTCGTCGTTGCAGACGAACATGAAGGTGGGCGGACGGGTCGCTACCTGGCTGCCGTAGAAGACCTTGAGCCGCTTGAGGCCGGTGCTCTTGGGCGGGTTCTTGAGCAGCGACTCCTCGAGGAAGCGGTTGAGCTCCGAGGTGGAGATACGGCGGTCGAACTGCTCGCGGACCCGAATGGCCAGGTCGAAGATGCGGCTGACGCGCAGGCCCGTCTTGGCCGAGACGGTCATCATGGGAGCGTAGTTGCAGAAGGCGATCAACTCCCGCACGTTAGCGAGATAGGCCCGTGCCTCGGGCTCGCTCAGCTTCATCATGTCCCACTTGTTGAGGAGCAGCACGATGCCGCGCCCCTTCTCGTGGGTGAGGCCGAGGATGCGCTGATCCTGCGCGGTGACGCCGACGGTGGCGTCGATGAGGTAGAAGACCACATCGGCCCGGTCGATGGCCTTGAAGGACTGCACCACCGCATACTGCTCGACGCGGTGGGAGATGCTCCGCTTGCGACGAATACCAGCGGTATCGATGAAGAGGAAGCGCTGGCCGTCGCGCTCAATCCAGGTGTTGATGGAGTCGCGGGTGGTGCCTGCGACCTCGCTTGTAAGCAGCCGCTCCTCGCCGAGGATGCGGTTAACGATGCTCGACTTGCCGGCGTTGGGGCGACCCAGCATGGCGACACGGAGCACCGTCTCATCACGCTTGAGCTGGTCCTGCCGCGGCAACATGGGGAGCACCAACTCCATGACCATGTCGAAGTTGCGACCGTGCTCTGCCGACAGGTCTTGGACGTTGGCAAAGCCGAGCTCGTAGAACTCGCCGATGCCCACCTCCTGGCGGGGTCCGTCGACCTTGTTGACGAGGATGAAGACCGGCTTTCCAGCGTGGCGAAGCACGGTGGCGATCTCCCGGTCGGCAGGCACCAGGCCTACCTGCCCGTCGACGACGAAGAAGATGATCTGCGCCTCTTCGATGGCCAGCTCGGCCTGACGGCGCATGAGTTTGAGCATGCTGTCGTCGGTGTCGGGTTCGAAGCCGCCCGTGTCGACAACGTGGAAGACATGGTCGTCCCAGGTGCCGTCGCCATACTGACGATCGCGGGTCACGCCGGGCATGTCTTCGACGATCGCGAAGCGGGTGCCGGTGAGCCGGTTGAAGAGCCGCGACTTGCCCACGTTGGGCCGGCCGACGATGGCGAGCAGCGGGACGAGGGTGTCGGTGTCTTCGGGGAATTCGCCCCCTTCG
>CANMDT010000141.1 GCA_947496715.1 Myxococcales bacterium
GGGGCGGCGTGGTGCTTCTTGGCGCCGCGAGCATCAACCTCGCCGGCGGCGAGGGCAACATCGAGGGTATGCCCGCCGGCCCGGCGTCGCTCTACGGCGGCACCGACGACGCGAGCAGCTGCGGCTCGCTCAAGTATGTCCGCATCGAGTTTGCCGGCTACGTGTTCGGCACGGACAACGAGCTGAACGGCCTCACGGTTGGCGGCTGCGGCTCGGCGACCGAGCTCGACTTCATCCAGAGCCACCTTGGCAAGGATGACGGCGTTGAGTTCTTCGGCGGCACGGCCAGCATCAAGCACCTCCTCATCACGCAGGCCGCTGACGACTCGCTCGACTTCGACCAAGGCTGGCGCGGCAACGTGCAGTTCCTTGCGATCCAGCAGAGCGCCAGCGTTGGCGACAAGGCCATCGAGGGCGACAACCTGAAGGACGTTGTCGACTCGACGCCCCGCTCGCGTCCGACCATCTTCAACGCGACCTTCGTGGGCTCGGGCGCCAATGCCGAGCAGGGTGGTCTTCACATCCGTCGTGGCGCTGGTCTTGTTCTCAAGAACTCGCTCATCACCGGCTTCCAGGCCGGCGCGATCGACCTTGACGGCGCGACCGTCCCCGCGCTCGTCGGTGACGCGACCCCGACGCTCGACTTCTCGAACATCGCCTTCTTCGGCAACGGTGCAGACCAGTTCCCGGCCGACGACAACGATGGGGGCTTCGACGAGGCTGCCTACTTCGGCGCCGCCGCCAAGGGCTTCGTTGCGGTTGACCCGCAGTTCGCTTCGACCAGCCTGACGGCTCCCGACTTCGCGACTGGTAACACGGCCGTTGAGAGCGGTGGTGCCACCCCGCCGGCCGGCTTCGACGCCACCGCGACCTACCACGGTGCCTTCGCCCCGACGGGCGCCGCCTGGACCGCTGGCTGGACCAGCTTCCCCGCGAACTAATCTCGAACGGTTCTGTCGCCGCGGTGCCTCGTGTGCCGCGGCGAACGTGTTTTTGGGGCTGCGATTGTTGGTTGGCCTGGTGTCCAGGCGGCATCGCACTTGCCTCTATCGGCTGAGCGTGGAAGGGTTGAGCGGCAGGGTGCCGATGCGGTGCTTGTGCCGATGGAGTGACCGATGATGAAGCTGGTAACGCAGGCTGTTGTGGGATGTTTGGCATCGGTGTTGCTGGTTGCCTGCGGCGGTCGCGGTGAGCCTGCTGCTCCCGCGCAGCAGGGCTCCGGAAGCGGCGCCGCTACTCCCGCTGTGCTGGGGGCAGAGATCCGCATGGATGGCTCGAGCACGCTGCTGCCGCTCAGTGAGGCGGTTGCGGAGGAGTTCCAGAAGCAGCGGCCTTCACGCGTGACGGTACGGGCCTCGGGCACGGGCGGCGGCTTTCAGAAGTTCTGTAGCGGCGAGATCGATATCGCTGGCGCGTCGCGTCCGATCAGGCCAGCGGAGCTGAAGGCCTGCGCCGATAAGGGAGTTGCCTTCATTGAGGTTGCTGCGGCCTACGATGCTCTTTCGGTGGTGGTCAATCCGCAGAACAGCTGGGTCGACTTTCTCACGGTCGCAGAGCTGAAGCGGATGTGGGAGCCTGATGCGCAGAAGCGGGTGACGAAGTGGAGCCAGGTCCGGTCATCGTGGCCCGATGAGGAGATTCGGCTGTTCGGCGCTGGCGTGGACTCCGGTACCTACGATTACTTCACGAAGGCGGTCGTCGGAACCGAGCATGCGAGCCGAGGCGACTACACCTCGAGTGAGGACGACAATGTTCTGGTGCAGGGCGTTACGACGGACAAGCTGGCGCTCGGCTTTTTTGGCTACTCCTACTTCGCGGAGAATGCGGGGAAGCTGCGGGTGGTGCCAATTGATGACGGCATCGCCGAGAACGGCCCTGGCCCGGTTTCGCCATCGGCTGCGACGGTCCTCGCTGGGACCTATCAGCCGCTCGCGCGGCCGCTCTTTGTCTATGTTTCGGTGGCAAGCCTCGCGCGCCCTGAGGTCAAGGCGCTTGTTGGCTTCTACGTCGCGAATGCCGCACGACTCTCGAAGGAGGTGGGCTTCATTCCGCTCGCTGCCAAGACTTCGGCTGCAGTGCAGGCGCGGTTCGCTGGGGGCAAGACTGGTACGCTCTTCGCCGATGGCTCGGCAGTTGGCGTGAAGCTCGACGATGCGCTGAGGCTGGCGGAAGCGGGTCAAACTGCAGGGTCGGGGAGCGGCGCCCCGTCGGTCAAGTAGCGCATCCGATGGAGCACGACGCACCATCTCTGAGCCGCGTCCAGCGGCCACTTGCTGAGGTTGTCATCGAGGCGCTGCTGCGGCTGGCCGCGATGGTTTCGGTGGTGACGACGGCCGCGATCGTGCTGACACTCGGACTGGAGAGCGCGGCCTTCTTCTCGGAGGTGGCGCCTGCAGACTTCCTCTTCGATACGGAGTGGACGCCGCTGTTTGCGCAGCAGCATTTTGGCATCTGGCCGCTGGTGTGCGGGACGCTACTGACCTCCTTCATTGCGATGATGGTCGCTGTGCCGTTCGGGCTGCTGGCCGCGATTCAGATGAGCGAGTTTTCGTCGCCGCGTGTGCGGTTCTGGCTGAAGCCGAGCGTGGAGGTTCTCGCCGGTGTGCCGACGGTTGTCTACGGTTATGTGGCTCTCATCTTTGTGACGCCGGTGCTGCAGCAGGTGATGCCGAGCATCGGTGCCTTCAACGCGCTGGCGCCCGGCCTGGTGATGGGGCTGATGATCATGCCGACGGTCGCGTCGCTGAGTGAGGATGCGATCCGTGCGGTGCCGGTTAGCCTTCGAGAGGCATCGCTGGGGCTGGGCGTGGGGCGGGTGTCGACGATTGTCCGGGTCGTGTTGCCGTCGGCCTTTTCGGGGATCGCGGCCTCGGTGATTCTTGGTACATCCCGGGCGGTGGGCGAAACGATGATTGTTGCGATCGCGGCGGGCCAACAGCCTCGATTGACGCTTGATCCGACGGTGCCGATCGCAACGATGACGGCCTTCATCGTGCAGGTGAGCATGGGTGATACGCCGCAGGGGACGCTGGAGTACAAGAGCATCTATGTGGTGGGAGCAGCGCTGTTTGTGATGACCTTCGTGATGAACTGGGTGAGCTACAAACTCTCGCGGCGGTATCGGAGGCTCACATGATCGCGATGCGCCGCAGGAGCGTGCCAGTGGGGGAGATCGTGTTCCGCGCGCTCTGCCTTGGTGCGGTGGTGGTGCCGTTGGTGGCGCTGGTGGCGCTGCTGGTGGCGGTGATCGCAGAGGGTGTCGGGCGGCTGGATGCAGACTTTGTGATGAGGTTCCCAAGCCGGATTGCCTCGGCGGCGGGCATTCTGCCTGCGTTGGCGGGCAGCATTGCGCTTGTGCTGCTCACGATGCTGATTGCGGTGCCGGTCGCGGTGGGCTCCGCTCTCTACTTGGAAGAGTATGGCAATCGCGGCCGGTTCGCGGGGGTGATCGAGGTGAACATCACCAACCTGGCGGGCGTTCCGTCGGTGATTTACGGGCTGCTCGGGCTGGAGATATTTGTGAGGTTTTTGGCGCTGCGGCAGAGCCTCATCGCTGGTGCGCTGACGCTGTCGCTTCTGGTGATGCCGGTCATTATCACGGCCTCGCGCGAGTCGATTCGGACGGTTCCCAACGCGCTGCGGGAGGCGGCGCTGGGGATGGGTGCTACGCGGTGGAGCATGGTGCGGGGCGTGGTGCTTCCGATGGCTGCGCCGGGGATGATCACAGGCTCGATTCTGGCGCTGTCACGCGCCTTCGGGGAGTCTGCGCCGCTCATCATCGTGGGGGCGGCGACCTTTATCACCTTCCTTCCGAACGGGGTGATGTCGTCCTACAGCACGCTGCCGATCCAGATCTTCAACTGGGTGTCGCGGCCTCACGAGGCGTTTCAGACAAATGCGGCCGCGGGCATCGTGGTACTGTTGGCGGCGGTTCTCTGTCTCAACGCGGTGGCGGTGCTGGTGCGTCACCGGCTTCAGCGTCGCCGAAACTAGGAGCATCTGATGGAGAGCGAGCAGGAGCAGGAAGCAGGGGCGCTGGGGATGGCGTCGGGGTCGGTGCTGCGTGGTCTTCCGACGGGCGCCGACGGCACCAGTATCGAGGCGCTGGGGCTCAACGCCTACTACGGTCAGAAGCAGGTGCTGCGCGAGGTCTCGATGAAGATCCGGGGTGGCTGCGTGACGGCGGTCATCGGGCCGTCGGGCTGTGGCAAATCGACCTTCATCCGCTGCCTCAATCGGATGCATGAGTTGGGTGCGGGTGCGCGGGTCACGGGTCGGGTGGCGCTGGACGGCCAAGACATCTACGCGCCCACGGTCGATCCTGCGCTGCTGCGCCGTCGGGTGGGGATGGTGTTCCAGGAGCCGAACCCCTTTCCGACGATGAACATCCGCGACAATGTGCTTTCGGGTCTTGCGATGACGGGCCGTCTTGCGGCCGGGCAGGCCGATGAGATTGTGGAGCGTTCGTTGCGTGCAGCGGCGCTCTGGGAGGAGGTGCGGGACAAGCTGAAGGAGCCTGGCCTGGGCCTCTCCGGAGGCCAGCAGCAGCGGCTCTGCATCGCACGGGCGCTGGCGGTGGAGCCGGACGTGCTGTTGATGGATGAGCCCTGCTCGGCGCTCGACCCGATTGCGACGGCCCGCATCGAGGAGTTGATTCACACGCTGGCGGGGAAGTTCACGATTGTCATCGTTACACACAACATGCAGCAGGCGGCCCGGGTGTCGCACGACACGGCCTTCTTTCTGGGTGGCGCGCTGGTCGAACTGGCACCGACGAACCGATTGTTTACATCGCCTAGAGACAGCCGTACCGAGGACTACATCACCGGCAAGTTCGGGTAGGAGAAGGGGTGATGCAGCGACGACACACAGACAGTGCATTCGAGGCCGAGCTGAGCGAGCTGTGTGAGCGGCTGGTGCTGATGGCGGAGCGTGCTGCGGTGATGGTGGAGACGTCGGTGTCGGCGCTGGTGGCGCGGGACACGGTTCAGGCGCGGCAGACGCTGGCGCTGGATGCGCGGGTGAATCGTGACGAGTTGGAGCTCGATGAGATGTGTCTGCTGCTGCTTGCGAAGCGTCAGCCGATGGCGTCGGATCTGCGACTGATCGCGGTGGTGCTGAAGCTTGTGACAGACATCGAGCGCATCGCTGACCTTGCGAAGAATGTTGCGGAGCGTGTGCTGGATTTGAACGCGGAGCCGCCTGTCCGGGAGATGGAGGATGTGGCGCAGATGTGCGCGCTGGTGCTGGAGATTTACCGCGAGTCGATCGCGGCCTTTGCGACATTGGATGTGGTGAAGGCGCGGACGGTGATTGAGCGGGACGACGAGATCGACGCGGCCTATCACACCCTCTTCCGGAGCATGTTGCTGCAGATGGTTTCGGATACTGCGACGGTGGAGCGTGGCATCCATGTGCAGTCCGTGGTGAAGTATCTGGAGCGGATTGGCGACCATGCCACGAACCTGGCGGAGCATGTAATCTTTGTGGCGGAGGGTCTCGACGTCCGTCACCGCGGATTGGCGAGCCAGGAGGGCGGCTCCGATGGGCAGTGACCCGTTGGTGGAACGGCCGAAGTATTGGTTTGCGGCGAAGCGTTACGGCTGGGGCTGGGGGCTTCCACGCTGCTGGCAGGGCTGGGTGGTGATGGGCGTGTGGCTCGCTGTTCTGGTGCCGCTGGTGATATTGTTGGAGGAGCCTGCGCGCGGGAGTGCGGTGCTGTTGGAGTCGGTGGTGCTGGTGGCGGTCTGCTGGTGGAAGGGCGAGCCCGCCCGCTGGCGGTGGGGCGGAAACTAGCGCCACGGGCGAATCTGCGGAGGGGGTAGGACAGGGATGCCTGCCGGCGGATTGCGCGTTGGTGTTTCTGTTTGCGGGGGCGGCAACCGTGTGCAACCTTGCGCCGGCGGTCGGGCTCGTGGAGTCGGTCGCGGGGGCGCGTTCTGTTGAGGGGTTTCATGGGTATTGAGATCAAGGTTGCCACGCGGCTGGAGCCGCTTCTGGATGCGCTTGCGCAGGACCTGTCGAAGCTCCGCGGGAAGAACCCGCTGGTGCAGCCGCTCGTGGTGGCAGGCACGCGGGGGATGGAGCGCTGGGTGAAGGAGAGCATCGCGCGGTCGACGGGGTCGGTGGCGCATGTGGAGATGGTCTTCCCCGAGAAGCTCATGCAGATGATTGACCTGCCGAAGGGTGGGCTCGACGGTGCAGCGGGAGGCAAGCGGGCCACCTGGAAGCGGGAGCGGCTCCGTTGGGAGGTGCTGCAGGAGCTCTGCTCGCCGGGCGCGGAGCAAGACTACACAGCGCTGCTCAAGCTGCTGACGCGGGGCGCGGCGCCGAGCGGCGAGGTGGGTCGGAGCTGGGTTGCGATGGCGACGCGGCTTGCGGACGGCATGGAGCGGATGGTCTTCTACCGCCCAGAGTGGGTTGCGAAGTTCCGCGCGGGGACGGTGCCTGAGGAGCTATGGGATTGGCGGCGTGAGCGGGAAGAGGGCGACGCTGTGAGTCGTTGGTCCACTGCATTTTCGCTGCTGGTGCAGCGACTTCTGGCGCGTCGGGGGCCGTTGGTCCAGGAGTGGATTGAGGGGGCTTCGCGGAGCGGCAGCCAGGTGGCGCTTTCGCGCTATGGGCGGACGAAGGGTTCGGTGCATCTGTTTGCAAACTCCGCGCCCTCGCCGATCATGCTGCGGGCGCTCCGGGCGATCGCGGCGACGAAGCCTGTGGTGGTCTATCTGCTTGAGCCGACGGAGGCCTTCCTCGACGGGAGTCAGGTGCGTCGGAAGGGGAGCATTCGGCAGCTGTCGGAGCGGGGCTACTCGCACCCGATGCTGTTCGGTGGCGGTCACCAGACGCTGGAGTTGCGCGCGCTGCTGGAGCGGGAGTTCGGGCAGGTCTTGGAGCAGCGCGAGCCGGCGGAGTCCGCGGTGTTCGAAGAGGAGAGCGCATCGCTGTTGCGGATTGTGCAGGAGCGGCTCGCGCAGGCGGAGCCGCGGGGTCTCGGCGGCTTTGCTGCACCGGTATCGGAGCAAGATCGGCTGTTGAAGGACGAGAGCATTCTGGTGCTCAAGACGGTGGATGACCGTCGGCAGGTGGAGGTGCTTCGCGACCAGCTGCTGGCGCTGTTTGCGGAGGGCGAGGTCTCTCCGGACGAGGTGGTGGTGATGAGCCCGCGGCTTGCGGACTTTGCGCCGCTGGTGCGGCAGCTGTTCGACGGTGTGGGGCTGGCTACCGGCAAGAATCGGACGCCGAGCATCTCCTATGTGATGGTGTCGGACATGGGTGGGGAGCAGCGGCCGATTGCGGCGGCGCTCAGCCTGCTGCTGGAGGCTGCGACGGGGCGCTTTGACGCGACGTTCTGCCATCGCTGGCTGACGCTCGGCGCGGTGATGCAGGCATGGGGTCTGCCGGATGATATCTCGGAGCTGGCGACGGGCTGGTTCGGCGAGTCGAACGCCCGTTGGGGGCTCGATGAGGACGACCGTCAGGCCCGTGTCGACAACGTCGGTGGTCGGATGGGCATGGAGGCGGGCATCGAGCGGATGGCGCTCGGCCTGCTGACCGGCGCGCGGCCGGAGGCGCTCCGTGAGCGTGCGCCGGCGGCGGTTGCGGGCGGTGTGCAGACGCGCGACCTGGCTGCGGCTGTCGAGGCGCTGGATGCTGTTGCGAGTGCGGTCCGGGTCTTCCGCGACGGGCATGGAGGCCGGTCGGTCTCGAACTGGGTGGAGTCGGTGCGCGGCTGGCTTGGGAGCTGGTTCTCGGGCAAGAAGTTCACCGAGGACAGGTACTATGTGGAGCGGGTCATGGACGCGCTCGCAGAGCAGTCGACGGAGGCTGCATCGGTGGAGATCACGGCGGCCGCCTTTGCCGAGGTGCTGCAGGCGGAGCTTGAGCGTGTCCGGAACCAGGAGCGGAAGCAGGGCGCGGGTGTGACCTTCTGTTCGCTGGTGCCGATGCGGGCGATTCCCTTCAAGGTGGTGGTGCTGATGGGGCTGGAGGCGGCAGCCTTCCCGCGCAAGACGGATGACGATCGTTTGCAGCCGCTTGTGCACCTGCAGAAGGGGTCGAAGCAG
>CANMDT010000142.1 GCA_947496715.1 Myxococcales bacterium
GGCCCGCGCCGCACCATAGAGCCCGTCGCGGTCGGTGATGGCCAACCCCGTCAGCCCCAGCTGGTGGGCCTGCTCCACCAGCTCCTCGGGATGGCTCGCCCCCTCCAGAAAGGAGTAGTTCGATTTGCACCAGAGCGCCGCATACATCTCAGACCGCCCCGCCGCTCATGCCACACCGCCCTGCAGGAACCACTTCCGCCGCACCCGGTCGTGGTAGATCCAGAGCAGGTCGCCCCGCCGCGTCTTCACAAAGTAGTAGTCCCGCCGCACCTCGCGCGCCCACCAGCCCCCCGAGATGACAAAGGGCCCCGACCGCTCATCCACCGGCCCCGCCGCCAGCCCCGCCACCAGCCAGCCATCCGGCTCGCTCCGCTGACGGCTCTCCAGCGGAATCGCCCGCTCCTGCAGGTGGCGCACCAGCACCCGCACCGGCTTGCGGCAGGGCTGCGCCGCACGAAAGCCGGAGCAGGGCACAAACAGGCTCTGCGCCTCGGGCAGATGGCCCGGCCGCTGCTCCAGCCGCCCCACCGCCCCCTCGCCCAGGTCGGCCCGCAGCCGCGCCAGCGCCCGCGCCGCAGCCGCCGGGTCGCGCCGCGCCGAGGCACTCCAGAGCGTCCGCTGCTCCGACCCCGATCGCACCACCTGCAGCACCATCCGGTAGCGCACCACACCGGCCGTCAGCGGGTAGCCCTCCAGCCGGAGCCGCAGCAGGTCGAGCAGCAGCCCGCACTCCGCCGTCGGCTCCGCCGGCCGCACCGCCAGCGGGCAGCGAAGCCCATCATCGAGCCGCAGCTCCACGCTCACCTGCGACACCACTTCGCCCGTCCGAAGCCCGCCGACCAGCCCCTCCAGCGTCCGCTTCATCCAGAAGACCAGCGCCTCCGACCGGCTCTCCGGCCCCTCCAGCTCCTCCTCCGCCTCCCAGCTCCGCGCCTCCTGCCAGGCCTCCGCCGGGTTGCCACCCTCCTGCATCCACCGGTGCAGCGCCTCGGCCCCTTCGCCCAGCCGCTGCCGCAGCCCCGCCGCCGGCAGCGCCGCAAACTGCCCCACCGTCGCCACCCCAAGCCGCTCCATCGTCTCCCGCACCGCCGGCTCCAGCGGCAGCCGCTCCAGCGCCAGCCCCGACACCACCCGATGCTCCTCCGCCACGCTGCCGTAGAGGCGCACCCCCCGCACCGTCCGCGCCGTCGCATAGGTGCCAAACCGGCTGAACCCCACCGCCAGCGTCGACCGGTAGCCCGCCTCCTTCAGCGCCCCCACCACCTGCTCACACCAGCCCTCCAGCGACGGGATGAGCCGCTGCATCCCCGTCAGGTCGAGCCAGAAGATCCCCGGCTCCCCCGCCTTCGGCTCCACCCGCGGCGACAGCAGCGCAAGCCGCGCCGCCAACAGCTGCGCCGCCTCCCGCAGCTCGCTCGGCTCCACCGTCCCCGCCTGCAGGCTCCCCAGCAGCGACAGCCCCGCCGCATACCGCATCCCCGGCCGCACCCGCTGACGCCAGGCCACCCCGTTCACCTCCAGCAGCCGCGCCGACGGCCGATCCGCCTCCACCACCGCCACCGGCCCGGCCGCCCACGAGGGCTCCCGCAGCAGCAGCCGCTGCAGCGCCAGCGACGGCACCGTCACACAGGCCAGCACCGGCCAACCCTCAGCCGCCGCACCCGCCACGTCTGCACCCGCAACCGGCGCCATCGCCTCCCGCAACGCTCGCCCCAACCCCGCCACCCGCTTCTCATGGTTCCCCGCAAACCGAGGACGGTGCGGCGCCGGTCGAGCCCCTCCCTCCTGCAGCAGCGGCAGACTTGTCTGAACAGGCGCGGCCATGGTCACTACACTCCTTCGTAACGGATACTGAACAGATGTATCGTTGTGCGCTGTGACGATCAAGATCCGCGCCGCCCCCCGCACAGGAATTGTTTGGCAACCCCGCAACGCGGGTGGTACCTCTCCGCGACACATGATGACCCCTACCGCCAACCGCGCCGCTGCTCTGCAGTCGGTGCCTGCCGCACCTGCGTCGAGGCTGCCATGAACGGTCGCTACCGGGTCACTGTCTTGGCCGTGGAGCTCTACGACCCGCTCCTCATCCAGCACGCCATCGCACGCGCCGGCGGCGACGGGGCCCGGCAACCCACCGATCTGCCTGCATCAGCTCAGCCCATCTGCAAAACAGATGTCGCAATCTCTCGGAGGGGTAGGCGCCGAAGGCCCCTGTTGTGCGGCCAGTCAGCAAGGAGCCACACTACTCTACGGCACCAGCTGCAAACTCAACTGAATCGTGGTGTTGCCAAAGTCGCGGCGCAAGTCAGCAGACAAGGTCCCTCCCAACGAGCACGACTCGACGGGAGCGCTGGGCGCCGCGTCCGCCCATGCGGCGGCGACACAAACGAGACCCGAGAGATTGCGTGACGTCGTGATTGTCGCGGCCACCGACGTCGCCGTCTCGTCTCCAGGCAGCCAGATGTCTGAAACAACGGGCACAGATCGGCCAACTCGGGTTGTGACATGCAGCGTTGAGAGCACCTTTGGACTTGCGCTGCCGACGAATCCCCGAAATGTCGCCGCCAGCGTAACCTTCGGTTCCGTGTCAGAGACCGCCTCTCGCGACAAAGTCGGGTCTCGTCCTGCCTCGACGAACGCGGGGCCTTTGACGGACGAATGCGATGAACCACAACCGGCGACCGCACATAGCACGCCCACCAGAGCTCCACTCCGAATCGTTCGCCCATATGCACGGGCGGCAGAGGCCTGCGTCTTCACAGCGTCCCCCCAACAGCTACGTCGGAGATGCTCCTGTCTTCGTTAAAGTAGCCCACCGACTCTTCCGGATCCGTGTAAAACTGACGAAACCCATCTGCATTTGCCTTCAAGGCTTCAAGGAGCCGGTTGTCACAGGAGCATGCCGTACAACCACCGCCACAATTTGCCAATCCGTAGCAGCCACAACTCTCGCCGCGTGAACAACCGCAGACTTCGTTCGGACACCCGCCCAACTCGCCACTCTGCACCGGGCAGCACGTTTCAAAACCCTGATTGCACCCGCAGCCTTGCTCGTTACAACCATCGTCCGCTGAGTCCAAAAAGGGCGCGCGAGGCAATCTCACGAGCGTCAAACCCTCGTTACAGCCAACATCTTTCGACGCCGAGAGATCAAGATCGGAAGATCGTACGATCCCAACGTATGACTCGGGCTCACCGTATTTTGAATGGAATTGAAACTCAAACGCGAAGACTCCATCCATCGCTGACCATTTCAAAAACTCATCAACGGTGGAGTTGGTCTCCTTCCTCTTTGACTCGAGCATGCGTTCAATCGATGCTGCACTCGCCATCGCGTCAACGCGTTTAACCGCAAAGCTCCGTGTGGTCAGTTGTTGCTCGACGATGAATGATTTTAAGTCGGGGTACTGAGACTGCCGCAACTCCCACAGAACAAGCGATTCTCGCAACTCGCCAACGGTCATGGAGTACTTGACACTGAGCGCCTGGGACAGCTCCCGCTGCGCTTCTGGGCCGGCTTGATGCTCTTGGTCCGAAGCACACGCACCGACACATGCGACGAGCACGGCCCCAACCAAGGTCGTCCCGCCGAAGAGTCGACGAGTCAACATTAAAAAACTAACATACAACACGGAAAAAAAGGATTCATTGAGTAATCGACTCGACATGGAAATTCCCCCTTTGGCCAGCGGATGTGGCCAACCCCATCACGCAATAGCGCTATTAATATTCGGCATCTTATGTCGCTGTCAATCTCCATATTCATCACCTTGCGCATCGCAGGCTCCCGCAGCAGCAGCCGCTGCAGCGCCAGCGACGGCACCGTCACACAGGCCAGCAACAGCCAGACCGGCGCCAGGCTCACCGCGCTCGACCCATCATCGTCCACCGCGTCAGCGCCGCTGCCGGAGTCTTCGAGGCCCGCCTCAGCAGCCTTGTCGCGCTCCCCGCAGGCCGTCAGCGCGGCGACCAGAGAGAGCGACACCATCCAGCGAAACTGCCTCATGTCTGCTCCCCCGTTGAGGTAACTCACACCAGCCCGTGCTGCTTCTCGAGGTGGGTCACAATCCGCTGCGCCAGGTCTTCGGTCGCCAGCTCGGCCAGCATCGGCGCGCTCGCCGAGGTAGGCCGCCACGGTGTGTATCTTCGTTGCGCAGAATTAATCCGCGGGCCAACGCTACGATCTTGGCGCGTCATTGTACGTTGATTTCAGGAATTGGAGCTGCGCGAGAAATCGCTTGCTCGCGATGGGAGCGCCTGTCACACTGCCCCCATCCCAAAAATCAGGAGTCGCCATTTCACGGAATCTGATTCTTGTCATCGCAATAACAGTATTCTGTCGTTGCACTTCGCCCACAGCACCATCCTCCATTAAGACGGACAGTATGGGGAGTCTGGTATCGGCCGCGGCCGCGCTTGCCGGTGCGCCGGATAAGGATCAATCCGCCGCAGAGGAGCGCGTGAGAGCACTCGTAACCCTTGATGGCACCGAAGAAATCATCGCGGGCGTTTGGAGTACCGAACGAGCAGGTTCCGGCATCGAAGTGGAAGCGCAGTACGACGAGTTCGTGTCGCCTAGAATTCCCCGCCTTTCCGGCTCTGCCTTTGAGCTGAGCCCAGATGACTGGGGCCAATTGCTCGGGATGGATGTGACGACCCGTGGGTTGGTCGGGGAAACTGATAGCACGGAGCACGTGCAAGTGCTCGTGGCGAAGCCTCGTCCGCCGTCGGATTTGGCAATCGAAGAAAACCGTCAACCTGTCCGGGTCGCATTGCACGAAGCAACTGCGGCTTGGCGCGATGATGGAAAAATCCTTGTCTACGTAACTGCAAGGCGAGTACCGCAGCTACCACCCATTGAGATCGGCAACATCGGCGGACTCACATCCTTCGCCGAAATCCGGCAACACCTCGACACCTATCGTATCGCCCATACCCGACGCGAATCAGCAGCTTTCGCCGCGGCGCTTACACTTCCATCAGGTTGCGAACTGCTTAAGCCTGCGGAGAGTGCAGTCGCGGTCACGCTTTTGTGTGATGTCGATGGGCTGCGGCGATTAGGAGCGGCTCCCAGCGCCGAGATTGCGGATGTGAGTGTTGACGCGCGGGGTCGCGTTACCTCGATGCGCGGCGACGACATTCGAGCGGACACTGGCGCACAACTCCGACAGTACCTCACCCGCGACAATGCGGGAACACTCTGTCATCAATCGGGGGGGACACGAGCCTGTCACGATGGCCGGTCGAGCGTGCGAGGGGGCAATCAGCCCATCCGTGTCGCGCTCATCGATCCGGAGGGCTTCTACCGGGCCCACGAACTGCAGAGTCTCCTCGACGAAGCGGGAGGTCTGTCGCGGGTCGTCTCTCGGCGATACTGCGATGCATCCGGTTGCACCGCGGAGACAGGAAATGGCGGCTTTGTAGGCGACCACGGCTCTCAGGCGATGGTCCCTGCCTTTCGCCACATTCTTCAGGGACAGGCGCCTAGCTACTCGCTCATCGCAGCCCAAGAAGACCGAACCGCGGGTGCCTACGAGGCAGAGTTGTTGCTGTACCGCGTAGACAGCTCCGTGTCGGCTGTAGTCGAGGCTGTTTTGGCGGCATCTCAACCAACCAGCCCCCCTTATTCCGATGGCAACGCTGACGTTATCGTACTTTCGCTGCTTGCGGGCGACCCGGACTGTGACAATGCTGACTCAGAATGGCCTGACATGCGAGACGCCGTTGACCTAGCTCAGAGCCGTGGAGTTACTTTGATAATAAGCGCGGGAAATGCAACTCGCTCCGCATCCGACCAATGTTCGGTCAACAACCTCGCACTTGGCGAAGCTGCCATTGTTGTTGGTGCGATGGGAGATGATCAGGCCACGCCATTGAACGGGCGGGCGGCCACGCCCATGTCGGCTTGGAACTACGACACGCAGCCGTTGATGGGATGGCACTGGACAACGCTAACTAACACAACCAACTGCACCGATGCTGATGGGGATGGGTGGTGCTGGCGATCTGCAGTAGGTGGTGCGGGTCTGCGGGTTGGTGGAACAATCCAATCGGGGGCCCGTCGACGCGTCGACGTAGTCACGCCGGCTGGGAGTGAGTTGCGCGAGCGCATGACAGCCGCCGGTGTCCGCGATTGGGTTGCCACGAGTTGCTGTGGGACCAGCATGGCAGCGCCGTTAGCAGCATCCGCGTTAACGAGTTTCCTCGATCTGGTGGCAGCGAACAACTACTCCGTCTCGCGAAATCCCCTCTTGATTCAAGCCTCATTGCTCCTACAAGCGGACGGCACACGCGGGAACGAGAACCCCGGAGCCGGGCCCACGGGCAACTTTTCAGGGTTGGATCCGACTTGGGGTGCTGGGCGACTCAAAATGCGCAGATTCGACTCGGAAGGAATGTTCGCCCCCTGGTCCTGGGGATGGCGAACAGACTATATCTATGCCAACAAGAACTCCGCAACTGACTCAACCTGGTTCGTCGCGGTCAACGGCCCATTCAGCAGCGCTGCCGATGAGTTCGCGGTAGCGCTTGTGTGGGACGAACCCTTTGTTGTTCCAAGCGACACAACCAAGAACGCGGCGGATATCGTTGTCGAGGTTTGGACGAAGCCGCCCGTCAGCGGCGTTTGCCCGCAGCCAACGACAGAGTCTGGAATGACACTTAGAGCCTTCGACAACAGTTACGATACGCACAAACTTATTCGAATACAAAATGCGACATCGCTGCACGGCCAATGCGTCTGGACCCGAATCCGTTCGTGGGGGATGTCTAGCTCTGGAGGTTTCACCCGCCGGCTTGTAGCAACCACCACCCTCTTCGAAGACCGTACCGCGGCAGGAGACATCGAATGAAAGAAATCAACTACCTTCAGCAGAAGCGTGCCTTGCCAAAACAATTCCTGAAACTCGGTTCCCTCCTACTCCTCCCACTTTCCATCGGCATCGTCGCAACAGTCCTCTCGTGCGGCACATCGAGCGCCACCGACGCTAGCGACGCCACACCGTCGGACACGGGCACCGGCTCCGGTGCAGATACCACGCCCGACGATGGCGTTGGCGACAGCGACGGGTCCGCGGAAGTCGTCTACTGCGGCGGAGCTGGGAGCATTTCGGATTCTTGGGTCGATGAACGTAGTTGTCCCTCGGGATCGCATTGTGTCCACAATCTGGGGCCGTATTGCGGGGCGTCCTGGGAACTACATGGCATTTGCCGGGAGATACCGGTTGCCTGTCCTGAGGCAGACGCAACGGACGCTGTGCTCGCGCTTTGTACCGGAGACCAAGATATCTCCCATGCACCCATGCCGGAGAGCGGAATCTATCCGAGTGAGTGCGAAGCTCGAAAGTCAGGCTACCGCGGGATGCTCAGCCCCGTAGACGCTGCGGCGCCATAAATAATCTTTCCAGCAATCAGCGAAAGCAATGAGAAACAGCGAGCGCAGAACTCGATCGCCACCGCCCACCATGCCCTCCGCGCTCTAGATTCATGCGCAGGATTGCGGCCTCGCGTTGAAGAACCAACTTCGTGGTGGCGCAACACGTCGCGGCCCGCCTACACTAGTCCGTGCTGCTTCTCGAGGTGGGTCACAATTCGCTGCGCCAAGTCTTCGGTCGCCGGAATCGGCGCCGGCTCCAGCATCGCGTTCACCAGCGGCGCCGTCGGGCCACCCGCCTCCATCATCAGCGTAAAGGCCAGCTCCGACCCCGCGGTCACCGCCGGCTCCAGCGGCAGCCGCTCCAGCGCCAGCCCCGACACCACCCGATGCTCCTCCGCCACGCTGCCGTAGAGGCGCACCCCCCGCACCGTCCGCGCCGTCGCATAGGTGCCAAACCGGCTG
>CANMDT010000143.1 GCA_947496715.1 Myxococcales bacterium
ATCGTAGTAGTCGGGAGCAAGCACCTGTTCGATGAGGTAGACGACATCGGCGACGCTGGCGACGCTCCCGGTCTTCTGGTCGTAGGCCTGCGTGTAGATTGCAGGATCGTCGAGGGGCACCAACGCACCTGCGCCAGTGCTGGCGATGGCGTTCGCCGGTTCGCTCTCATACATGGAGGAGCTGGTATCGCGCCCTCTCACGGCCAGGAAGTCGGATCCAACGCGCTCCACCTCGACCATCAGGCCGAAGAGGGCCCCGTTGATGTAGAGCCGGCGGAATCGGGTACGCGACGTCGGCAGGTTGGTAGAACGCCGGAACAGTTCGAGGCCGAGCATGTTTCGAAGCGATGAGGCATCGTTGTACTCCGCCCGCAATACCATCTTCTCCGCATAGCCGGGGTGGGCGGCGGCGGCAGTCTCCACAGCAAACGAAAGCTTCGGAAGGTCGCGGCTTGAACCGCCATGCACCGCAAGCGTCGTCGGGCCTGCGTAGTCAACGCCGTCCGCCGAGACACTGCATGGAACGGTGAGGTCCTTGTTGTAGCGGTCTGCGCGCAGCGCGGAATAGTCCGCCGGGGTTACCGTGACACGCACTTCTGAAATGGCATTCGCCAAGCAGACACCCTCGACGCAACCTTCGCCACTCCGGCACTCGCTGTCTGCGGAACAGTCGCCGCAGACGAAGTCGCTGGTGCAACCGCGGAGGTCGGGGCAGTCCGCAGCCGCGCTACAGCCGCCACAAACGCCCGCTGAGCATCCCTCGCCGCTGTCACACTCGAGCCACGAGGCGCAGGTGCGTGGCGGCAGCGGCGTGGTATCGGGCGCGACCTCCGTGTCGGTAACCTCCTCCGCCGTGTCGGACGTGTCGTCCACTGCAGTGTCGTTGGAGCCTGTGTCGGCGGTATCGACTGCCGTGTCTTCAGCACCCGCGTCGAAGGTATCGGCCTCAGAATTGGTATCGGCCTCCGGGGCGGTCTCCACGGAGGTGTCGTCCGTGGCATCCGAGTCGGCCCCAGCGATGCCGCCCTCGTCTTGTGCGCAGGCAGCGAGCGCGAGAAGCGAACAGAAGAGGGTCAGGCGGGCGCGAAACATAGAGGAACCTTGGCATAACGACGACGCTCGCCCCTATGGTCCAGAAACGAATCAATGACAAATTCACGACGGGCAGACGGCACCACTGGCCGCTGCGCTACACGCGGAGATGCTCGTTGGCAGTCCGCAGACGGGCGGCGAGGGTTTTGATCACGAAGCGGTGAAACTGGGCCGCGCGCTCGGGCTGCGCCAGTTCGAGCATCCGGAGCCGTTCGAGCGTGAGACGGGCGACGCTGGTATCGACGTCGGCGATGATGTCTGCGCTCCGGGGTGCTCCGTCGTAGAATCCCATCTCGCCAACAATCGTGCCCGGACCATAGCTCCGGAGCCGCTTGGTGTAGCCCGACGCCACGAGGTGAATCTGAACGCTCAGCTGGCCGCGAAGGAGAAGATAGAGCGCGTTGGAGGGCTCTCCACGTTCGAACAGGACACTACCCGCTGGAAGTTCCCGCATCTCAAAGTAGCTGGCGAGCGCCTCCGCGTCGGCACCGTCGGGCAACCCGAGCGCAGCCGTCAATTCGACCTCCGGGCGTGAGCTGGAGAGGATCCTCGACTCGGCCCACTCCAGGCCGCGATCGATATCGGGGAACCGTCGGACCTCAGACTGCTCCAACGGCAGCCCACAGGCGTTGAATCGCAGGGCAAGGGGCTCATCGATTCCCGTGAAGACGATCTGCGTCTCCTGCTCTGCGGACAGACGCAGAAGTTTGCGAAGCACAACAATCGCAGACGCGTCGAGTCCTCGGACGAGCCGAAAGTCGACAAGGAGCACATCGCCCTTCCCCAACACGCCGCGAATCTCCTCCAGCAGGCTATTGGCCGTGCCAAAGAAGATATAGTCCTGCAGCACAAAGCCATGGAGCCACTCGCCCTTCTCCTCGAGGCAGGCGTTGTCATGCTGGCTGCGCTCCACATTCGAGCGCTGGGTGGCGGAGGTGAACCGCTGCTTCACCACTGACTGCCGGCTGAAGGTGACGACGAAGCTCAGACTGGCGATGACGACTCCGAGGATGACGCCGGTAGCGATGCCGAAGGCTGCAACGATCGCGAGGATGACCACGACGGTGAGGTAGTCGGCGCGGGGCAGTTCGCGACGCGCATCCCAGAGCCAGTTGAGCAGCAGCGAGAGCCCGAGGAAGAGGACCAGCCCAATCAGGACCGGGCGCGGGAGCAGGGCCACCGCACCAGGAGCAAAGAGTGCGGCGCCCAGCATGAGCATGGCGCAAAAGCGGGCTGCGAGCGGCGACGTGGCACCGGCGCGCTGGTTGAGCATCGACCTGTTGAATGAGTTGACCGCGACCAGTCCGCCAGCGAGTCCGCCAAGGATGTTGGCGACGCCGAGCGCCTTCAGTTCGCGGTCAAAATCGGCTTCAACGCCCGTTGCGACGTCGAGGCTGGTGGCATTGAGAAGGGTGGTGACAAGCACCACGAGCGTCATGGCGGCGACGTCGTTGATGTGGAGGAGGAGGAGATCCCAGCGCACGGCGGCCATCTCCTGATTGAAGGGGGTCTGCCAACTGCCGATGCTGATGGGCTCCAGCAACATGCCTGCAGCGCGGGCATCATCGAGGGAGAGCCCAGACGCGAGGAGCGAGGCATGAAAGCCGATGATTCCAACCGCGAGCACGCCAGGGATGACAAGGAAGTGCCGGGAGACGCGGGTGGCGACCAAGAGCGCGAGGCCCACTCCGAAGGCGAAGATCCAGCTCAGCGTGGGGACCGCCTGCAGGTCTGCCAGGTTTGTGAGGAGGATGTTCTTGCCAATGAGGAGCTTCCAGCCGCCTGCAAGGAGCAGGTAGCCGGTTCCTGCAAGAAAGCCGCCGACGACAGGATAGGGGATGTAACGGACGTAGCGGCCCCAGCGCAGGCGGCCGAAGGAAAAAAGTAGCAGGCCACAGAGGATGGCCGACCCGAAGAGGAAGACAAAGATGGTGGGCAGGAGCTCTGGGCTGTTGCTGGCGTCCTGAAGTACCTCTGCGGCGATGCCGGCGGCGGAGATCGAGAGAATGACCGACGGGTTGGAGTCGGGGCCGCCCAGCGCGAAGGGAAAAGAGCTCAGGAAGGAGAGCGCGATGATGGCGATGCAGCTGCCGACGATGGCGGTCCAGACACCGAGGTTGATGGACGAAGAGAGCGCGCCGCCGAAGATGAGCGCCGCGAAGGAACTTGCGTAGGCAAGCGTGACGAGGGCGCAGAGGGCGCCGGCGACCAGATTGGGCAGCAGCGGCCTCGCCTCCGACGGGGCGCGGGGCGCACGAGCGACCACCGGCGGCGCGGCCGTGATGGGGATTTCTCGGGAGGTAGCGGAGGTTTGAGGCACGGCGTTCATCGGAGGATGCGGGCTTCCACGAGGCAACCTTGCTGCGTGCAGGATGAGCAGCACGAGGTGCGTGCAAGCTGCGCGGCCGCGAGCGTAGCAGATTGCGACGAGGAACCGCCGAAGAAGCAGCTACAAGGCATTTCGGAGACGGAAGCGGAGGAGTGGTGATGCAGACTTGGACGGTTTGGTTCGTGGCTAGCTTCGGAATTGCGCTTGGTTGCGAGGGCAAGCGGAGCAGTGTGAGCACGCCGGAGCGTGGTGGCATCAGCGATTCCGGCGGCTCTGCGGGGGGCTCTGACGCAGCCGAGGACACCGTCCGCGGCGATGCAGCGTTGGAGGATACTGCGCCGACGCCCGATGGAAGCAGCGACGACACGACGGCGACCGATACGTCGGCGACCGACACTTCATCCGACGACACGAATCCGACGGATACCACCGGCTGCGTTGCCGGCACCCGATACTGCGACGGCAGCGAGGTGGTGGAATGTCAGGCCGACGGCACAGAGCTGTTGCTCGAGAGCTGCGCGGCCGGCTGCCTTGGAGCCGCCTGCGCCAACCCCTGCGCAGCCGACGAAAAGAGCTACTTCGGCTGCGGCTTCATCGCGGTCGACCTCGACAACAGCGACGTGGCCAGCTTCGGAAGTTCTGCCGCCGAGCAGCAGTTTGCAGTGACGGTGTCGAATCCTGGCGAGGTGACCGCGGAGGTCTCGGTCGCGGCCGGGGACGGTCGCCGCATTGTGGGGCCGCTGGAGGTTGCACCGGGCGCGCTGCAAGTCATCCGGCTGCCGCGGGCCGATGCCGATAACACAAGTCTGACCCAGAACGCCTACCTGGTGACCTCGAGCTCGCCCGTCGTGGCCCACCAGTTCAACCCGGAGCAGAACGCGGGGGTTTACTCCAACGACGCCTCGCTGCTGCTCCCCATCTCAACGCTCGGCAACGACTACCTCGCGCTCGCCTGGCCGACCGAGGTTCAGAACATCCCCTTTCTCGGCCCCCGTCCGCTTCTCTCCTTTGTGGCCATCGCGAGCGCGGGAGGCGGGACAAGCCAGGTCACCATCACGGCGCCGGCGGGCACGGGCATCGCAGCCGGCCCGGGCTTTGAGGCGCTCGCCGCGGGTGCTTCGCGCACCGTTGCGCTTGCGGTCGGGCAGGTGCTCTCGCTCACGACCGAGCAGCGCGATCGTGCCGACCTCACCGGGTTGCGGGTCCGCTCGGACAGGCCTGTGGCGCTGTTCACCGGTTCGGAGTGCGCCAATGTGCCGCTTCGCAACACCTACTGCGACCATCTCGAGGAGCAGAACCTGCCGCTCTCCGCCTGGGGCAGAACCTACGCTGCGGCCAAGTTCCGACCGCGCGGCAGCGAGCCCGACCTCTACCGCGTTGTGGCGGCATCGGACGGCACGACTGTGACCACCACACCGCCCCAACCCGGTGCAGCATCTACAACGCTGCGGAGCGGACAGGTGCTGGAGTTCCTCTCCACCGAGAGCTTCCTCATCGAGGCCAATGCCGCCATCTCGGTAGCCCAGTTCATGGTCGGTTCGAGTTATCCCGGCCCGGAGAACGGCTGCACGCGGGACCCGGAAAGCCCCCTCCCTCAGACCTGCACCATCGCCGGCGAGTTCGACTGCATCCAGGAGTCCGGCGTTGGCGACCCAGCGCAGCTCATGCTGGTGGCCGACGAGCAGCTGCGCGACGACTACCTCTTCCTCGTGCCGACGGGTTACGAGGTGCGCCGGAGCGGCGAGACCGTGTCGCTCAACTATGCGAGCGTGGTGTCGGAGGCAGCCACCACGCTGACGCTGGACGGCGCGGCGGTCACGGAGCCTGCGCAAGCGATCGGCGCAACCGGTCGGGTGGTTCGCTGGCTCGAGGTGGGGGCAGGCGCACATCGGCTGCGCGGAACCGCACCCTTCGCGCTCTACGTTTACGGCTACGACTGCGACGTGAGCTACGCCTACGCGGGCGGCCTCGATGTGCCCACGGGCCTACCGTAAGCGGTCAGAAGCGTTGACGAAGCGGGGGGCGAAGAGTAGCCGCACCGCTTCACCCCCCACTTGGGAGATACTTGGCATGAAGCGCGCAATTACCCTGTCGTTGATGGTTCTTCTTTCGGCCTGTCGCACGAAGGCTACGGCCGACGGCGAAGGCTCCGGCAACCCGAAGGCCGGCAGCGCAGAGGCAGCCGCCCCCGCGACCGCGCCCGCCGCGAAACCCGCTGAGGGCAGCGGCGCCAACGCCAAGACCGTAGCAGACCTCAACGCGATGCCAGGAGGCAAGTTGGACTCGAAGGAAATTCTCGCTCGCCCCGCCGGCACCGAAAGCGTGCTCGTGCAGCACATCCTCATCTCGGGCAAGGCCCAGGGCGCCATCTACGCGCAGCGCGGCGGTCAGGACCCCCGCGCCGCAGCGCGCGACGAGGCCGCCGTGGAGACGCTCGTGAATGCGACGCTTGCCCGCATCGCCAAGGGCGAGGACTTCAAGGCGCTCATGACAGAGCTCTCCGAAGACCCGGGCTCCAACAAGTCGGGCATGCCCTACCCCGTCGACGCGGCGGCGCCCATGGTTCCTCCCTTCAAGGACCTGGCGATGCGCCTCAAGCTCGATGAGATCGGCGTGGTCGCAAGCCCCTTCGGCTACCACATCATGAAGCGCGTTTCGCCGCCGCCGCCGGACGCTGCCGAGTCGGCCGACATCCTTGCCCGCACCGAGGCCGCCCCCAAGGCGAAGGTCCAGCATGTGCTCATCTCCTTCAAGGAGAAGGCTGAGATTTACGCCGGCCGTGGCGGTCAGGACCCCCGCGCCACTGCGCGGACCCAAGCCGACGCCCGCAAGCTGGTCGCCGACCTCGCCAAGAAGGGCGCCTCGGGCGACTTCGTGAAGTTGATGAAGGAGTTCTCCGAGGACCCGGGTTCGAGCAAGTCGGGCGAGGCCTACGACATCGCCCCCGACGCTCCGATGGTCCCCGGCTTCCTCAAGCTCGGTCTTCGCCTCAAGGTCGGCGAGGTGGGCATCGTGCTCACCGAGTTCGGCTACCACGTCATGAAGCGCACCGAGTAACCTGGAGTCTGCAATGGCTTTCGAGATCGTGCACCCCGCCGTCGTCCACTTCCCTATCGCGTTGTTGATGACTGCGGCCCCGGTCGCGATTCTCGGAGCCATCACCCGCAAGCCTACCTGGCAGCGGGTAGCCACCGTCTGCCTGGTGCTCGGCGCCGCCGGCAGCTTCATGGCTGTCGAGACGGGCGAAGAGATGGAAGAGGCAGACTTCGTTGCCAACAAGAAACTGATCCATGAGCATGAGGAGATGGCGGAGAAGACCATGTACTCCGCCATCGCCCTTGCGCTTCTTGCTGTCGGCGTAGAGGTTGCCATGGCCCGTTCCATGGGGCCGAAGATGCTCGGCACGGGAGGTCGCTGGGCCGTTGCAGCAGGCGCTGTCGCGGTAGCCGGAATGGTTGGCTACACAGGCCACCTCGGCGCGCAGGATGTCTGGCCCGAGCTCATTGGACCCAATGCCACCGGTACAACACCGGAGGGTGGTGCGACCAAGGGTGAAGCGGGGAACAAGGACTGAAAATCGGTCTTTCGGAGCTCCGAAAACAGAACGGGCGACGGCATCTAGCCACCGCCCGTTTCTCGTTTTTGGCGCGAGGCCCGATCCTACTGGAGCTTGTTATCGGGCGGGATGAGGATGGTGACCAGCTGCGTGTCGAGTACGGCGCCACCGGCTGTCACGATGTCGAGGTAGGCGGTGAAGACCTGGGGAGCGGCGGTCTCGGGCGCGCAGTCGTTGCGGACCTCCACGGCGAAGTAGAGGTTGGCGCCCGGCGTCACGTTGGAGAAGCCGTCGGGGGTGCCGTCGCTGTCGTTGTCGGTGAGCGTCGGGACGCTGGCGCAGAGGCTGCCGCCTGGGTCGGCGAAGACCGGGTAGACCCGCTCGATGAAGCAGGAGGTGTCGACGCCTGGGCTGACGGGCAGGCCGCGGAGGCGGACGGTGACGTCGAACTGGGCGAACTGGACGAGCGCCTTGATGCCTTGAACGATGGCGGCGTCGAGGCCTGAGCCGCTGCTGCTGGAGTCGTAGACGAGCGGGCAGAGGCCGCCCGCCGGGGTCGGCGTGCCAGCGCCGGCGGCGCCCGTACAGCAGGAGCCGGA
>CANMDT010000144.1 GCA_947496715.1 Myxococcales bacterium
CCTCCGCTCCACCCTGTTTGCCGCCGCCGACGGGCTCTCGCCGGAGGAGCTCGCCAAGGTGGGCCGTGCCAAGGGTGAGCTGCAGCTCGAGTGGGTGCCCCGCGGTCTGCCGCGCCCACCGACCAAGCGCTGGGGCATCGGCAGCTTCGCCTTCCTCGAACGGCCCCTCACGCTGCAGGAGCAGCTGGCACGGCTGAGCGCCGACGCCCTGCCCTACGGCCCTGCCACCGCTACCCGCACCCGTCTGGGCAGCTGGCCCTCCGCAGCCCTCGCTGGCTTCGACATGCTCGAGGGGGCCGAGGTGGCCTTTGATATGAGCCTCGGACCGGCGCCCTCTTGGCTCACCAGCAACACCGTGATGCAGGGCTACCTCTTCGGCACGGGCTATCCCTTCCGCCCGATGGGCAAGGATGGCGTCCGCTACGGTCTGACCGAACTGCCGACCGTCGTCTCCGACGCGGCGGCCGGCTACACCCTCCCCCGGCTGAAGGCGATGATGCGCGCCTCCTCGGAGGGCCACCACACGGTTATCTCGGCCGACTGGACAGCCGTGACCATGGTGAACCGGCCCAGCTTCGACGCCCTCGCCGGCTGGCGCGACGCCAAGAAGCTCGCCGGTGAACTGGAGATGTGGGTGACAACGCCCACGGAGTGGCTCGCCTTCGCACAGCGGCGGAGCCGCGTGCAGCTTCACTCGACCTTTGCGCGCGACCAGGGGCGGCTCGTGGTCGAGGTGCAGGCGCCGACCGAACCGGCACAGGCGTCACCCCAGGCCAACGCACCGGCAGCGGAGGCCGCCGCGCCGCTGCCCGCCGTGGCCGTGCCGGCACGCTATCGCGGCCAGCCCATCCGCGAGCTCCTCGTTAATGGACAGCCGCAAGACCTCACCCAGCTCCCGCTCTCGGGCGACCAGGCGCTCGTGCTCGTGCCCAACACGCTCGGCTCGATGCGGCTCTCGGTGCTCTATGCGCAGCCCGTCGTGGAGCCGCCGCCTGAGGCTCCAGCGCCCTAGCGGCCGAGCGGTAGCCAGAAGCCCTTGGTCTCGTTGTTGTCGCGGGTGAACCAGAGGAGCGCGTAGCCGTTGACGGTGGCTGCGAGCTTGAGGTCGATGACGGTGCCACCGGCGTCTGAGACCACGACGCCTGCGGGAGAGAGAGCCACACCGGCGCTATTGAAGCGGCGGAGCATGAGCGATCGCGCCCGATCTTCTCCGATGCTGAGCCAGGCAACGGCGACCTCGCCGTCAACCGAGGCGATGGCCGGCTTGGAGATACTGGCGGTGCCTTCGCTGACATCGAAAGTCGGGCCGCTGGTGGCGGTCTGGGCAGGGTCGCCCAGCGCGGCGACGGCGGTGGCGGGGAGCAGGAGGCCGCGCAGCCGCTTCTGACCGCCTTCGAGCTGGGTGTAGGCGGCCGCCGCGCCCGAGGCTGTCTCGATGGCGACGAGGTCGCCGAGCTCGACCGCGTTGGGTACCGGTGTGTTCAGGTCGAGTTCGCCGAGCTGCGAGGCGTCGGACTCCAGACCGATGACGCGGACCGTGCGCGCGCCCAGCTCGCTGGAGAGGTAGAGGGCACCCCAGCGCTCGCCAAGGCGAAGCGCGACGGGGTTGGCGGCCACCTCGTTGGAGCCGGTGAGGCGGGAGGCGGCGCTGAGGATGGGGGTGAGGCTGTCGGCCGCAAGCGGCATGGCACGGAGCTCGGAGGAGACGCCGGACTGCTCTCTCCAGAGGGCCATGATGAGGTCGGGGCCGGCGGCAAAGCTGATCTGCGAGAGCGAGGCCTGGCTGCTGGCGTCGCGGAGCAGCCGGGGCGCCGCAACGGCCTGGCCCTCTCCGATGGTGCGGCGCGCGACGAAGATGCGATTTCGGTCGGCGCTGGGCTCGGCCCATCCGAAGAGGAGCGCTGCGTCGGAGAGGCCGGCAACCGTAGAGGGGAGCGCGCGCCCGACGGAAGGCAGGAAGCGAGGGCCCGCAGGATTAGGCTGCGCAAGCCGGTCGAGGCCGAAGGGGGCGGGCTCGGGCGACGAGGCGAGCAGGGCGCCGGCGGTGGAGAAGCGGGCCAGGCCGAGGCCTTCGCTGCCGCCCACGACCAGTCCGAACTCGGTGGCGAGGAGCGAACCGGCGGTCCCGAGGGCGAACTCCTCGCCCCAGGTCGGCACAGCGGATAGCGCAATGGGCTCCGCTTCGAGGTCGGCAATCTGCCGGCAGCTCTGCGTGGGCTCGTCGCAGGCGTAGCCCGCGGTGCATTCTGTCTCGGAGGCGCAGGTGTTGAGGCAGGCCGTCTGCTCCGCGTTGCAGAGATAGCCGTTGCAGTCGCGCGCTGCGTCGCAGTCGGGCTCGACGTCGAGGAGCAGGCTACAGCCCGTCAGCGCGAAGGGGAGCAGGAGGAGGGCGAGAGGGTAGAGCCGCATGGTCGAGCCGAAGGAGACGGAGAGCGGCTAGTGTGCCGCAGCCGACGGGGCGTTGCAAGCGGCTTGGCTCCGGTGGCCTAGAGGAGATCGTAGGTGAGCATGACCTGGAGGATGTCGTACTTGAGCGTCTGTCCGGGGAACGGGTCGACCTCGACCCGCTTGTAGAAGGCATCAACCGAGAGGTCGCGGTGGAGCGGCCATTCGCCGCCTACGATGAAGGCCCAGCCCTCGGGGGTCTTGGCATCATCGCGCGAGTTGTTGGCCTGGTAGCCCTTGCCGAGCGCGACGATGGCCTTGGGGAAGAGACCGCCGCGGCGGGTATCGTAGGTGGCGCCGACGCCGAGGATGCTCACGCCGTAGTTGTCGACGCGGTTCACGAGGGCTGCGTCGTGGACGAGGTAGATGTCGAGGTCGCGGCGGACACGCATGCCAATCTTGAAGCCGTAGGCGATGTCGGTGGTGTCGTTGGCGTCGGACTCCAGCTCGAGGTCGCCCGTCTCGATGGTGAGCGAGCTGCCGTTGATGCCGAAGGAGACGCCGGCGAGGAGGGCATCGGGGACCTTCTCTCCCGCCGTGGCGATTGCGCAGGGCAAGGTGGTGAGGGCAACTGCGACAAGCGCGCTCCAACGCATGAGAACTCCGAGGAAACCGACAACAGGACCAGCGTGGGCGTAGGTCGGTGCGGCGGCGGTGGCAAACTTCGGGCGGCCGCGGAGGGGTGCTGCAGCATCCGCTTCCCTCCCCGCGCGAAGCGGCGTAGCATGCAGGGGTTCGCTCCGCTCCGGTGGCCCCATGCGCTCGACTCTCCGCCTGCTCTCCCTCTGCTCCATCGCGACCCAGCTGGGTGTCGCGCTCCTGCCGGCGGTCGTCGCGGCCGAGGAGCTTCCCGACCTCAACGAGGCCGAGGAAGAGGCGGCGCCGGACCCGGCCGCGCTCGTAGGCGAGGCGACGAAGGCCTTCAGCGAGCGCCGGTTTGCGGCCGCAGCCCGCCTCTTCGAGGCAGCCTACAAGCTCGACCCCGACCCAACCTTGGCCTTCAACCTGGCGCGTGCCCACGAAGAGGGCGGCCGGCTCCCCGACGCCCTTCGCCGCTATCGCGAGCTGCTCGCACAGAAGCCGCCCAGCCAGATTCAGGCTGCCTGCGAGAAGCGGATTGGACGCGTGGAGAGCGACCTGGTTGCGCAGGGCTACGACCCGGCGACTGTAACCCAGCGGGACTACCGGGTGCGGGGCAGCATCATCGTTGCGAGCGAGCCGGCCGGCGCCGAGGTCTCCATGGACGGCAAGGTCCGAGGCGTGACGCCGCTGACGCTCGAGCGGGTGGATGCGGGCGAGCACGCCGTTCGGGTTGCCTTGGAGGGCTTCCAGCCCGTGCAGGAGCAGGTCAAGTTGACGGGCCGCGAGGCAGTGCCCTTTCGGGTCACCCTCGAGCGTCGCGGGACGCGCGCGGAGTTTGTGGCGACGGCGCCCGGCACCCTGACCATCGATGCACCTGAGCGGGGCATGGCGGTGCTGCTCGACGGCGACCTCTACGGCTACACGCCCATCGAGGGCAGCCGCATCCCGCCGGGGAGCTACGAACTTGAAGTGACCGCGAAGGGTTGGGAGCCTTTTGCGACCACCATCGAGGTCGTCAGCGGCGAGCCGGTGCGTGTGATGCACAGGTCGGCGCGTATCTTCTCCGAAGAGGAGCTGGCCGGAATGGTTCCGAGCGTCTGGCCGGAGCGGCTGCTCTGGACGGGCGCGGGGCTTGGTGGCGTTGGCCTGCTCGCCGGTGTGGTCGCGATCGCTGCGCAGTCCGACTACAGCAACAACCGGGGCTCGGTGGGGCGCGCCGACGCGCGGTCGACGGCCGTGACCAGTGCCGCGGTGGCCGACACCTTCCTGGTGCTCGGCGCACTGACGGCCGGCGCCAGCTACTTCTGGGGCAAGCAGGGTGGCAGCGCGCCGGTTGATGCTGGCGATGACGGCCTGGTGCTGGTGCCTTGGCTGGGCGCGGGCGGCGCCGGCGTGAGCGTCTCGACCGGCTTCTGACCGCTCGGGTGGCTCGGCGTTGAACAGCGCCCTGCCCCCGAACCGTTCCACCGTTGGGCCCGCGTCGCCTAGCCCTGCGTGCAAACGGATTGTGCAGTCTGATGCTGCTCCCAAAACGACCGAAGCCGCCCGAAGGCGGCCTCGATAGGGTTGCGCCGAAGCGCCGCGGTTAGCGGCGGACGACGGCGAGGGTGCGAACGACCGGGTTGGCCTGTGCGTTGATCTTGTAGCTCAGCAGCGCGCGGCCCGAGGTGGGGATGGCCTGACCGAGGTAGAAGCCGTAGGCGCCCTCGTAGGCGGGGCCGCGGTTGCCGCCGATGACGGTCGCGGGGGCCGACCAGCCGCTGTCGCCGCGGATCTTCTCGACGATCGTGTGCTCGGTGGCGTCCTGGTAGACGACGGAGAGCTGGGTACCGAGGAAGAGGAGCGAGGAGTCGTGGCCGACGCGGGAGGACTGTGACTCGCCGGCGAAGTCGCGGAGACCGTCGTCGAGGAGCTCGTCGGTGGTGGTCGAGATGTTGGCGAGGCGCAGGTCGTTGCGGGTGGCATCGTAGTAGGAGATGAAGGTCTCATCTCCGGTACCGATGTAGAGGTCGGGGAAGCGGCCAACATCACCGGTGTCGACGGCAGCGCCGGAGCCATCGCTGGTCTCGCCGGCGACGATAGCGGCGGTTCCCGTGTAGGTGTCGGTGGGGACGCGGATGTACTTCAGGTTGCCGTTGATGGAGTCGTAGTAGGCGACGCCGAGCTCACCCGAGGAGAAGTACTCGGCATCAGCGAAGAGGCCGGCGCCGAGGGCGAAGAGGGAGAACTTCGAGAAGGTGGCCACCTCGGCGCAGGTGGGGCCTGCGTCGGTGGTGAAGCACTTCTGGGTGGCGGTGCAGGCACCGGCGCAGTCGGCGTCGGCCGCTGCCGTGGTGCAGAGGTTGGTGTCGATGCGGCAGGCCTCGGCGGTGGCGCAGGAGCCGCCGCAGGAGAGGCTGTTGGTCGACCGGTCGAGCGCATGGATGGTGAAGTCAGCGGCGGTGGCAGGCGCGTTGGAGGCGGCAGCGGCGAAGCGGAGCTCCGAGGCGTAGAGGGCCGGCACGGCAGCGGTGTCGCTGATGGTGGGGGCAAGGTAGGCGATGCCCGGGTTGCCGGCGGCGTCGAGGACGAGGTCGGTGTAGAGGCCGGCGCCGTTGTTGGGGTCGACGACGATGCGGGTCCAGTCGTGGCCGGTGGCGGAGGGGACGCCGCGCGCGTAGAGGAGCGACCGGACGGAGTCTCCCGTCTGCGCGTAGTAGGAGACGTGGATGACACCGTCATTGGCAACCTCGATGGAGGCGTAGCGGCCGATGATGGCGCCGGTAGCGGCGACGCCGCCGCGGGGGCCGCTCGGGTCGCCGGTGACGGCTGCGTCGCTCGGCACGCCGTCGACGAACTCCCAAGCGATCTCATCGCCGGCGCCGACCACGCCGACCATGAGGTCGCCGTAGGTGGCGTTGAAGGTGGCGACGACGAACTGGCTGCCATCGGCAGAGACGCCGGAGTCGGTCCAGGTGCCGAAGTTGCCAATCGGCAGCGGGGGCTTGGCAACGCAGTTGCACTCGCCGACGGTGGCCTCACAGGTGTCGCTGTTGCCCGAGCCGTCGGCGACGGGGACGGCGTCAAAGCCGGGCTGGCACTCCGTAGCGTCGCAGGCCGCCGGCAGGTCGAGGCAGGCGCCCGTGGCGTTGCAGCAGTAGGTGCCATCGCCGCAGCCATCCGGGCAGGCGACTTCGCAGGCGCAGACGCCGTCGGTGCAGCGAGCGGCGAGGTCGCCCTCGCAGGCCGGGCAGTCCGAGACGTCGGCGCAGAGGGTGCCGGCGACGCAGGCGCCATCGACACAGATTTGACCGTCCTGACAATCGGCGGCGGTCTCGCAGCTGGTGCGAGCGACGCAGCTGCCGGCCTCGCAGCGGAAGCCAGCTTCGCAATCGGCATCTACGGTGCAGTCCGGCTCACCCTGACAGGCGCCGTCGACACAGATCTGGCCGGCGGCGCAGGCAGGGTTACAGATGCCAACCGAGGCGCTGCTGGCGGGCTCGGTGCCGCAGGCGGCAAGGACGAGCGCGGCGAGGCCGACGGAGGCGGCGACCGCAAGCGAGCGGCGGCGACGGAGGAGCATCATGCCGGCGAAGAGAGCGACAAGGCCGCCGAGCGAGCCGGCGCTGTTGCCCGAGGCGCTGCAGCCTGCATCCGTTTCGCTGCTCTGAGCGGAGGAGCCGCCGCCGACAACGCGGAAGCTCTTGGTGGTGGTGGCGCGGTGACCGGCGGCGTCGGTGGCCTCAACGGCGACCTCGACCGAGCGACCCTCGTAGGCCGAGAGGTCAATGCTACCAGCTGCGCGAGCAGTGACCCAGGCGCCATCGGCGATGCGGTAGCGGACGAGGAGGGCCTCAGCGCTCGAGACGGTGTCGATGGCGGTGAAGTCGACCTGATTGCCGACCCGGTCCATGGCGATGCTCGGCACCGAGTGATCGATTGTGACCATCGTCGAGGCGGTGACGGGGCTCACGCTGGAACCATCGCCCCGCTTGCGGACGCGGACCTCGAGGTTGTGGTTGCCTTCGAGTGCCATGACGGGCTCCGAAATCTTGAGGTGGGGTGTCTGCTGCCAGACCGACCAGAGGCCGCCGGCGAAGCGCCAGGAGTAGTCGAGCTGCACCTCGTCGAGGCCGGGGACCATGGTCTCCATGTCGAGTTCGAGGGTGGGGATGAGGAGGTCGAGGTCGACGGGCTCGCCGAGCTGGTCGGCACGGTCAAGCATGGCGCGGCGCGTAGCGTAGGGCGTCTCGATGAGGCGCTTGCCGGCGATGGCGGGGGTGAGGGGCATGACAAGACCGCCGGGGGTGACCGGAGGAGCGAGCGCGAGGTCGGCGAAGATGGCAAGCATCTGGTTGCTATCCACGGAGGTGAAGGCACCCTCGGGGAAGACGATGCGGAGGCCGGATACGTCGGGGATGGCGATGGGCTGCAGGAGCGAGCCGGTGAGGGCGGGCAGGATGGAGCCAAGGAGCGTCGGAAGCAGACGAGAGAGGTTGGCAACCTCCGAGG
>CANMDT010000145.1 GCA_947496715.1 Myxococcales bacterium
AGCTTTTCCTCTTCGACATGCTGGGCAATGTCTCGGAGTGGACGGGCGACTTGTACGGCGCCTATCCGGGCACAGTGACCGACCCTACGGGCCCTACGACAGGCTCCAGCCGGGTGCATCGCGGTGGGTCGTGGTACGACACCGGCCACGACACGCGGGCCGCGGGGCTTCGCCGCAACGATAATCCGGACTATCCCAGCCCGCAGAAGGGCTTTCGCCTCGTCCGGACCGTCACGCGCGGCTGCGCTGCGTTGCCAGCAAATGCGACCGCGGGCGTCGAGGCGGCCAATGCCAGCGGTTGGGGCGCCTGCGAGGTCGTAGCATGTGCGACCGGTTACTGGGTGAACGCAGGCACCTGTGCGTTGCTGTCAATCCTCGGCACCGCCTGCACCGCCAACGCCGAGTGCGGCTCCGGCTTCTGCGCCACGGGACCGACGGGAACGACCAACGACCGCTGCGCGCCTACCGGCATGAACTTTATCCCTGCCGGCACCTTCACGATGGGTTCGCCTTTTACCGAGGTGGGTCGCGGGCTCGCCGAGGCGCAGCACAGCGTGACCCTCTCGCGCAGCTTCTTCATGGGTCAGACCGAGGTAACGCAGGGGCAGTGGAAGGCGCTCTCCGGTGGCATCAACCCATCCTACTTCCAGTCCACCACCGGCACTGCATCGAGCACTGCCAACGCCAACAATACAGGCCCGGCGGAGTGGATGGACTGGTATGCTGCAGTCGCCTTTGCCAACGCCCGCTCCGCGGCAGAGGGTCTCGCCTCCTGCTACACGCTGACGGGCTGCACCGACTCATCCAACGGCTGGAAAGACGGCCTCCACAGCAGTTGCACCGGGGCCACTTTCGCCGGGCTCACCTGCACGGGCTACCGGCTGCCCACGGAGAGCGAGTGGGAGTATGCGGCGCGCGGCGGTGAAACCGCGGCCACCTACCTGGGTAACCTGAGCGGGACTGTCACAAATTGCAGCACAGCACAGGCCAATCTGGACGGTATCGCCTGGTGGTGCATCAACAGCGGAAGCCGCACGCAGGCGGTGGGGGGCAAAACGGCAAACAGCTTTGGCCTCTCCGACATGCTCGGCAATGTGTGGGAATGGACGGGCGACCGGTACAACCCCATCTATCCTGGCACGGTGACCGACCCGCTCGGCGGCGACGCGGGCTCCGACCGGGTGATTCGCGGTGGGGCGTGGAACGGCATCGCCCGCAACGCGCGGGCCGCGTTTCGCAGCTACGGCGCGCCGGCCAATCGCGGCAACAGCCTCGGCTTTCGCCTCTCCAGGACCGCACCGTAGGGGCGGGGCGCCCCGCTGGCACCCGTTCGCGCCCAAGATGCTCTCGTAGGTCATCATGGGGGCAATCGGCCGAGCCTGTGAACGCAGCGCCGCATCGAGGCCAGAGCTTCGATGAGCCGTTGCCTCGTAGTTGTCGGAGAGGTAGCGGAGGAAGAGGAGGGAGAGCATGTAGTCGCGGAAGTCGTCGGCATTCATCTGGCCGCGGAGCTGGTTCGCGATATTCCAAAAAATACTACCAAACTACTTTGGGTTCTTTTCGGTCATTATTGTTCCCGTTGGGATTTTTGGGCGCGGTAGGCTTCGATCTCTTCGCGGTCGCGCTCCAATTCTTGCCGCAGTTCTTCCTCTGTTGGCAACACCAGCCGGTATTTGCTGGCGAAGAGTTGCTCGCTGTCTTTCAGCACGGAGTAGCGCACCACCGAGTGATCTTTGCTGCCGCAGAGCAGGATTCCGACCGTTGGGTTGTCGCCTTCGCCTCGGCGCAGGTCGTCATACATTCGCACATACATGTCCATTTGTCCGATGTCCTGATGCTCCAGATGGCCCGTTTTCAGGTCAATGAGCACGAAGCACTTCAGTAGGTAATTGTAGAAGACCAGATCAATATAGAAATCATGCGTTTCCGTGCTGATCCGCTGCTGGCGGGCGACGAAGGCGAAGCCCTTGCCCAGCTCCAGCAGGAATTGTTGCAGCTTGTCCATGAGGGCGCCATCCAACTTCGCCTCCATCAGGCGAGCCGTGTCCGGGAGGCCAAGAAACTCCAGCATCACCGGATCGCGGATAAACTCCCGGGGCGACGGGCCGGCCGCGGCCGCCGCCACTGTTTCAGCCAGCAACCCCGCCTTGTCCTTGCTGGAGAGCAGCCGGTCGTAGTAGAGAGTGCCGATCTGCCGTTCCAGCAGTCGGGTGCTCCAGTTCTGCGCAGCGGCCTCCTGGAGATACCACTGCCGTGCCTCGGGGCTGTCTTCGCGGAGAAGAAGGCGGCAGTGGGTCCAACTCAATTCTGGACGCAGTGCGTCTAACATTGGGAAGGTCAGGTAAAACTGCTTCATTTTGTACAGATTGGACGCATCAAAGCCACGGCCAAACTCCTTCGTCAGCGTCTCCGCGAGCCGAGGCAGTAACTTGGCTCCATATTCCGCCCGGGCGGCACCGCCTTGCTCAAACTCCACAATGTGCCTGCCGATCTGCCAATAGGTCTGCACCTGAGCGGTGTCTGCCGCCCGCATGACTTTCTGCCTTGCTCCTTCGATGAGGCCACGCAGTGCCGCCAACAGGGGCGGGAAGCCTTCTGATTGGGCGTTTGCCGGCAGGGCTGCGCGGCTGACCGTCACGCTCCGCCGTTCGTGCGGGTTGTGGTCGGTTCGAGGCGGCGGCGGAGAGGGAAGGGGGAGCAGGGGCAACGGTGGACGCGAGATGAGACCTCACGCAAGTGTGATGGTCGGTTATCGGCGTCTGCGGCCCGGTGTTGCGGAGGTGGGTGCTGATTTTTGGAGAGGGCGGGGCGCCGAGCCTGTGTTCGCAGCGCCGCATCGAGGCCAGAGCTTCGATGAGCCCGGTGGCTCAGCCGAGGCTGCCGAGGAGCTGCTGGGTGCGGGCGACGTCGGTCTCGCGCTTGAGCTCTGCCCACATATCGCGTGCCCTTTCGAGGAGGAGCGCGGCCTGGGCTGCGTCGCCGGCGGTGGCGGTGGCGGTGCCAATGAGTTCGAGCGGGAGCGCGTAATCGGGGTCGACGAAGCCGGTGGCGTCGAGCTCGGTGAGGCTCTCGTCTAGCAGGGTCGCTGCCTTGGTGCGGTTGCCTGCGAGCGCCTCGGCGGCGGCCCAGTTCACCTTGGCTCCGATGAGGAGGTAGGGGTAGTGGATGCGCTCGGAGACGGCGACGGCGCGGGCAAAGGCGGAGGAGGCTTCGGCCAGCTTGCCGGCGTCGCGGGCGACGATGCCGAGGTTGGTGAGCGCGATGGCGGCGTCGAAGGGGACGCCGATGGACTCGAAGATGGTGACGGCGCGCTGGTAGTGTTCGGCGGCGAGCGGGAGGTCGTTGCGGAAGCGGGCGACGTCGCCGAGGCCGTTGAGCTGGTGGGCAACGCCGCGGCGGGCGCCGAGCGCGGCGTAGAGGTCGAGTGCGGCGTGGTAGCGTCGGGTGGCGTTGTCGAGGTCGTTCTGCATGCGGGCCGTTACGGCCAGCTTGGCGTAGCACTGGGCGATGCCGCGGGTGTCTTCGAGGTCGCGGAAGCGGTCGAGCGCCTCGTGGAAGAGCTGCTCTGCGCGGGGGAGGTCGCCGCTGGCGCGGGCGATGTCGGCGATGAGCCAGAGGACCTCGGCATACTGGGCGTTGGCGGTGTCGGGGTCGGCGGCCGCGCGGGCCTCTTCGGCGCGGCGCTCGGCGGCGTCGGTGTCGCCGCGGTGCATGTCCATGCGGGCAAGGCCGAGCAGGCCCTTCACGCTGAGCCGTGAGCCCGGGAGTTCGCCGGCGAGGTCGACGCCCTCTGCGTAGAGCTGTGCGGCGGAGTCGAAGTCGCCCTCGACCCAGACAACGTCGGCTTCGCCGTAGGCAGCCGCGATGCGGTCCTCGAGCGGCGCGGTGGGGTCGACGTGGACGCCTGCGAAGTGGCGTCGGGCCTCCGGGTAGTTTCCGAAGCCGAGGCTGAGCTGGGCGAGCTTGAGGCGGACGGCGCGGCAGCGTGCGCGCGCGTCGGCGTCTGGCTCGGCGTTTTCGAGGAGCAGGCCAAGGGTGCGCTCCCAGAAGGCGAGTGCGTCGTTGGGGCGATGGCTGCGCTCGGCGAAGCGGGCGGCGCGCTCGGCATATTGCAGTTCGAGGCTGCGTTCGCGTGCGAGTGCGAAGTGCTCGACGAGATCGGCGGCGATGGCGTCGGCGCCCTCTCCCGCGATGGCGATGCGGGCGAGCGCTGCGTGGAGGTGGAGGCTGCGCGAGGTGCGCCGGTTCTTGAGGCGGTCAAGGACGACGTCGCGGATGAGGCCGTTGGGGAAGGCGAAGAGGTCGTCTTCGCGGGTCTCGGTCATACGGAGGAGCTCTTCGTCGAGCAGGAGGTCGAGGTAGGTGTCGAGCCCTGCGACGAGGTCTTCGCGCTCCTCGTGGGCGAGCATGGCCTGGAGCTCGCGGAAGGAGAAACGGGCGCCGAGGATGGCGCAGCGGTCGAGGAGGTCGCGGGCGCGGGCGCCGGCTTCGGTGGTGCCGCTGAGCCGGGAGAGGCGCATGGCGACGATGTCGGCGATGCCGCGGGGGAGGATCTGGTTGACGTCGACGCCGGGGCGGGTGGCCCAGCCTGCCGAAGAGAACTCGAGGAGGCGCTCTTCGGAGAGGTAGCGGACGAGCTGGACGAGGTGGAGCGGGTTGCCGTCTGCGCGTCGCACGAGCGCGGCGATGAGGTCGGGGCTGGCGTTGATGAGCGAGGAGATGACCTCGCCGGCCTCGTCGTCGGAGAGGCGCTCCATGCGGTGGCGGGCGACGCTTGAGCCATCGAAGCGGGAGAGCCGGGCGAGGAGCTCTTCGACATGTTCGTGGGGTTCGTCGATCTGGATGACGACGAGGAGGAGGAGGCGTGCGGGGCGCTGCGTGAGCTCGGTGGCGGCGTACTCGAGGAAGGCCGAGGTCTCGGGGCCCGCGAACTGGGCGTCGTCGAGGAGGAGGAGGATGGGCGAGGCGAGGGAGCGCCGCTCGAGGATGCGGAGGAGGAGCTCGTAGAGGCCCTCTGCGTCGTCCTGCGGGCTGGTGGAGGCCTCGTGGCTTGGGCGGAGGAAACTTGCGACCCGGAGGTGGTCGCGGTGCTCGTGGAGGCCGATGGAGCGGAGCTGGAGCGAGAGCTCGCGGGCGAGGTGGTCGTCGTGGAGTTCGCGGACGCCGAGGAGGTTGTCGAAGGCTTCGCGGAGTCCGCGGAGTCCGCGCTCGCCTTCGCGGTGGTAGAGCCCGCTGGCGTGGCGGAAGGCCATGGAGGAGGCGAGTTCGTCGCGCAGCCAGAGGGCGAGGCGGCTCTTGCCCATGCCGGTCTGGGCCTCGATGGTCTGGATGCGGGCGTTGCCGCTGGAGACGACCGCAAGCGCCGACTGCATGAGGGTGCTGCGGTCGTGGCTGCGGCCTACAAGCGGGGCGTTGGGTCGCAGGGATGGGTGGGTGGATGGGCTGTCGGCGAGGCTCGGGCGTGGCGCTGGCTGCGCGCTGACGGAGGCAGGCGAGCTCTCCTCGCCGCGCTCGGTGGCGGCCTCGTCGAAGGTGTTTCCGCGGACATGTCGGCGCGGCGCGAGCGACTCGACGAAGGTGGCTGCGCGCGGTGCGATGCGGGCGAGGGCCGACTCGTCGATGGTGGCAGGTCGTGCCGCGGGGTCGGGTGCTGCCGCGGTTCGCGCGGGCAGGGCAGGGAAGCGTGCGGAGTCTCTGCCGAACATGGCGCCGGCTGCGCCGGAGAGGGCGCGGAGCCGCGTGCGGAAGGCGTTGGCGGAGCCGATGCGCTTTGCGGGGTCTTTCTCGAGTGCATCGTAGACGAGCTCTTCGAGCCCGGGCGGGACCATCAGTCCGGGCCGCGGCACAAGCTGCGGCGTTGACGCGTGAACCTGTGCGTAGAGGATGGCGTCGGCGGTGGAGCCGGTGAAGGCGTGGCGTCCCGTGACGGCCCAGAAGAGCATGAGTCCGACGGTGTAGAGGTCGGCAGCGGGGGTGAGGTGGGTGTCGCCGCGGGCCTGCTCGGGCGCCATGAAGAGGGGCGTTCCGATGATGCGTCCGGGCGCGGGTAGGTCTTCGCGCTGGCGCTCGTCGTCGTAGGTTGCGATGCCGAAGTCGACGATTTTGGCGTGCGGGTTTCCGTCGGAGTCGCTGGTGAGCAGGACGTTGCCGGGCTTGATGTCGCGGTGCACGACGCCACGGGCGTGGGCGTGGGCGAGGCCGGCGAGGAGCTGCTCGAAGATCTGGCGGATCTCGGAGAAGGGGAGCTGCTGGCGGCCGAGCATGTCGGCGAGCGAGACGCCTTCGACGAGCTCCATGGCCAGGTAGAGCTGCCCGTCTTCGGCGGCGCCGAAGTCGAGGACCATGGCGATGTTGGGGTGGCTGAGGGCTGCGACGGAGCGGCCTTCGCGGACGAAGCGCTGACGGACCCTCTCGTTGCGGGAGAGGTCGGAGCGGAGCATCTTGAGTGCGACGGGCCGGTCGAGCGGCTCCTGGATGGCCTTGAAGACGGTTCCTGCGCCACCGGAGCCGATGATGGATGCGATGCGGAAACGCCCGGCGATGAGGGTTCCGGTGGTGAGTTCCATGACGATGGCTGGTGTCTCGAAGAGGTGTGAGGCCGCGGCGGGCTGGGGCTCAGATGGGCTGGTAGCGGGCGCGGAGTGCGGGCGTGGAGAGGACGTCGCGGGCGTCTGCTACGGCGGCGCGGAGCTCTCGGAGGGTCTCGCCGAAGTTCTCCTGCACGGAGGGGGCGACGCCCTCGTCGGAGAGCTGGGAGAGGAGGTTGATGGCGGCCTCGCGGGCGGCCTCTGTGGACTGTTGCGGGGTGACGCCGAGCAGGGCGTAGTAGGAGCCGTGGCGCGCGGTGTGGAGCAGGCGCTGGATGTGGGCGGAGTTGAGCCTGGGCAGGCCGGCGTCGGCGGGTGCGGCGTAGGCGGAGGGCTCGAGCTCGTAGCGTCGGGGCGCTTCGAAGCGGGTGGTGCTGTCGAAGCGGGTCGGGGTGTCGAAACGGGTGGTGCTTTCGAAGCGTGATGCGCTCGGAGCAGCCTCCGCGCGGGGTGCGGGCGCGGGTGCAGGATTGCCACGCTGGTCGGCCGGCAGGTTCGAAGTGATGAGGTCGCAGAGTCCGACGAACTTGGCCTCTTCGCGGTGGAGGATCACGCCGGGTGCGAAGGTC
>CANMDT010000146.1 GCA_947496715.1 Myxococcales bacterium
AGCCCGACTGCAGTGCCTGCGCGGGCGGCGGCTTCTGCGCGGGCGGCGAATGTGGCGGCCTGCCGCAGACCCCCGCCTACACCTTCGAGAGCGCAACCGACGCGGCCGCTTTTGCCATGACCGGCAACCAGCCCTGGCGCATCGACACCACCACCGCCCACACCGGCACCAGCGCGCTCCGCTCCGGCAACATCGGCAATTCGCAGACCAGCACCGCCACGCTGGCGGTCAACCTCCGCGCAGCCGGCCAGCTTCGCTTCTGGGTCAAGGCCAGCACCGAGAGCTGCTGCGACCGCCTCTCCCTCACCACGAACGGTGTGGTCGATCCCACCAGCTGGCTTGGCACCGTGAACTGGACCGAGGTGGTGCGCAACCTCCCCGCCGGCCCGAGCACCCTCGCCTTCACCTACACCAAAGACAGCAGCACCGCGTCGGGCTCCGACACCGTCTGGATCGACGACCTGACCATTTCGTCCGAGACCACCGACGCCTGCACCACCGACGCCTGCGGCGAGGCCATCTTCAACGGCACCGACTGCCTCGTCTGCGCCCCCATCTCCGACGGCACCTCCTGCGACGCGAGCGCCACCGACTGCACCCTCTCCTCCTGCCAGGCCGGCAGCTGCATCTCGCAGAACGCCCCCGACTGCGCCGACTGTGGCACCAGCGGGACCTGCGGCGATGGCACCTGCTTTGGCCCCGATGAGGCGCAGGACTACAGCTACGGCACAGGCGCCACCCTCGCCCCCTTCACCACCGGCGCGACCGCCTGGCGCATCGACGCCGCAGAGGGCCGCTCCGCAGGCGGCGCGCTGCGGGCCGGCGTGACCCCGAGCAGCGGCTCCTCCGTGCTGACCTACACCCACACCGGCCCCGCTCGCCCCTACTCATTCTGGTATAAGGTGAGCTCGGAGGCGAACTACGACTACCTCACCCTCAAGCTGGACGGCGTGCAGCTGGCACAGTGGTCGGGCACCGTCGCCTGGACCGAGTACACCGGCACCATCCCCGCCGGCAGCCACACCCTCACCCTCACCTACTCCAAGGATGGGAGCGGCACTTCGGGCAGCGACACCGCCTGGATGGACGACCTCTCCTTGGCCCAGCCCAACAGCTGCGCCGGCGACCTCTGCAGCAGCGGTGTGCCGGTGGGCGGCAGCTGCTTCGCCTGCCTCGTGCAGCCCGACGGCACCGACTGCGACAGCAGCCCCACCGACTGCACCCTCTCCTCCTGCCAGTCCGGGGCCTGCCTTTCGGAGAATCGGGTCGATTGCGCGACCTGCGGCGCGACCGACAGCGGCATCTGCGGCAACGGCCTCTGCCGCGGCCCCGACGAGGCCACCTTCTCGTCGGGCTTCGCCGCCGGCAGCGCCCTCGCACCGCTCGTCAGCAGCGCGCCGGCCTGGGCCATCGACACCACCCAGGGCTACGCGGGCGGCAGCGCGCTCAAGTCGGGTGCCGCACCGGCTTCCGGGGCCTCTACCCTCACGCTCGTAACCACCACGACGGCCGGTCAAGGCCTCTCTTTCTGGTATAAGGTGGGCTCCGAAGCGACCTACGACTTCCTCCGCTTCAAGGTGGATGGCGTCACCCGGGGCGAGTGGTCGGGTACCGTCGCCTGGACCCAGTTCACAACCACCCTCACCGCCGGCACCCACACGCTCGTCTGGGAATACAGAAAGGACGGCTCCGGCTCGACCACGCCCGATGCTGCCTGGATCGACGAGCTCCGCATCACCTCGCCCAACACCTGCGGCGACGACTGCTCGCTGTCGGTTGATTCGGGTGCGGGCTGCGTGGCCTGCGCGCCGCCGCTCGACGACTGCACAGCCTGCAACGGTGGCACCGAGGTCTGCATCTCCGGCAACTGCGGGGGCTTGGGCAACACCGGGGTTGCAGAGACCTTTGAGTCTGCCACCTGGCCGGCCGCCTTCACCTCGACCTCGACCAGCCGCTGGACAAGCGATGGCGCGGTGCCAACCCCCGGCGCAGGCGAGGGGCTCCGCTCCGCCAAGAGCGGCAACATCGGCGGCAGCGCCTCGACCGCCTTCCAGCGCACCTTCACGGTGGGCGCGGGTGGCAGCCTCGCCTTCAAGTATCGGGTCTCGAGCGAGGCAAACTACGACTTCCTCAAGGTGACCGTCGACGGCACCGAGGTGCTCTCCGCCAGCGGCACCGTCGCCTGGACCGACTTTTCGCGCGCCCTCACGGCAGGCAGCCGCACGGTGGTCTGGACCTACAGCAAGGATGGTATCACCGACGGCGGCAGCGACGACGCCTGGGTCGACCTCATCCGGGTCACCGACGCCACCTCCTGCGCGGGCGACAGCTGCGGCAACGCCGGTTACGACGGCGGCGCCTGCCTCACCTGCGACCCCACGGCCTGCTACTAGGGCGCGCCCCGTGACCACTCCCTTCGCCACAGCCACCCTCCCCGAGGCGGCCAGCCTCCTGGCCCCCGACGGCTCCGAGGTGCGGCTGCTGCTGGGGCTGCAGGGTGGCGGCATGGCCCACTTCCGGCTCGCACCGGGACAGGTGGCCCGCGCGGTCATCCACCGCACCGTGGAGGAGATCTGGTTTGTGACTGCCGGGCGGGGCGACCTCTGGCGCCGTCAGGGCGAGCGCGAAGAGGTGACCGCCTTAGAGCCCGGCCTCTGCCTCACCATCCCAGTGGGCACCGCCTTTCAGTTCCGCGCCGCCGACGACGAAGGGGTGACCATCGTAGCGGTGACCATGCCCCCCTGGCCGGGCCCCGACGAGGCCATCTTCGCCGAGGGACCCTGGCCGCCCCGCAGCTAAACTCGGCTCAGCGCGCCGCCAGCCCGCCTGCAGCCCGCACCCGCGCGCAGGCCGCCTCTGCCTCTGCCGCAGGGCGCCGCGGACGGTAGAGCCGCTGCTCGCCCGCCCCCTGCTTCCAGCCTGGCGCCGCCGGCGCATGCCAGGCCGCCACCTGCAGGTAGTCGCCCTCCAGCACCGCGCCGATCGCGCCCAGCACCGCAGCTTCGTTCAGCCGCCGAAGCCCCGTCGGCTCCACCAGCAGCCAGGCCGACGCCAGCTCGCTGCAGGCCACCGACTGCAGACCGATGACCACCCGCGCATCGCTGGTCGGATAGCCGCCAATCAGCCACGGATCGCCCGGGCTCCGCCCGCCGACCGCGTAGACCAGCCCCGGCGAATGGCCCGTCAGATCGATGAGCGGCGTCTCGGCCGCCAGGCCGGCAGCACGGCTCCCCGCCACCGCATCGCGCAGGTAGGTGGCCGTCTCGCCAGAGAGCCGCAGCGCGCTCCCGCGCACCACCACGGGCTGCTCCTGCTCGCCGATGGGCGCCGCCTGCCGGTAGGGGTGGCGCATGCCCGACATCAGCAGCGCGATGGAGGCCACCACCGCCACAACCGTCACCGAGGCCAGGCTGGCGGATGGAACCTGAGCTGCCCCAGGCCCAGACGGCTCGCTCGTCTCGCGGGTCAGCACCACCGCAAGCGCCACCCAGAAGGAGGCCGCAAAGCCCATGTTGTGCCAGGGGTTGTTGTTGGTCCCGAAGGCGTAGATCCAGGGTAGGAGGGCCAGGAAGATTGCCACACCCCGCTCCATCCTCTGCCGCGAAGCGTCGCCGTCGGGCTGCTCCCCCGTGGCCGCATCGCGCCGCCGCAGCAAGAGGCTCGTGACCAGCGGCGCCAGCAGGAGCACCCCCTTGTCGGGCTGCGCTCCGACGGGCCAGCCATCCGTGCGCCAGAGCGCGAGCAGCCCATACCCCGCGAGCACCGCCAGAGCGCTGGTCAGCAGCCACCGTCGACCACCCTCCTGCCCGCGCGCCGGCCGGAGCAGCAGGCCGAGCAGGGCAACAGCGATGGCAAAGAGCACAACGCCGGCATCAACGCGCGGCAGCTCCAGGCGGAAGAGCCCTGCGGCACTATAGCGGCTGTCTAGGGCGCCGGCCTGATGTGCGGCCTGCAGGAGCCGTTGGGCAAAGGCGGCGGGGCTTCCGTCGAGCGCCACCGCCGTGGCCAGCAGGAGCGACGAGGCGGCGCCGCCGGCCACCACCACCGCGCGCAGCCACCGCGCATGGCAGGCCACCAGCAGCGCCAGCAACGCCAGGGCGAGCAGGGCCGCGGTGGTCGGCTTGGCCATGAAGACCACCCATCCGCCCACGCCGATGCCGAGGAGCGCGGGCAGCTCCAGCCGCTGCGGTGCAGCCATCAGGCGCAGGGTCGCGGCGGCAACCACAAAGGTGCCCTGCAGCGCGAGGCTGTTGTAGCTCGGCGCCACCATCCAGGTGCCGAAGAGGGAGAGCGCGCTGGCGCCGAGTGCGAGGGCGGCGGCCAGCCGCTGCAGGGGGCTCAGCCGGTCGGCGGGGAACTTCCAGGCGAGCAGCGACCAGAAGAAGAGGGAGCCGAGCAGGTAGGTGGCGGCGAAGTTGGCGAGGCGGAGGGCGGCGATGTTGCCGTCGAGTGCGCGATGGAGCGGGTGGAGGAAGAAGCCGAAGAGGGTTGGCAGGGCGGGGTAACGCTCTGGGGCGGCGATGGCGACGAGGTTGAAGGCCTCGTCAGTGAAGTCGAAGCCGCGGTCGGCGGCTGCGGCGAGCCGAAGCAGCAGCAGGAGCGCGAAGAGTGCCGCAGCGAGGAGGAGTGCCGTGGCCTGCGCGGTTGGGTGCGCCGCGGAGGGGTTCGTGCGGGGGGCTGTCATGGTGGCGCGGCCCTAGCATCGGCAGGCAGGGCGGGCAACGAAAGCGAGGGGCGTGCGGGGGTGCCGTTGCGCCGAACCTCGCGCGGGGCCGCTCGTTTATGAATCGGGTCTCTGGAGCGCCTTCCGCGCGGCACCTGCACCCCGAACAGTTCACCCCGCTGGCCGCTGTTGCCGATTTCGATCATATCGGTGACCTCAACGAAATGGTCTTCCAGCCGCTGATCGCCCTTGCCGATTTCGACCATTTGGTCGGAGCCGACGAGATGGTCCTTCGTTCGAGCTGCGCTACGAGGCCTGCCGGCTGCACACCGAAGGGTTCACCGAGGGCGACCCGACGCTCACGCCCGCGACCGCCGCGCGCCGCGCTGGCTGCCCAGGAGTATTGGGTTGCTCCGGCCGCAGAAGCCCGTTATCTGCAATCTGGATAACGCATCAACCTGTGAGCGCCCATGCTTCGACCGCTCGATCTCGTGATTGTCTTATGGCTTGCGCTCCAGCGCGGCCCCGTGACCCAGAGCCAGGTTGCGGCCGGGCTCGGCATCGCCCAGTCCAATGTGAGCCGCTCGCTCGGCCTGCTCGAGCGGGCGGGGCTGTTGCGCGACGGTGCGGTGCAGGTGGCGCCGCTGCTCACGGTACTCCAGGGCGTCCGCTTCTGGCTCCCGGCGACGCTGGGGCGCCGCACCCGCGGGTTGGCCACGGCCGCAGACGGACCGCTGACGCGCGAGCGCTTTGTGGGCGAGGAGCGGATTGTCTGGCCGGATGATGCGGCCACCGCGGTCGGCACGGCGCTCACGCCCCTTCATCCCTGCGTGGTGGATGCCGCCCGCCGCGATGCCGACTTTTACGGCCTGATCGCGCTGGTGGAGACGCTCCGCGTGGGTCGCACGCGCGAGGTGGCCGAGGCCCGGGCACTGCTCGAGGCTCGCCTCACCGCGGGGAGGCCGCAATGAACAGCGCGGAGCAGGCCATCGCGCGGGTTGCTCGGGCTGTTCACTCCGTCACGGTTGATGCTGCAATCTGGAGAACGCTCCTGCAGTGAACCTCGGGTTGACCCGCGGCATACAAGGGCGTATCTTCGGTATCGTTCTCACCGATACCATCATGACTCCGCAAGTTACACTCCGCGCGTTTGACACCTGGCTCTCTGAGCGAGACCTCTCCTTCGAGGCCGTCATCGTTGGGGGTTCGGCATTGGCGCTCTTGGGCGTCATCGACCGGCCCACGCGGGATGTTGATGTCATCGCGCCCGAGCTGCCCGAAGCCATCGCGGAGGCAGCCCGCGCCTTTGCCGCCGAGATGAGCCGCGCGGGGCAGCCGCTGGCGGTCGACTGGCTCAACACCGGCCCGATTGCCGTCGCCGACGCATTGCCCGCCGGATGGAAACATCGCCTGCGGCCCATCTTCACCGGGTCGGCCCTCAACCTCCAAACGCTCGGCAAGCAGGAGCTCCTCCTCACCAAGCTCTTTGCCCTCTGTGACCGTGGCACAGACCTAGCCGACTGCCTCGCATTGGCACCAAGCGACGCGGAGCTTTCACAGGCCGAGAGGTGGCTGTTGCAGCAAGACGCGAGCGAGATTTGGCCCACGTTGGTCAGCGATACCCTGGACCACCTTCGCGCGAGGCTGGGTCATGGCCTTTAAGCCAGCACCGCGCGTCACGGAGCCGCTCAGCGCGGCGGTCGTGGCCTGTCGCTTCGCGGGGCTTGGCGCCAATCTGGCGGTGGTCCCCGAGACCGACGCGCCCATCGAAGAGACGCTGGTCGCGGTCTCGCTGCTCGGCATGGAGGAAGACGACCTGCGTCTGCTGTCGCTCCTCGCCCACTGGCTCGAGCTGCACCGCGCCCATGTGCATGCGGAGCGGCTGGTGCGACAGGTGGCGGCGGAGCGGTCGCCGCGGGTGCGGGCCTTCTGGGCGGCCATCGGGTCGCGCGACCGTCGGCTGGGGCGGCTCGTGCCGCTGCATGAGGGTGAGCCCATCGACCTGCTTCGGGCGGGCTCCGTGCAGCAGCTTGCGCGGCGGGGCGAGGACCCGCGATTTGCCGGAACGGCGCTTCGGGTGCCGGCCGGTACGCTCCGCTCGCGCGAGAGCGACCTGCAGCCCGCGGCGCTGGTGGTGGCCCGCCACGCGGGGCTTCGCAACCGGGTGAAGATGGGGCCGGGCTGCCGAGCCGATGTATGGACGCTGCTCGAGGCCGACCCGACGCTCACGCCCTCGACCGCCGCGCGCCGCGCGGGCTGTTCGTTCGCCGCGGCCTGGCAGGTGGTGCAGGACTTTGCGCTCTGGCGCATGGGCATAGACAACGGGTAGAGGTTGCAGAGACAGGAGGGGCGCGATGGTGCACGACGAGCGGGCAATCTTGGCAGCGATTCTGGCGGGCTATGCGCTGCCTGCGACCTGCCAGCATGGGGTGATTCACTGGGCGCGGGTGCTGGAGAACGGGCTGGCGGTGGCGGAGCACAACGGGG
>CANMDT010000147.1 GCA_947496715.1 Myxococcales bacterium
GCCTTCGCCCGGGCACGCGAGCAGTGCAGCAACGGGGTCGACGACGATGGCAACGGCTCGGTGGACTGCACGGATGCAGGTTGCGGCGGCGTAGCGGCCTGCAATGCGGAGTGGCCCGAAGACTGCCGTAACGGTCGCGACGATGATGGCGACGGCACTGTGGACTGCGCCGATGCCGACTGCGACCGCGACAGCCAGTGCAGCGATCCGTGCGATAGATCGAGGGTGCTGGCGTTGCCCTCGGATACAGGCCTGGACGGCGCGGCGCTGCTGGACGACTGCGGCCGGCTCACCGGCATCGCGGGCATCGCTGCGCGCCGCCTCCCCGGGGACGAGTCCTGCCGGCGGCCGGAGGAGCAGGTAGCGGAGACAGCTGCTCCCGTTGAGCCGCTTGCCTGCGTGAGCGGGGCGCGACCGGAGATTTCGCTTGGGGAGATTCGGGCGCTGCTCGCAGCCGCCGATGTAGGGTTCACAGCTGCTGTTGGCTGCCAGTCTGAAGCGACGGTGGCGGTGCGGATGGACAACGCTGCGCGTGGAATGGCCGTCTCGGGGACGACGCTCGCCATGCTCCGTCGCGCTCGCTCGATGGTCTACGCAGGCCCCGGTTTCTCGGCGGTGAAGGTGGCAGAACCCTCGCTGCTCATCGCGCCGACCGATGCACTGCCACCGCTGGACGACTCGCCGGACGACCTCGTGGGTATCGACGGAACGACCGTGTCACTGGCGAGCAGTTTCCAGCGGCCCGAACCGCTGAGTGCCACGCTATCTGCCCTTTTCTACCCGCTCTCGACGACAACTGGTTTTCCGCTCGCGGCGCGTTCCGAGGCGGTGGCGGGCAACAACTACTATCTCATCGGGCACCCCGACACCTTGGGCTGTGGCGCCGGTTGGGTGGTGAGCATGGTCAAGTTGGTGGCCTTCGGCGCAGGCGATGAACTCATCTTCGAGGGGCCCGGCTACAGCGTCGGTGCAGCGATTGTGACGCCTTCGGGCGGGTTGCTCGCGATCGCAACAGAGTGTGAGCCTGCGGCTGCGGAGGCGATCTCGCCTGCGCTGGCCTCCGACGAGCCTCTGGCGCTGTCGAAGGGGTGCGCGATCATCGGCAGCCGCATTCCTGTGCCGTAAGCCGCGCTAGGCGGCAGTGCCGGGCAGTCCGGCCAGCGCACGGTGGAGTTGCCTATCGTGGGCGCGGCGCGGGCCGTAGCCAGCGATGGTGGGGCCGCAGCAGGCGACAAGCGCACAGAGCAGCGTGACGGCCTTCTCGAGTGCGCCAACCACGGTGCGGCCCCGCTCAAAACGGGCGCCGTTGCGCCGCAGTTTGTGGCCGATTTGGCGGTAGAGGCGGGCTGCGACGATCATCGCCACGCGGGTCTTCCAGGGGATGTAGCGCATGCCGGCCTCCGCGCTCTCGTAGTAGCGTTCGGCGAGGTCGAGGAGGTCGCGGAGGATGGAGGCGATGGCGCCGCTGTCGCGCGGGTCGATGGCAAGCTCGCCGGGCGTCACCAGGATTCCGGCCGCTCGGAGCCGTGCTGCGGGCAGGTATCTGCGGCCAAGCGCTGCATCATCCGCAATGTCGCGGCAGATGTTGGTGAGCTGCATGGCGACGCCAAGGTCGATGGCGTGGGGGTGGGCCACAGGGTCACGGACACCGATGACGCCGCACATCATGAGTCCGACTGTCCCGGCCACACCGTAGGCGTAGCGGAGGAGCTCGTCGTCGCTCTCGTATCGGGCGGGGGTGAGGTCGCTCTCCACGCCCTCCATGAGGGCGAGCGCGGCGCCTCGGAGCACCGGGTCGGCTCCGCAGAACTGTGCGAAGAGCTGCATCGGCGCATCGGCGGTTGCTGCGCCGTCGAGCTCTGCGCGGAGCGCGCTGAGCGCGGAGGCTGCTTCGGCAGGACTGGGTGCCTCGTCCACGGCATCGTCGACGCGACGGCAGAAGCGGTAGACGATGGCGCCCCAACCCAGCGCTTCGGGCGGGAGCAGACGGGAGGCGAGCCGAAAGGTCTTCGAGCCGGCGGAGAGTGTCGCGACGGCCTCCGCGAAGGCTTCATTGCGTTCGGCGGAGCCTGGCTGGAGCGCGGTCATCATCTGTTCGGCGAGGCGAGGCTCACGGAGGGGACGGGAAGGCGCTGCGCCTCAGGGAGGTCGGGCAGCGTGTGCTCGAGGACCTTGGCTCCGCAAAGGACGCCCGGCACGCCCGCGCCGGGGTGGGTGGAGGCGCCGGCGAAGAAGAGGTTGGTCACATCGTCGGACTTGTTGTGATACCGGAAGTAGGCGCTCTGCGTGAGGCGGGGCTCAAGGCCGAAGGCGGCGCCGTCCATGCTCCGGAGCCGGCCCGAGAAATAGCGGGGGTCGACCGAGAAGGAGGTGGCGAGGTTGTCCTTGAGGCCCGGCAGGTGGGTGCGATCGAGGAAGGTGAGGATGCGGTCGAGGTACTCCTCGGACTGCGCCTCCCAGTCGATGCCCGACTTCTCATTGGGGACAGGCGAGAGCACGTAGAAGCACTCGTTGCCCTCCGGCGCCATGCTCTTGTCGGAGCGGGTGGGGGCGTGGAGGTAGAGCGAGAAGTCCTCTGCGAGGATCCGCTTGTTGAAGATGTCGTTCAGCAGACCCTTGTAGCGGGGCCCGAGGATGATGGTGTGGTGGGCGATGTCTTCGTAGGTCTTCTTGGTGCCGAAGTAGGCGACGAAGAGGCTCATGGACTGGCGGCGGCGGGCGATGGCGTTGTCGGTGTATTTTTTACGGTGCTTTGCTGCGACCATCTTGGTGTAGACGACGGAGGGGTCGGCGTTGCTGACGATGAGGTCGGCCTCGAGGGTCTCTCCGCTTTCGAGCCGGACGCCGCTGACGGCTCCGCTGGCGTTGACCTCAATCTCGGCGACGGGCGCGTTCAGACGAATCTCAACGCCGAGCTCGGTGAGCAGGCGGGTGAGCGAGCCGACGATGGCGGTGGTTCCGCCGAGCGCGTAGTGGACGCCCCACTGCCGCTCCAACCAGTGGATGAGCATGTAGATGGAGCTGGTCTGGAAGGGGTTTCCGCCCACGAGCAGTGGCTGGAAGGTGAAGACCTGGCGGAGCCGCTCATCCTCCATGAAGCTGGCGACGAGGCCGTAGACCGATTTGTAGGAGCTGAGCCGGATCATGTCGGGGACGACGCGGAGCATCTCGCTGATGCGGTCGAAGGGGCGGTCTGCGAGCTGCATGTAGCCGATGTCGAAGATCTCTTTCGCCTTGGCGACGAGCCGCTTGTAGTTGTCGACATCGCGGGGGTTGATGGCGCGGATGTTGGCGAGCAGCCGCTCTTCGTCTCCGACGTAGTCGAAGCGGGAGCCGTCGTGGAACTCGATGCGGTAGAAGGGGTCGACCGGCACGAGCTGGAAGTAGTCTTCACGCCTGCGGCCGACGAGTTCGAAGAGTTCGTCGAGCAGGTAGGGGGCAGTGATGACGGTGGGGCCGGCGTCGAAGGTGAAGCCGTCGCGCTTGAAAACGGAGGCTCGGCCGCCGGGCTCTTCGTTGGCCTCGAGGATGGTGACGTCCCAGCCGCGGGCGCGGAGACGAACTGCCGAAGCGAGCCCTCCGAAGCCGGAACCAATGACGATGGCGCGATTGCCTGAACGGGACATGAAGAGACTCCGGATGCCGTGTTAGACGGCCTGTGCCGCGCTACCACTTGGGCTTGCTTGGCGTTGGGATGGGTGATGGGCTCGCCCCGGAAGGAAGGCAAGGGGAGCGAGCGAGCGAGCGATGAGTTCTTCGGCAACGGCGAGCAAGGCAGGCTCTGCCGCGAGCTCGGCGCGGGCCTGTGCGGCAATGCCGTGGATGCGTTCGAGGACAGCATCGAGCGCACCGGACTCCTCGAACTGCAGGGCAGCCCAGGCGACATCGTCGGCACTGGTGCGTTCGCGGGAGCGCAGGAGGATTTCGACGAGGCGGGAGCGGTCGCGCGGAGAGCGGCTGAGGTGCTCCACGACGAGCGCGCTTACCTTGCCCTCTCGGATGTCGGCTCCCCGCTCGCCCCGACCCTTGTCGCCATAGAGGTCAACAACGTCGTCCTGCAGCTGAAAGAGCATGCCGAGTTCTGCGAAGGGGGCAGAAAGACGAGCAGCATCGGCAGCGCGCCCAGCGATGATGAGCGCGCCAGAAACCGGGAGCGCGAACAGCGCCGCAGTCTTGCCGGCGACGGCCTCGTTGTAGTGGTCGTTGTCGAGGCGCTGGCCGCGGAGCATATCGAGCTCCGCGGACTGGCCCCGGACGGTGGTCTCCGCATCTTTGGCGAGGGCGCGGGCGAGCGGCCAACGGGCAGCCTCGGGCAGCCCGGCGGTGTCGAGCGCTACGAAGGGGAGCATGAGGAGCAGGTCGCCGGCGTTCACCGCTTGGGGCATACCATGCATGGCCCAGGTGGTGGGGTGTCCGCGACGGACGGTGTCGCCGTCCTGAAGGTCGTCGTGGACGAGGCTGGCATTGTGGAGGAGCTCGCAGGCTGCAGCCCAGGGGATGGCGGCTTCGACGGGGAGGCCGACAGCGTCGCAGGCCCCGAGTGCGAGTTTGGCGCGGAGCCGCTTTCCGCCCGTGGCGAGGTGCTCTCCGACGATGGCACCGAGGCGATCCAGGCGGGGCCCCGTGGCAAGCCGCCAGATCAGGCTCTCGACCGCTTCGAGCGGCGTAGCGGCTGTCGGCGCACCGTGACGCGTTTCGACCGCGGGCCCGGTGCGAGCGGGTTGTGGAGAGGCGGAGTTCGCCATGCGATAGGACCTTGAGCGGGTTGGCGCAGGAGGATTCTACCAACTCTGATGCAGCGATGGTCGCGGAGTTGCGGTGCGATATGGATCAGTCGCCCGAAAGCTCTCGCACGAGTCGGAGCGCCTCGGGACGGAGCCCCGCCGCAGCGAGCCGCATTTTGAGCGGCCAGGAGCCTTGAGCGAAGAGCATCCACATGGTCGAGGCGAGCTGGTTCGCGCTGCCCGAGGCCGTGAGATAGGCTTGGACACGCTCCGGCGGGAGCTGAAAGAACTCATCGAAGAAGGCGGAGGTTTGGGCGTGGTCGGAGCGGAGCAGGAGGTCGAGCCCGAAGCGGTAGAGCGCCCACATGTGCCGCCGATCGGCGGGCCAGGCAGCCTGCCAGACCTCGGTAGCGGCGGCGCCCGTCGCGGCGACGCGGGCGGCGTCGCGGGCCCAGCCGAGGCCATGGCCAAGGAGGTAGCCCGAGGCCGGATGGACCCAGCCGGCGGCGGCGCCCAGCGGGATTACGGCGCCTGCAGCCGTCGGTGGTTGCGCGCCCATGGGGATGTAGCAGTGCTCCTCGGTCCCGGCGATCCAGAGCGCCTCCCCGAGCCCGAGCTGGTCGAGCCGGGCGCGGAGCCGGACGCGGAGTCGTTCGATGGCGACGGCGGGCCTAGCAGAGAGGACGGTCTCTTCCACGAAGAGCCGGCCCGGGGCCGTCGGCACGCTGTAGAGGAAGCTCGGCGGCTCACCGTCGGGGGTGGCGAACGACCAGTCCATGAAGCGCATGGGGAGGCCGGGGTGGCCGGGTGGCAGTTCGAGTTCGACGCCGAAGGCGGTCTGGGCGGGCAGCGATGCGCCTTGGTGATCCGGCCTGCTGCCGCGTGCGTCGAGGACGACGCGAGCGTGCAGGGTAGTACCATCGTCGAGCGTCGCTGCGGCGCCGTTGGGCGTCGCAGTCAGGGCCTCCACCCTCCCCTGCTGCCAGCGGCCGGCGGTACTGGCGCGGAGGCGGCGCTGCAGGGTGGCGTTGTTCAGAAAGCCATAGCCGTGCGGGATGGTCCGAGAGCTACCCGAGAGGCCAACAAGGTCGACGGTATCGAAGGCAAGGCGGAGATCTGCAGTGAGTTCGAGGCGCGCCGCATCGCTCTGCCAGAGCGCATAGTTTGGCAGCCACGGCGCATCTATGTTTGGCGCGATGCATCGAAGGAGGGTAGACCCTGCCGACGCCTCAGATGCGGCAGCGAGGCCGATGGGACCTGCGCCGAGCAGGAGCAGCGAGGGTTGCTCGCTCACGGCCAGGCCCGAGGGAGCGGAGCATGATCGAGTTGGCAGATGCACTGCAGCAGACGGCACGGGAGTGCGTCGAGCGGGCCGGCGGGTTCGCCTGGTGGTATGCAGACATTGTCGATGATCATGGCAATGGAGCGGTGTTGATCTGGTCGTGGGGGCTGCCCTTTCTTCCCGGCTTGTTGGATGCGACGCGTCAGGGAAAGGCGCAGGCGGCAGCGGGATGGCCCTCCCTCAATGTGGCCTTCTACCGCGACGGCAAGCAGGAGTACTACCTGCTTCAGCAGTTCGAGCCAACGGAGGCCCACTGGGAGTCGAGCGACGACGGCGCGGAGGAGGTCTGGCGCTTCGGCAGCACGGTCATCCGGCGGAGTATCGGCGGGGGTCGGGTGCGGCTGGAGGCTGCGATTGACTGCCAGCAGGCGGAGCTACCGGCCTTGCGCGGCCGCATGCTCTTGGAGGGCCAGACGGCGCAGGGCTTTTCGGCCGGTGAGGCGGCCGGCGTGAGCGGGCACCGCTGGGGCGTCGTCGCTGGCCACGCTACGGGGGAAGTGGAGCTGGAGACCGAAGGGCTGTCGCTCAAGGTCGCCGGGCGGGGCTACCACGACCGCAACTGGGCTCCGCGGCAACTCGACCAGCTCGGCATTGCCTCCTGGACCTGGCTACGGGCCAGCAGCGCGGAGCGGACCCTGGTGCTCTACCTGCTCCGACCGGAGGAGGGCGGCGCAGCGCGGGTTATCGGGCGGTGGCTGGAGCCATCGGGAGAGGTCAGGAGCATTGAGCCGACCTGCATCTCTCGGTCGGGCTCGCGGCGCGACCGCTATGGCGTCCAGATGGAGGAGCAGGTGACGGTTTCGGAGGGAGCAGAGACACTGACGCTCATGCTCGCAGCGCCGGTGGAGCGGGGTCCCTTCTATCTACGATCGGCGGTTTCGGATGCGGCGGGAGGCTGGCGGGGCTGGGCAGAGACAGTGGTGCCGAAACGGATTGATCGCGCGCTGGAGCGGCCGCTCGTGCGCATGGCGGTGCATCTGAGACGGGGCGGAAACTCCTTCTGGCTTCCGCTCTTCGCGGGGCTCCGCCGGAGCCGGATCGCGCGGCTACTGCTCCGGCGCAACTACGCTGCAGGTGGGCGAT
>CANMDT010000148.1 GCA_947496715.1 Myxococcales bacterium
GGCCCGTCCGCACGACGCCGAGCTCATCAAGAAGGTCACAGCCTACCTGGGCGAGCATGACACGGCCGGACTGGAGTTCCCCATTCTCGACCCTGCGGCTGCGACCAAGTTCAGCCTCGAGCGGATTCGCGAGGGCCACGATACCATCTCGGTCACGGGCAACGTCCTTCGCGACTACCTCACCGACCTCTTCCCCATCCTTGAGCTCGGCACGAGCGCCAAGATGCTCTCCATCGTCCCGCTGATGGCGGGCGGCGGCCTCTTCGAGACGGGCGCCGGCGGCTCGGCACCCAAGCATGTGCAGCAGTTCCAGGAGGAGAACTGCCTCCGCTGGGACTCGCTCGGCGAGTTCCTCGCACTCGCGGTCTCCTTCGAGCACCTCGCTGCGACGACGGGCCACAAGGGCGCTGCGGTGCTTGCGAAGACCCTCGACGAGGCGACCGGCCTCTACCTCATCAACGACAAGTCGCCCGCCCGTCGCGTGGGCAAGAACGACAACCGCGGCAGCCACTTCTGGGTTGCCAACTACTGGGCGCAGGCGCTTGCCGCGCAGACCGAAGATGCAGCGCTCGCCGCCGCCTTCGCCCCCATCGCTGCGGTGCTGAAGGAGAACGAGGCGACCATCGTCACCGAGCTCCTCGCTGTGCAGGGGCATGCTGTCGACATGGGCGGCTACTACCACGCCGACGCAGCCAAGACCGAGGCTGCGATGCGCCCCTCCGCCACGCTCAACGCCATCATCGACGGCATCGGCGCCTAGCCGCTGACCGCAAAGGTTGCCCGCTGCTGCGGCGCAATCTAGACATTGTTGCGACCACCTTTTCGGAGAGTCCCGCATGAACCCGACCGTTGCCACCTGGATGAACCAGTATGCCGCCGACCATCGCCACCCGATGAACCGGCTCACCCACAAGATCGCCATCCCCTTCATCGTCTTCCACATCATGACGATGCTCGACTGGCTCAAGACCGGCCAAGAGATTGGTGGCGTTGCCATCACGGGTGGCATCATCGGCTGTGCGGTGGCCACGCTCTTCTACGCCTGGGCCGACCTCAAGATGGCGCCCCTCATGGCGCTTCTGTTCGGCGCGGCAATCTTCCTTGGCCGTCAGTTCGGCGACAACCACACGCCCGTCATCGTCATCGCGGTGGTGGGCTGGACGGTGCAGCTCATCGGCCACTCGGTCTATGAGAAGAACCGCCCCTCCTTCCTCACCAACATGCTCCAGGCGCTCGTCGGCCCCTACTTCTTCGTGTCGGTGCTCACGGGCCGCTTCAAGCCCGACTACCAGCCCGCCGCCTGAACCGCTGCGGCATCGCGCCGCGGTGACAGAGGGCACGCGCGACTTGTTCTCGCCCCATCGGGTCGAATCGTCGGGCTGCCCGAGCAGCGCTTCTCAGCGCAAACTGGCGAAGTTTCCGAGCCGGCGTTGACGGCTTGCGCCTCCGCCCGATAACGCGGAGGCCTCTCTGGCCTTCTACCGGTGCCTGCTCGCATGCGAATCCTCCTTACCGGCATCACCGGCTTCATCGGCTTGCACACCGCGCGCCTTCTGCTCGAACAGGGCCACAGCATCGTCGCGCTGGTTCGCACGCCATCCAAACTCCCCGCCGACATCGCTGCCCGCATCACGGTCCTCCGCGGCGACCTCTCACTCTTCTGCGACCCTGCGCTGCAGCTCGAGGAGGCCGATGTGGTCATCCACCTGGCCGCTGTGATCTGCGCCGAGAAGGACGCCGACTATGATGCTGTGAACTACGCTGCCGTCGCCGACCTGCTGGCCTGCATCGGGCGGCAGTCCTGGAAGCCGAGGCGGCTCCTCTTTGCTTCGTCGCTCGCGGCGGCCGGCCCCAACCCCGGTGGTTCGGGCGTCCACTCCGAGGCCGATGAGGCGCAGCCCGTGGAGTCCTACGGCCGCGCGAAGCGGGCGGCGGAGCTGCTCGTGGCGCAGCAACCCTATCCGACCACCTCGTTCCGGCCGCCCATCGTGCTCGGGCCCGGCGATCCCGCCACGCTGACCCTCTTTCAGATGGCGCGGCGGTTCGTTGCCCCGCTCCCTGCCGGCGCACCGCAGCAGCTCAGCTTTGTGGATGTCTTCGACCTCGCCGGCGCGATCGCGGCGATGGCGGCCGACAGCAGTTCGGAGCACCGGCTCTACTTCACCAGCTCCGAACAGCGCATCACCAACCACGAGCTCATCCGGGCCATCGCCGCGGTGCAGGGCAAGCAGGTGCTCGTGCTGCCTGTCCCGCGGCCGCTCCTCTACCTCGCCATGCGTGTTGCGACGGCCTTCTCTGCCGTCACCGGCGTCCGCAACCAGCTGGACGAGAAGCAGTATCGGCAGATGACCGAGCCCTCCTTCGTCTGCACCAGCGCCCGGCTCACCGCCGACACGGGCTGGAAGGCAACCACCACCCTCCACGACTGCGCCGCGCGCGCCGCAGCGGGCTACGCGGCGGCGGGGCTGCTGCCTAAGGAGCTCGCTACTTCGCCTTCTCGGTGAGGATGCCCACTGTCGAGGCACCCGCGCCACGCGCCGCATCCATCACCCGAACGGCGAGGCCATACTTCGCCTTGTCGGCTGCATCGACGAAGACGGTCCGGTCTGCGCGCGCCGCGACCATGCGGGCCAGCGTCGCGTCGAGCTGCGCGAGCGGAATCTCTGTGGCGTTGGCGAAGATGCGGCCGTCGGCTTCTACCCGCAACAGCAGCTGCGTCTGATCCACAGGCGGAGGCGCGTCGGTCTTCACCGTCTCGGGCAGATGGACGGTGAGCTTCTTCATCATGAGCGGTGTGACCACCATGAAGATGATGAGCAGCACGAGGACGACATCGACGAGCGGGGTCACATTCATGACGGGCCTCACCCGGCCCTGCTTTCCGCCGAGATCAATGGCCATCGGCGCCCCACTTCTTCTCGTCGGCGACCACGAGCGAGATGCCGCGGAAGCCCACCTCCTGCGACTCCGCAAAGATGGAGCGCATGGCGCCATACTCGGCGTCGGTGTCGCCGCGTAGCAGCAGCGGCCGGTCGGGCCCGTCGCGGTGAAGTTTGGCGAGCGTTACGAAGAGCTCAGATCGGGCAACCGGCTTCTGCTCCACCTCGACCCGTCCGTCACGCGCCACTGCCACCGTGTAGGGGTCGTGCCTGGTCTCGTTCTTGGGGTCAAAGTGGGCGGCGTCGGGCAAAACAACACTGAGTCCCTGATCAAGCTGCGGCGTCACCACCATGAAGATGATGAGCAGCACCAGCACCACATCGACGAGCGGCGTGACGTTGATGTCTGGCTTGTTGGCCTCAGCCACGCTTGTCTCCATGCTCGAGGAGGTCGAGGAGCTCGCCGCTGGCGGAGGTCAGCGCCCGCTCCATCTCGTCGGCCAAGGCGGAGAGGTAGTTGAAGGCGAGCACGGCGGGGATGGCGACCGCGAGGCCGTATGCCGTCACGACGAGCGCTTCGGCGATACCGGCGGAGACGGAGCCAAGGCCGCCGGAGCCCGTCTTGGCGATGCCCTCAAAGGCGCTGATGATGCCCACGACGGTGCCAAAGAGGCCGACGAAGGGGGCGATGGAGCCCGTCGAGGCGACGGCGCCGAAGCCGCGGCGGAGGGCGGCGCGGAGGTCGTCCAGCTTGCGGGCGAGGGCGCGTCGGGTGAGCTCCGCGGCGGTCAGTTTGCCTGCGCCAGCCGAGATGAAGGTGGAGAGCCCGGCAGCGAAGAGCTGGGCCAGACCGGTCGCCTCGTTTGCACGCGCCAGGGCGAGCGCCTCGTCGAAGGCGCCATCCGCAAGCTTTGGCCCGACCTCTGCAGCGAAGGCTGCTGCCCGCCTGCGCTCCGACCGGAAGAACCAGAGCCGCTCGGCGAAGACGCCGAGCGTTGCCACCGCGAGGGCCGTCAGCAGGAAGACGACGGCCTTGGCGACCGGGCTCATTGTGGCCCAGATGTGAACGAGCGAAAACTCCATGGTCACTGTCTCCGTCTGAAAGGAAAGCGCAGGTTCTTGAACACGGCAATGGCGCTGCCGTTGTAGACCGCCGCGCGGCAGCGCAGCGTCTTGAGAAAGTCGGTTACGGCCCCGTCGAAGTTGGGATCGCGTTTGATGAACTTCACCACCTCGACCGAGCCGTCCACCTTGACGACTACCTTCACCGCGACCTCGCCTTCGAAGCCTGCGGCGAGCGCCATGGGTGGATAGACTGGCTGCCCGCCGCCGCTGGTGCAGTCGGGCTCGGTAGCGCCGGGTGGCAGCACCACGGGGGCGCTGCCTGTGGCCGTCCCGCCGCCGGTGCTCGCGGTGCCGCCCTCTTTGCCGCCGGAGCGTCCGAAGGCATCGCTGTCGTTCTCGCCTTCGCCGGCCGCTGCACCAACAGGCGTGGGGTCGACGGGCGCCGCCGGCGGCTGCGGCGTCGCCTCAGGCGGCGGCGACTGCGGCACCTCGGTAGGCGCGACGAGCGGCTGCACCTTGGGGAGCGAAGTCTTGGGCGGCGGCGGCGGAGCCTCGGCTACCGGGGCTTCGACAGGTGCCGGTGGCGGCGGCGGTGGAGGAGCTGGTGGCGGTTTCGCGAAGACGACATCTACGACCCGCTCTTCGAGTTCGGGAGCAAGGTCGGCGAACAGCCACAGGCCAAGGCCCGCCACCGCGGCATAGCCGACGGCGGAGAGGCCCAACGAGGCCAGAAGCCGGCGGCGCCGTGGCGCCGCCTCTTCAGCGGAGAACTGCTCGAACATGCGGACCCGAAGGCTGCGTCGACTAGTAGGAGTAGGTGACGCCGAGCTGCGCGGTGAAGGGGCGCTGGTAGGCGTTCGGAAGGCCGTAGCCATCCACGTCGGAATTCTCGATGCTGGTCACCGCCTGCAGGTTGAGCAGGTTGTTGATGTTGGCGACGAACTCCAGGTCCTGACCGGTGAGCTTCTTGAGGCTGTAGCCTGCGTGGAGGCTGATGTTGGTGTAGTCAGGCAGGGTGAGCGCCTGGTCGTCCGACGGGTCGTTGGGGTCGATGCCGGGGTCGGTGCCGCGGGGCGAGCGACGGTTGTAGTAACCGCCGTCCTCGTCGTTGAGGAAGAGCTTGGAGTAGGGCGCGCCCGACTCGAACTCGTAAGCGGCGCCCACTGAGAGGCCGACAGGGAAGAGGTAGGCGCCCTGCATCTTGATGACGTTGCGGTGGTCGTCGGCGAGCGGGCCGTAGCCGTAGGCGTCTTGGCGCGGGTTGTCGAAGTCGCCCGTGAGGAGCTCGACCGTCGAGCCCTCGAGCCAGGAGAGCGTGTAGCTGCCGGCCATCGACCAGTTGTTGGCGAACTGCTTGTTGAGCGAGAGCTCGAAGGCCTCGTACTTGCGCTCGGCGCCATCAATCGTGGCAACCTCGAAGACCTGGCTGAAGGAGCCATCCTCGCTGCCCACGACAGCCGTGCCGGCCTGGTTCCAGATCTGGCCAACGCCGCGGTCTTCCCAGGCGTTGACGGTGTCGCGACGGATGTAGGTCAGATCGACCGAGGCGTCGTCGGAGAGCGCCTGCTCGATTCCTACCTGGTACTCATCGGTGCGCATCGGCTGAAGGTTCTTGTCCACCCTCCGGCCGCTTGCGCCGCCGCGGATACTCTGGTTGTCCGGGTCTTCGTAGTAGCGGTTGGAGATGATGCCGTCGCCGTTGAGGTCGCCGCTCAGCTCCGACTCGTAGTAGGTGCGGTGGCTGGTCAGGCTGGTGCCAACGAACTGCGCCAGGGCCAGATTGCCCGTCTCGTAGAGTTGGCCATAGCCGCCGTGGATGCGGGTCTGCTTGTCGCCGAAGGCATCGGCCGAGAAGCCGAAGCGGGGCGCCACGGTGTTGAAGTTGAGGACGGTTTTGCCCTCGTAGTTATCGTAGCGGGCCTGCTCAACGCGCACGCCGGGCTGAAGCCGGATGCGGTCTTGGATGTCCCAGTTATCGAGCGCGAAGAAGGCCACGACGTTGCCCTCGACCACCTGCGTGAGGGCGCCCTTGTCGCTCGCCACGAGGCGGGCCGAGTAGGGGTCGGCGACGCCGTCGCCATCCTGGTCGAACTCGATGAAGGCGGTCGCGCCACCGGGGTAGCGGTCGGTCTGGGTGTCGACCATGAAGGCGGTGTCGACGCCGGCCTTGATCTCATGCTTGCCGAAGGAGCTGTCGAGGAAGCGCGAGACGCTGGCCGTGCCCTGCGTCCGCTCGCGGATGATGAAGAAGTCGGAGCTGTCGCCCACGGTGCTCTCGCCCGTGTCGAGGTTGTAGTGGAGGCCGTTGCCGAACTCGGGGCTGTCCTGCACGTCCGAGGCGGTGGCGCCGCAGTAGTTCACGCCGTCGGGGCCGACGAGGCAGCCGCTGGTCACGCCGAAGTCGTTCTTCTCGCTCAGCGAGTTGCCGAAATTGAAGGCGCTGCTGCTTTTGGCGCGGGCCTGCGGGAAGATGTCGAGGAAGCTCGACTTGTAGGCCAGCTGTACCTTGGCCACGTAGGGGTCGTAGAGGCCGTCCCAGCGGAGGCTGGCGAGCAGACCGCCCTGGTCTTGGTGCCCCTCTGCCTCCTTCGAGACCGTGGGGTCTTGGAGCGTGTTGTTGAAGTAGCGCGGGTCGCCCTGGAAGAGCAGGGTGAAACGGTTGTGGGTGTCGGGGGCGCCGGTCAGCTTGGCGAGCCAGTAGAAGCCCTCCGAGTCTTCGGGCGGATGCGCCGGCTGGCCGGGGAGCTTGGCGATCTGCGACTGGGTCTTCAGGTACTGAAGCGAGGCGTAGTACCAGAGCTTGTCTTGGATGATCGGTCCGCCCGCGTTCACATTGAAGGTCTGCTCACTCGCGTCGCGCTTCTCGCCCGAGCGGTCCTCCATCGTGAGGTCTTTGCTGGAGAAGTAGTAGCTGGTGTCGAACTTGTGCTCGTTCGAGCCGCCGCAGGTCACCAGGTTGATGACGCCGCCCGTGACGTTGCCATACTCGGGGCTGATGGTGCCGGTCTGGACCTCGATGTCGCAG
>CANMDT010000149.1 GCA_947496715.1 Myxococcales bacterium
GGTGAAGGTACCGGCCGGGATGTAGTTCATGCCGGTAGGCGCGCACCGGTCGTTGGCCGTACCCGTCGGGCCCGTGGCACAGAAGCCGGAGGCGCACGCGGCGTTGAGCGTGCAGGCGGTGCCGAGGGTCGACTGCATCGCGCAGGTGCCTGCGTTTACCCAGTAACCGCTCGCGCAGGTTGTCGCGGTGCAACCGCCCCAGGCGCCCGACGCGTAGGTCTGTGTGCCTGCCGTGGTGTTGGCGGGTAGGGGCGAGCAGCTCCGGATGTTGCTAAGGCAGGCCCCATCCTCGATGTGGTAGCCCGAGTTGCAAACCCCAGGCGTGCAGCTCCCGTAGAGAAGGGTGCCACTGTCCCATGTCTCCGTGGCCGTACCGTTGGCCAGCGTGCAGACCCGTACATTGGCCGCGCAGGCGCCGGACTCCACGTGATACGAGGCCGCGCAGCTGTTCGCCGTGCAGCTCCCGTAGCTGATGGTGCCGCTGCTCCAAGTCTGGGTTGCTGCGGTCGCATTGGCGAGCGAGCAGCTCACCACATCGGCCGCGCAGCTGTTAATCGCAATGTGGTAGCCGCTGTTGCAGGTCGCAACGCTGCAGGTGCTACCGTAGGAGAGGCTGTTCCACTGCTCGGTGCCGGTGCCATTGGCCAGCAGGCAGCTCCGCGTATCGCTCGTGCAGACGCCCCCCTCGAGGTGGAAGCCGGTGCCGCAGACGCATCCATTGCTGCAGCTATCACCGTTGACCGTGTTGCCGTCGTCGCAGACCTCGGCTGCGTCGACGGTGCCGTCGCCGCAGATGTCGGTCTCGCCCGCCACACTGCTGCAGGTGGCGCTGCAGACGGCGCAGGAGGCCGCCCCGTAGCCACACTCCTCGGTAACTGTGTTGCCGTCGTCGCAGCCGTCCACGCCCGCCTGCACCACACCGTCGCCACAGGCGGCAATCGTGCAGGTAGAGGTGCAACCGTCGGTGGCAACCGAGTTGCCGTCGTCGCAGCCCTCGCCGGCCTCTACCGCGCTGTTGCCACAGCCGGCTGCCACGCAGGCCCCGGCGAGCAGGCTGTAACCCGCAGCGCAGCCGGTCGCCGCGCAGACGGTGTAGTCGCTACCATCCCAGCTCTGCGTTGCAGAGGTCGCATTGGCGACGGAGCAGGCGCGCGTGTCACTTGCGCAGGCGCCAGCCTCCAAGTGGTAATTCACATCGCAAGCAGTCGCCGTGCAGGCGCCAAAGGCGCTCCCCGTCCAGCTCTCGAAGGCTGCTGTGGCGTTGGCGAGCGCGCAGCTCTGGGTGTCGCTGGTGCAGACACCGCTCTCCACATGGTAGCCTGCGCCGCAGAGGCAGCTGTTGGCGCAGCTATCGTCGTCCAGCACATTGCCATCGTCGCAGACCTCAGCGGCGTCGAGGATGCCGTCGCTGCAGAGGTCGGTCTCGCCCGCAGCGCTGGTGCAGGTAGCCGTGCAGACGGTGCAAGAGGCCGCGCCGTAGTTGCACTCCTCGGTCAGGGTGTTGCCGTCGTCGCAGACCTCTACGCCTGCCTGCACCAGGCCGTCGCCGCAGGCGGCCACGCCGCAGCTGGCCGTGCAGCCATCGGTCGCCACCAGGTTGCCATCGTCGCAGCTCTCGCCGGCCTCCACGAGGCCGTTGCCGCAGCCGGACGCAACGCAGCTTCCCGCATTGAGGGTGAAGGCACCGTAACAGGCGCTGGCCACGCAGCTGTTCCAGCTGTTGCCGTTCCAGCTCTGGTCGCCCGCGCCGCCCGTCAGCAGGCAGCTCCGTGCGTCGCTCGCGCAGGCGCCGCTCTCTACATGGTAGCCCGCATCGCAGCTCGTAGGCGTGCATGCGCCCCACTCCGAACCGAGCCACGACTGGCTCCCCGTGCCATCGGCGAGGGTACAGCTCCGCGTGTCGAGTTCGCAGGCGCCGCTCTGCACATGGTAGCCGGCGTTGCAACCCGCGAGCGTGCAGCTGCTCCAGGCGCCAGCGTTGAAGGTGCGGGTTCCGCTACCGTTCGTTACCGAGCAAGAGCCGGTGTTCGACAGACACGCCCCACCCTCGAGGTGATGGGTCGGCAGGCAGGCCGAAATCGTGCAGGTGCCATACTCGGCGCCGGTCCAGCTCTCCGTTGCGGCGGTAGCGTCGGACGCCGTGCAGCTCCGCGTGTCGCTCGCGCAGGTGCCAGACTCCGCATGGTAGGAGGCCGCGCAGGCTGAGGCCTCGCAGGCGCCCCAACCGCTGGCATTGGCCGACTCGACGCCTGCGGTTGCATTCACTGGCAGCGCGGCGCAGCCGCGCGTCACGGTCTTGGAGAGGCGAAAGCCGATATTGGAGACGCGATTGAACGACTCGAAGGAAAGGCGAACCGCGGCCCGCGTGTTGCCGGCGTTGTTGCCATACGACCCGCCGCGTGGCACCCGGCCGTCGCCCGTCGCAGGCCCCGTAGGGTCGGTCACCGTGGCTGGGTAGGCTCCGTACCATTCGCCCGTCCACTCCCAGACATTGCCGAGCATGTCGTAGAGGCCGAAGCTGTTTGCGGTCTTGCCGCCCACCGCCTGCGAACGACTGCCGCCGTTGACACACCACCAGGCGATGCCGTCCAGATTGGCCTGAGAATCGCAATATGCGGGCGTCCCGCTCAGGTCGCCCATGTAGGTGGCCGTGGTTGTTCCGCCACGCGCCGCATACTCCCACTCGCTCTCGGTAGGCAGTCGGTAGCCCGTGCAGGTGAGGCCCACGAGGGTGGCGGCCGTGCAGCCGCTGTGGAGGCCATCCTGCCAGCCGTTGGCTGCGTCGGTGCAACCTGTAAGCGTGTAGCAGGATGTGAGCCCCTCTGCCGCGGAGCGGGCGTTGGCGAAGGCGACTGCCGCATACCAATCTAGGTTTTCCACGGGGCCGCTGTCATTGGCGTTGCTGGTGGTGCAGCCGGTGCCCGTGGTCGACTGGAAGCAGGAGGGGTTGATGCCGCCGGAGAGCGCCTTCCACTGCCCCTGCGTCACCTCTGTCTGACCCACGAAAAAGCTACGCGAGAGGGTCACGCTGTGCTCCGTCTCATCGGTCTCCTGGCCCAGCTCACCCAAGGGCGAACCCATGGTGAAGGTGCCGGCAGGGATGTAGGTCATGTCCGTAGGCGCGCAGCGGTCATTGGCCGTGCCGTCTGGGCCCGTGGCGCAGAAGCCAGAGGCACACTCGGCGTTGAGCGTGCATGCGGTGCCGAGGGTAGACTGCAGGAGGCAGGCACCCGCGACCACATTGTAACCGCTCGCGCAGGTCGTGGCCGTGCAGCTGCCGTAGGCGCTGGTGCTGCTGTCCCAGGTCTGGGTGCCTGCCGTGGTGTTGGCGGGCAGCGGTGAGCAGCTGCGCGTATCGCTCACACAGCTGCCACTCTCCACATGTTCGCCGCTCGTGCAACCAGCGGGCGAGCAGAAGCTGCCCGTGCAGACCAACGCGCCGCTGCAGTCAGCCGTGGCCGCGCAGCTCTGTCCTTGGTTTCTGCAACCGATCCCTTCGTCGGTGGTGCCATCGCAGTCGTTATCGAGGCCGTCGCAGAGCTCCGTCACGTTGGCCACCACCCGACCCGTGAAGGTAAAGTTGCCACCCGATCGGGCAAAGACCCAGTTGCGCACACCCGAATTGCCGGGCGACGACGAGGCCGCGCCGAGGTCGCCGTAGGCCCACGAGCCGAGGCCGCTCGAGGCGCCGGGGACCACATCGCCGTTCTGCACGCCAAAGCCCGTCGAGGGGACGAGCGACTGGATCTGGGCAAAGACCTGCGTCTGCGGTGAGGTGTAGAACGACCGAACCGTCACCGCGCCGCAGAAGAGGGGCGAGGCGAGATAGCCGTCGCATGCGCCGTCGAGCCCCGTGCTCCCCGTCACCAGCTCCAGCGAGTTGGCAGGCCCGGTTCCGGCCACACCGTCCTGCACGATGCTGAGGCTGCAGAGCCCCTGTGCCAGCCGGCGGAGTCTCGGGTCGGACGAGGCCGCAGGATCAAGCGTCGTGATGACCATCGCGCCATCTGCCGTCACCTCGCCACGGAACTCCGCGAGCGTCAGCAGCCCAGACAGTGGCTCGGCACCGGCCGCTGCCGATGCATCGCCCTGCCCGCCGTCCGGGAGCAGGAGCGCTGCGTCGGGGACGAACAGCCCACCATCAGACAGCCCACCATCAGGCGCCGACGTAGGCGCGGACGGGACCGTGTCGCCGAGCAGTAGAGCAAAGGGCAGGAGGCGTGCAACAGAGCGCAGCAGCATGGGAAACCTTCCAGAGGCATGGTCCCAGCGCGCGAGCGAAAGCCAAGTTGTAAATCGAAAATCGCCTACACGCGTAACCGAGCCGAACTTTCAAGTCAAACAAACAAACGCAAATCGACAGCATTTACAGGTGTTTGTTTTCGCACATGATGAACAAAAAAATTAAAGAAAGACGCTATCACGAATATAACGCGTATCTGAAATATTCAATTCTATCGCAACGCATCGGCGCTGCTACCGCCACCGCCGGCGACACCGCCACCGCCGGCGACACCGCCCAGGCCGCGCTGCTCCTCGAGCGGGCCCGCGACATGTGGGCAGAGCTCAAGCGCGAGACCGACCTCCCCCGCACCCAGCAGCTCCTCGACAGCCTGGGCTGAGCCACCGGGTTGTCGAAGGTTTTGCAGCGATGCGGCGGAGCCACCACCCCAACACCCCGCCCTCTCCCAAAATCGTCAGGGCCCTCCGCAACAACGCGCCGCAGACGCCGATAACCGACCATCACACTTGCGTGAGGTCCCATGTCGCGTCCACCTTTGCCACCGCTCCCCCCTCCCTCTCCGCCGCCGCCTCCGCCTCGAGAAAGCGCCAGGTCCCATTTGCCCCAAAGGGGCAACGCATACCAGCCCAGGGTGCAACCCTGGGAAAACGCACACCAGCCCAGGGTGCAACCCTGGGAAAACGCATACCAGCCCAGGGTGCAACCCTGGGAAAACGCATACCAGCCCAGGGTGCAACCCTGGGAATGGAATGGTGGGCATGGACGCACCGTTCCGGCAGGGGTGGATAATGCGTCGACCCGCGCACGCCATGGACCAACCATGCGCGCCGATGTCCGTTTGCCCCAAAGGGGCAACGCATACCAGCCCAGGGTGCAACCCTGGGAAATGGATGATGCATGCGGGGCATGGATGGTGGGCATTCATGCGGGGCACGGGTGGGTGATGCGGCGAACCGCGCACGCCATGGACCAACCATGCGCGCCGATGTCCGTTTGCCCCAAAGGGGCAACGCATACCAGCCCAGGGGGCAACCCTAGGAAAACGCATACCAGCGAGGGTGCAACCCTGGGAATGGAATGGTGGGCATGGACGCACCGTTCCGGCACGGGTGGATGATGCGACGACCCGCGGCCTTCCGTTAGAATGCGGATGTATTCGTCGTATGATTCCCAGGGCGTTGCCCTGGGCTGGTATGCGCTGCCCCGTTGGGGCAGGAATTCATGAAGGACCTCACCATGCCGCCTCGCCGCGGCAGCCGCCTACCTGCCGCTGGAGACCATCGAGGAGCTTCGCAAGCGGCGCGATCCGGTCGCGATCGCATTGGCGATGGCGGGGGCGGCGCGGTAGATCCGAATCGCACCGCGCTGTGGAATTCCGCATCTGACAGAGCCTCACCGAACTCGACGCCACCGGCTTCGTCGACCCCGACTACGCGCTCCCACTCGAACTCATTGGCGCCGCTACCGCCACCGCCGGCGACACCGCCCAGGCCGCGCTCCTCCTCGAGCGGGCGCGCGACATGTGGGCAGAGCTCAAGCGCGAGACCGACGTCGCCCGCACCCAGCAGCTCCTGGACAGCCTCGGCTGAGGCGACGGAACTTTCGCCTTGCGGCCCCGCAGCGCGTGTTCAAGTTGCCCCTGTCCGAAGGTTGGCTCGCCTGAGCCTTCCGGAATCTGGGGTCGGACATCTTCCCGCTTCGTGCCTGGTTGGGCCGCTGTTGCATCCGCAGCGACGCCCCGCCTCACCCCGCACAGAGCATGCGTAAGGCGACTGTCATGCAGCTTCAAACCCACTTCCACATCATCCTCGACCGCTCCGGCTCCATGGCCAGCATCGCTGACGACATCGTGGGAGGCTTCAACACCTTCCTCGCTGACCAGAAGGCCCTGCCCGGCACAGCCACCCTCTCCCTCATCCAGTTCGACTCCGAAGACCCCTTCGAGGTCATCCACCACAACCTCCCCATCGCGGAGGTCCCGCTCCTCACCGACAAGACCTTCCGCCCCCGCGGCTCCACCCCGCTCCTCGACTGCATCGGTCGCGGCATCAACCAGCTCGCGGGCGAACTCTCCGACCGCCCCGAAGAGAGCCGCCCCGCCGGCCTCGTCTTCGTCATCGTCACCGACGGCGCCGAGAACGCCAGCACCGAGTTCCGGCGCGACCAGATCAGCAAGCTCATCGAGACCAAGACCAAGACCGACAACTGGAAGTTCGTCTTCCTCAGCGCAGACCTTTCAGCCATGACCGAGGCGCACGACCTGGGCATGTCAAAGGGCTCCTCCCTGCTCTTCGAGAACTCCGGCCGCGGAAGCCGCATGGCCTTCCAGGCGCTCTCCGCCCGCTCCGCCGACTTCCGCGCCGGCGACCGCTCCGACCTCGACTTCGACGACAGCGAGCGCCACCGCTCCGACGACCCCAGCCGCAAGAAGCACTAGACCCGCTAGGGCTCTTCGTCCTCGGCGTAGAACTGCTGCAGGAACTCGCCCACCCGGTCGATGTCCATCGACTTCGAGTAGTAACCGTGGAGGTCGTGGTCCACGCACATCGACTGCAGCGTGCCCGCGTCGAGGTCCGAGAAGAGCACCACCACCACATCCTCCAGCGACGGGTCCGACTTCACGCCGTCCAGCAGCTCCTGCACATTGAGCCGCGCCATCGTGATGTCGAGCAGCAGCGCATCGGGCCGCTCGTACTCAATCTTCGCCTGC
>CANMDT010000150.1 GCA_947496715.1 Myxococcales bacterium
CAGGGCGCCGGGCTGCGCCTCACCGAGGGGGAAGGGATAGTCGGTGCCGAGCGCGACGCGGGTGTCGCCGTAGAGGTCGACTGTGAAGCGGAGGGTGCGCAGGTCATGCACGAGCGCGTCGACCCAGATCTTGTCGAGGAAGGAGGAGGGCGGCTGCGCGGTGCGGGTCTGGCAGAGATCCGGGCGAGCTTCGAAGCCGTGGTCGATGCGACCGACGGTGCCCGAGAAGGCGCCGCCGCCGTGTGCGAACATGAAGCGGATGCGCGGGTAGCGGCTGAGAACACCGCCCATAGTGAGGCTGCAGATGGCGAGCGATAGCTCCATCGGCATGCCGACGAGCCAGGGGAGCCAGTGGCGGGTCATGTGGCTCTGGCCGAGCATGTCCCACGGGTGAATGAAGAGCGATGCGCCGAGGTCGTTGGCGGCCTGCCAGAAGGGCTCGAGCGCCTCGTCGTCGAGGTTCCAGCCATTCACATGGGTGCCGATCTGCGCGCCGGCGTGGCCGGAACGCATGGCCCGCTCGAGTTCGCGGGCGGCGGCCTCGGGCGTCTGCAGCGGCACGGTCGCGAGGCCTGCAAAGCGGCTCGGGAAGCGAGCCACGAGGTCGGCGATGTGGTCGTTCAGGAGCATCGCAAGGTCGAGCGCGTGGGCTGGCTGCTTGTCGTAGGAGAACATGACCGGGACAGTTGAGAGCACCTGCGCGCCCACACCGGCCTCGTCGCACTCTCGGAGCCGCGCGGCCTCGTCGAAGCAGTTCGGATCAACCTCGCGGAAGACCTTGCCGTCGCGGAGCATGCGGGAGCGGCAGCCGGGGCAGTGCTCGAGCTGGACCCACCCTCCCACTCCGTACCGCTTTTCGAGGTCGGGCCAGTGCGGCGGTAGGATGTGGGTGTGGACGTCGACGGTCATCGGAGCGCTAGCGTCTGGGGGTCGTCGACTTGAGCGCGCCGCAGGACTTGCAGGTGCGGAGGCTCTCGCTTGCATTGAACGTTTCGATGACTGCCTTGAGCTGGGTGGCGATGTCTTCGAGCGGGAAGGTCTCTTCGTGGAGCACGCTCACGCAGTCGTCGCAGTACCAGCGGAGCTTGTCTTCTTCGCCCACCGCCCGCTTGCGCTCGATGACCAGCCCGATGGTGTCGGGGAAGCGCTGCGGCGAGTGGGGCACCCAGGAGGGGAGGAGGAACATCGCGCCCTCCTTGATGAGGATGTCGCGGAAAGCTCCCTCCTCCACCACGCGCAGCACCATGTCGCCCTGCAGCTGGTAGAAGAGTTCCTCGCCCGGATCGATGTGAAAGTCGATGCGGGCGTTGGGGCCGCCGACCGCCATGATGACGAAGTCGGAGTCTTCGTAGATCTTCTTGTTGCCAACAGGCGGCTTGAGGAGGTGCCGGTTTTCGGCAATCCAGCTGGGCAGGTGAATGGGCGGCATCAAGGCCATGGGCGGTTCTCCGGAAGGGCTAGGAGGCAAAGGAGAGGTCGACTGCGCCGAGCCCCTCGAGGACAATGCGGGCATGATCGCCGGGCGCCATCGCGTGGGCCGCGGTGAGGCCGCCCGTGAGGATGACGGCGCCCTCGGCGAGCTCCGTCAGGCCGTGGCCGCGGAGCATGTTGAGCAGCGCTGCGAAGGCATGCTTGGGGTGCTCCAGCGCAGCTGCAGTGCTGGCGGCCTCGATGAGGGTGCCGTTCTTGTAGAAGAGCACGCCAAGGTTGCCGAGCTCCTTGGACATCGGAAGCCGCTCGCTGCCGAACAGATAGCCTGCGGCGGAGGTGTTGTCGGCGATAACGTCGGTGACGGAGAACTTGTAGTCGCGGTAGCGGGAGTCGAGGAGCTCCATCGCGGCGCATGCATGGTCAAGCCTGAGCCAGGCCTCGTCCGGGTGCATGTCGAGCGGGATGGAACGGCCGACGACCACAGCCAGTTCGGGCTCGACGCGGGGCTGGATGTAGGCAGCGCGCGAGAGCGTTGCGCCGGCAGCGATGCGGGAGCCTCGGGGGAGGAGCCCGTAGATAGGCGTGGAGAGGTTCATCTGCGCCATCTTGGCACGGCTGGTGAAACCGAGCTTGAAGCCGTCGAGCGCAGCGGCGGCGGCGGGCCAGCTGCCGGCTGCGGTCACCGCGTCGTGTCGCTGAATGGCGTAGGCCTCATCGAGGCTGATTGCGCCCCAGCGGCCCTCGAGTTGGTCGACAGCGGTGCGTGAGGCGCTCGCGGCGCGGAGCTCGGCAGCGATGGCGGGGATACGGTCGGGGGAGACCATCTAGCCCTCCTTGAGGAAGGTGGCGGAGGCGTTGCCGATGCCGGAGATGGCGACCTCGAGGTGGTCGCCATGGACGACCGGGCTGACGGGGCCGAGCGCGCCGCTAAGGATGATCTCGCCGGCGTGGAGGGTGATGCCGAGGCGCCCGAAGGTGTTTGCGAGCCAGGCGACCGCGAGCACAGGGCTGCCGAGGCAGGCCGCGCCGGCACCCGTCGAGACGACGCTGCCGTTCTTGCGGAGGGTCATGCCGCACTGCTCGAAGTCGACGCGGCTTGGGAGGACAGGCTCGCGTCCCGTGACATACATGCCGCTGCTGGCGTTGTCGGCGACGGTGTCGGCATACTTCACCTTCCAGTCGCGGACCCGTGAGTCGACGACTTCGATGGCGGGGAGCACATAGTCTGTCGCAGCAAGGACATCGGCCGCGGTGATGCCCGGGCCGGCGAGGTCCCGCTTGAGGATGAAGGCGATCTCACCTTCGCCGCGTGGCTGCAACAGACGCTGGAGCGGCGCAGTGCCTTCGGGCTCGATGACCATGTCGGAGAGCAGCCAGCCAAAGTCGGGCTCGTTGACGCCGAGCCACTCTTGGACGGCGCGGCTCGTGAGGCCGATCTTCAGTCCGACGCGACGGGCGACGGGGCCGTGCAGGCCTGCGACCTCCATGCGGCGGCGCACATTGATGCCCTGGATGGCATAGGCCTCTTCGGGCGTGATGCCGGCGAAGGACTCGGTCAGCGGAGGGCAGGGCGCTCCGGATTGCTGCGCCTGCCAGAGCTGGTCTGCGCACCAGAGAAGTTCGGTTTCGGAGAGGGGATTGCTCATCGTGCTGCTACGACTTTGATCTCGATCAGGAGATGCGGGTGGGGAAGTTCTCTGACGCCGACAGTGGTCCGCGATGGCCCGGAGGCGGCGTCGAAGAAGCCGTTGTAGACCTCGTTGTAGCCGGCATAGTCCGACATGTTGACCAGAAAGGTGGTCAGGTCGACCACATGCTCGAGCCCGAGGCCGGCCGCGGCGAGGATGGTCGCGATGTTCTCGAGAACGGCCCGTGTCTGCTCCCGGATGTCGAGCGACACCGTGCCGTCTGCGCTTCGGTAGACGCCCTCGTAGCTGTTGTCGGGCCGCCTGCAGGAGATGCCGGAGACAAAGACAAAGTCGCCGGCGCCGCGGGCGTGCGGGTAGTGGGCGAGGGCCGGCGCACGGTCCGGCAGAATGAAGGCTTCGCGTTGCAGTTTCATCGTGAACCCGTGTCGTCGATGCGGAGCGCGATCGTCTTGATCTCGGAGTAGAAGTCAAAGGAATGTCGCCCGCCCTCGCGGCCAATCCCGCTTCGCTTGGTACCGCCGAAGGGCGTTCGGAGATCTCGCAGATACCAGGTGTTGATCCAGACCATGCCGGCATCCACTGCGGCGGCCACGCGGTGGGCGCGACCCACATCGCGGGTCCAGATGGCGGCACAGAGCCCATACTCCGAGGCGTTGGCCCGTGCGACTGCCTCCTCTTCGCTGTCGAAGGGTGTGACGGCGCACACGGGGCCGAAGACCTCCTCGCGGACACAGGCAGCATCGTCTGCGAGCCCCGTCCAGAGCGTAGGCTCCATGTAGAAGCCGCCGCTCCAGGGCGCCTGCAGGTCGGGGATGCCTCCGCCCACCAGTGCTCTTCCGCCGTCGCGGATCGCGGCAGCCGCGTAGCCCAGCACCTTGTCGCGATGGCCGGCGCTGATGAGGGGCCCAAGTTGCGTCGCGGCATCGTGTGGGTCGCCCGCCTTCCAGCTCCGCATCTCGGCAGCCAACCCTTCGACGAACCGGTCGTAGACCGCGCGCTGCACAAGGATGCGCTCCGTGCAGAGACAGATCTGCCCCGAGTTCAGCATCACCGAGCGGGCCGTCCCCTTGATGGCGGCATCGAGGTCTGCGTCGGCAAAGATGATGGCGGCGTTCTTCCCGCCAAGTTCGAAGGAGACGGGGCGCAGGCCGCTGGCGGCGGCCCGCATGATGGCCTCACCCGTGCGGGACTCTCCCGTGAAGGTGATCGCATCGACGCCCGGGTGCTGCGTCAGCAGTTCTCCGGCCGAGCCCGGGCCGAAGCCCTGCACCACCTGATAGACCCCGTCGGGGAGCCCCGCGTCGCGCATGACCTCGGCCAGCAGCGCTGCCGTGCGCGGCGTCTCTTCGGAGGGCTTCACGATGACGGCGTTGCCGCAGGCCAGCGCGGGGGCCACCTTCCAGGTCATGAGGAGGAAGGGGAGGTTCCAGGGGCAGACGACTGCGACCACGCCGATGGGGCGGCGGTGGCTGTAGTGGAGCGCGCGGGTGCCGTCGGCCCGTTCGTCGCGCCAGACCTCCTCGTGCTCTGCGGAGAGGAGGTCGGCATAGATGTCGAAGTTGGCGGCGCCGCGCGGGATGTCGAGGGCCGCGGCGAGCGAGACAGGCTTGCCCGTGTCGAGCACCTCTGCGGCCACGAACTCGGCGGCGCGCGCCCGGATACCCGCTGCGATCCGCCGGAGCATGGCGATCCGCTCGCTCGCGGTGCTTCGGCCCCAGCTGCCAGCAACGGCTCGCTTTGCGGCAGCCACGGCACGGTCGATGTCGGCGCTAGTAGCCTCGACGACCCGCGCCGTGATCAGGCCCGTTGCAGGGTCAATCGCGTCGAAGGTCGCACGGTCGGTCTCGTCGAGGTAGGAGCCATCGACGACGGAAGGAATCAATGGATGTGACGACACTGTGCCTCCGGCGTTGGAGCGCTCTCGAACTGCGCGGCGATGACTGACACCGCGGCGTCGCCCGCGCAAGCCTTTCGCTTCGCTCGGAAGTCGTGCGGCGAGGCGTATTGCCTTGAGCGAATCTGCAAAGGTTGGCTATAGGCTGAGGCCGCGCCGAGGACTGCGTGCGGGTTCGCGGGGCGGCTCGGCGCCGTCTGTGGCATTGTGGAGGATGAAGATGAAGATGGGTTGGCCCGAAAGCATCGTCGCAGGACTCCTCTGTCTGCTGTTCGCCGCCTGTTCCGACAGCAAAGAACCCGAGGCTGACGCGGGCTCGGGCGAGTCCTCCTGCGTCGGAGATTCAACGCCCGTGACCGGCGCGGCGTGCGCCTGTGTGGGTGAGCAGTGGGCCGGCACCGTCGATGGCTGCGAGCGGCTCTGCTTCTGCACCAACTCGGGCTGGCAATGCCCCGGTGCTTCGTGCAGCGAGGATGCGGGCGACACCGAAGCAGACAGCAACACCTCGAGCGCCCGCCTGAGCTGGCAGGGACCGGCGATTGCGCGTGAGGTGTCGGGCAACGGAGATGGGCAGGCAAATCCCGGCGAGAGCTGGGAGGTGGTGGCCAACCTGGCCGTCGAGGGCGTGGACGCAGCGGGTGCGACTGCGGTTGTCCGTTTGTCGAGCATCTCACCGAAGATTGAGATCGGCACGCCGAGCAGCGAAGTGACGGTCGTTCCGGCAGAGGGCACAACGGTGACGGTCGGCTTCCGCATCGCTGCGACCGCGACCTCTGGCACGGCGGTGCTCGACCTCGAGGCCTTTGTGCCGGGCGGGTTCTCGACGGTCGCCACGGCGGTTGAGGTCCCTGTAGTAACGGTCGCAGCGGCCGACCTGCGCTGGTCAAACCTGGAACTCACGCCGGACGGCAGCGGAGACGACCTGCTTGTGGAGGCCGGCGAGTCGTGGACGCTGTCGGCTCGTCTTGCAAACGTGGGCGATGCACCGGCGGTCGATGTCGCCTTCGGCGCCTCTCCCTCTTCCGCGACCCTGACGCTCCGCGGCGACCTTCCTGCCGCGCAGACGCTTACGCCGGGCGCTTCGGTGACGCTCACCTTTGGCTTCGATGTCGCACTTGCACCGACCGAAGCGCTCCCCTCCCCTCAGCTGCTCGCGACGCCGTCCGGCGGTGCCCCATTCGGTATCGTCGAGGAGGTTCCGCTCGTGTTGCCCGACACGCTCCTCCTCCGCTCGGTCGGTTTGGAGGAGGCTGGTGGAAACGGCGATGGCGTGGCGCAGGCCGGCGAGACCTGGTTGGTTCGGGCCGTTGTGGAAAACACAGGCCTCATCGATGTCACGGGGCTGGTCTGGTCGGGCACCAACATTCCGAATGGTGATGCGACGGTCCTCACCTTCGGCTCTGTTGATGGCGCGCCGACGATTGCCGCTCAATCGACGGGCGATGTTGTCTTCACCTCGACGCTTGCCGATGGTTTCGCGCACGCCGGTCGCATTCAGGTTCGCGCGCAGTCCGACATTCGGAGCACCTTTCATGGCCCCTTTGCGCTGGATGTGGTGCTTCCGTGAAGAAGGCGATTTTGCTGGCACTTTGAACGCGAGTGTGGATTCATGCTGCGGTTCGTGGGCCGAGCGAAGCAGCTTTGCTGCCCACGATTGGCCAAGATTGTTCTGAACGTTGAGGAGCCGAACGCCATGAGCGCAAGTCCCAAGAAGTCCTCAAAGCCCGCCGCCAAGCCCACCGCGAAGGCACCTGCTAAGGCTGCTCCGAAGCCCGCCGCGAAGGCCCCTGCCAAGGCTGCTCCGAAGCCCGCCGCCAAGGCCGCTCCGAAGCCCGCCGCGAAGGCACCTGCCAAGGCTGCCGCCAAGGCTGCGGCGAAGGCCCCTGCCAAGGCTGCTCCGAAGCCCGCCGCGAAGGCCCCGGCCAAGCCCGCCGCGAAGGCACCTGCCAAGGCTGCCGCCAAGGCTGCGGCGAAGGCC
>CANMDT010000151.1 GCA_947496715.1 Myxococcales bacterium
GGCGGAGATTTCGCAGGGGCGGCTGGAGGCGATCTTCAACTATCAGACGCTCATTGCCGATCTGCCGGGGCTTGCGGTCTCCAACGCATCGCTGCTCGACGAGGGCCCTGCCGCGGCAGAGGCGATGTACATGGCCTTCTCACAGTCTCGCGGGCAGCGGCGGCGCTTCCTTGTTGGGCAGGATGTGCATCCGCAGACCATCGAGGTGGTCCGGACGCGGGCGCAGGCGCTGGAGATCGAGGTGGTGCTTGTGGAGGTGGAGGCGCTGCAGGCAGACGCAACGGCCTTTGGGCTCCTGCTGCAGAACCCGTCGACGACGGGGCGGGTCCGCGACCTTACGGCGACCTTGGCGGCCGCGCGGGCTGCGGGCATCACGTCGATTCTCGCCACCGACCCGCTTGCTGCGGTTCTCGGGAGCAGTGCAGGTGAGCAGGGTGCCGACATCGCTGTTGGTTCGGCGCAGCGGTTCGGCGTTCCGCTGGGCTTTGGCGGCCCGCACGCGGGCTTCCTTGCCTGCGGCGAGGCCTTCAAGCGGATCATGCCCGGCAGGCTCGTGGGCGAGTCGCGCGATAGCGCGGGCAACCCGGCGTTTCGTCTGGCGCTGCAGACCCGCGAGCAGCACATCCGTCGCGACAAGGCGACGAGCAACATCTGCACCGCGCAGGTGCTGCTTGCTGTCATGGCGAGCATGTATGCAGCCTATCATGGCCCCGAAGGCCTTCGCCGGATTGCAAGTCGCGTACGGGCGCTGACGGCGGTGCTGGCCGCAACGCTGGAGGGGGCCGGCCTGAAGGTTGCCGCAGGTCCTCGGTTCGACACGGTGATGGTGCTGCTCACGCCCGACGCCGCGCCGAAGGCGATGGCCGCCGCGCTTGCCGCAGGCTTTAACCTCCGCGCGCTTTCGGGCGGTGTGGCCATCACACTCGATGAGCGTAGCACCCTTGCCGAGGTGGAGGCCGTCGCCGCCGCCCTCGTCGGTTCGCCCGTTGCCGCCGCCCTTGAGCAGGCCGATGCATCGTGGCCCGAGCCGCTCGTACGCCGCGCGCCGCTGCTGCCCTTCGCGGTGTTCGCCCGTTATCACGCAGAGCACGAGATGCTCCGCTACATGCGCTCGCTCGAGGCCAAGGACCTTTCGCTGACGACCGCGATGATCCCGCTCGGCTCCTGCACGATGAAACTCAACGCCAGTGTGGAGATGATGCCGCTCTCATGGCCTGAGTGGGCCTCGATTCATCCCTTCGCGCCGCGCGATCAGGCGCAGGGCTACCTGGCGATGATGGACGAGCTCGGCGACTGGCTCGCTGAGATTACGGGCTTTGCGGCAACCTCGCTGCAGCCCAACGCTGGCTCGCAGGGAGAGTATGCGGGGCTTCTGGTCATCCGCGCCTACCACGAGGCCCGTGGCGAGGCGCATCGGAAGATTTGCCTGATTCCGGTCTCTGCGCATGGCACCAATCCGGCCAGCGCCGTGATTGCAGGCTTCCAGGTTGTGACGGTTGCCTGCGATGCCGACGGAAACGTGGATGTTGCCGACCTCCGCGCCAAGGCCGCCCAACATGCCGACCGGCTCGGCGCGCTGATGATCACCTATCCTTCGACGCATGGTGTCTTTGAGACGGCGGTGGGCGAGATCTGCGAGATCATCCACGGCCACGGCGGCCAGGTCTACATGGATGGCGCCAACCTCAACGCTCAGGTGGGGCTGTGTCGTCCTGGCGACTTCGGCGCCGATGTTTGCCACATCAACCTGCACAAGACCTTCTGCATCCCGCATGGCGGCGGCGGTCCTGGCATGGGTCCAATCTGTGTTGCTGCGCATCTCGCACCCTTCCTGCCCGGCCATCCGCTGTGGGAGACGGGTGGAGCCTCTGCTACCGGCCCCGTCTCGGCAGCTCCCTTCGGCAGCGCGAGCATCCTCACGATTCCTTGGATCTACATCCGTGCGATGGGGCCCGACGGCCTGCGGCGTGCGACGGAGGTAGCGATCCTGAACGCGAACTACATCGCAGCCCGCCTGAAGGGGGCCTACGATGTGCTCTACACGGGCGCATCGGGTCGTGTGGCTCACGAACTCATCCTCGACACCCGCGGCTTCAAGGCGACTTCAGGGATCGAGGTGGAAGACATTGCGAAGCGGCTGATCGACTTCGGGTTTCACGCGCCGACCATGTCGTTCCCGGTAGCGGGGACGCTGATGGTAGAGCCGACGGAGTCGGAGTCGCGTGAGGAGCTCGACCGGTTCTGCGAGGCGATGCTGCTGATCCGCGAGGAGATTCGAGCGATTGAGCTGGGACAGGCTCCGCGCGAAGGCAATGCGCTGAAGCTCGCGCCCCACACGTCTGCGGTGGTCTGTGCGAGCGAGTGGTCGCGATCCTACACGCGCGAGCAGGCTGCCTTCCCGACGGCGTCGACCCGCGCACGGAAGTTCTGGCCCGCGGTGGGACGGGTGGACAACGCATGGGGCGACCGAAACTTGGTCTGCACCTGCCCGCCGATGTCCGACTACGAAGACTGAAGAAGGCTACAGGCGCGTGGCGTTTGCGCTTGCAAAGTGGCCGCGTCGGAACGACGAACAGACAACCTCTTATGGAGAATGGAAGATGCGCCTTGGATTAGCGATTGGATACTCGGGTTCGAACCTTGAGATTGATATGGACCTCATCAAGGAGGCCGAGGCGCTGGGGTACGACTCCATCTGGTCGGCGGAGGCCTGGGGCTCTGACGCGGTCTCGCCGCTTGCCTGGATCGGCGCGCAGACCACCCGCATCAAGCTCGGCACGGGCATCATGCAGATCCCTGCTCGCACCCCCGCCAACACGGCGATGACTGCGATGACGATGGACGCGCTTTCTGGTGGCCGCTTCCTGCTCGGCCTCGGCACCTCGGGGCCGCAAGTTGTGGAGGGCTGGCACGGTCAGGCCTTCGACAAGCCGCTCACCTGGATGCGCGAATACATCACCATCATCCGGAAGATTCTGGAGCGCAAAGAGGTACTCGAGTTCGAGGGGACCCGCTACCAGATCCCCTACCGCGGCCCGGGTTCGACGGGCATGGGCAAGCCGCTGAAGAGCATCCTGCACGGCCACCCGAACATCCCCATTTACTCGGGTGCCATGGCGCCGCTTGGCCAGCAGCTGGCGGGCGAGCTTGCAGACGGCGTGTTGCTGACCTGCATGAACCCCGAGCGGCCGGAGGTCATCGTCGACCAGATCAAGGCTGGCCTTGCGAAGGGCACGCGGGGTAAGACGCTTGCAGACTTCGACATCGCGCCGACGGTCGCGGTGGTGCTTGCAGACGACCTTGATGCGGCTCGGTTTCCGCTCAAGATGCAGCTCGCGCTCTACGTGGGCGGCATGGGCGCCAAGAACAAGAACTTCTACAACGAGTACCTGCGCCGCGCCGGCTTCGAAGAGGAGGCCATCAAGATTCAGGACCTCTTCCTCGACGGGAAGAAGGGCGAGGCGATGGCTGCCGTCACCGACGAGATGGTGGACGCCCTCTACCTCGTTGGCACGAAGGAACGCATCCGCGACCGTCTCGCCGTCTGGAAGGAGTCGGGCATTGGCACGCTCATCGTCGGAAGCCCCGACATCAACGCGATCCGCGTGATGGCGGAGCTGGCCGCGGAGTAGTCTGCGCTAGGGCAGACCGGTGAGTTTCATGCCTGCGCCGGCCGCCTTGTAGCGGCGGTTGATGTAGAGCAGCACCGGCGTCATGGACTCAAGCGCCACCGCGTTCACGAGGTTGCCCGCGTCGATGCCGCGTGCGCCGAGGTCGCCGATGAGGCCGATGACGGTCTCGACGGCTGCGCGGTCGTTTCCGCAGACGAGGACGTCACCCTCCATCTCGTGTTCGAGGTCGCCGAGGTGGGTCGAACTGACATGGTGGAGCGTGGCAACGAGTTTGCCCTCGTCACCGAGGATCGCCTGAGCCTCGAGCGCTGCGGAGTGACCCAGCGGCAACGAGACCTGCGTCACCTTGGGCGGCGCGAGCGGCACGGTGATGTCGATGACGATGCGGTCGCCGATGCGGCCCGCAAGCTGGCGGTAGGTGTCTCCCTGGCCGGTGTAGGGCACGGCGACGAGCAGGACTTCGGCAGTCGCGAGGGCATCATCGAAGCCGCCGCCCGAGATGGCGCGGCCGGAAGATGCGGAGAGTTCGGCAGCGACCGATGCGCCACGCTCGGCGTCACGCGAAGCCAGCGTCACTTCGTGGCCTGCTGCGCTCCAACGGAGCGCGAGTCCGCGCCCCTCTTTTCCCGTTCCGCCGATGATGCCAATCTTCATGTTGAACCTGCCTCTGCACCGGCCGAGAGCGGCCTGTGGCGTGGAATGGATGCACGATGCGGCCCGAAGGTGCAATGCAGAAATCGGCCGCTCGGCTTGCACGCGGGGGTGTGGCGTGCGAGGAGGCGTGACGGGGTCGGCGTGCGGCTCTTGGTAGCCGGAGAGATGGCGTGGCGTTGACGGCAACGATGTATCGTTTCGAAGTGGACCTCTCGGACGTGGACCGCGGGGTCTACGAGCAGTTCGAGGTTCGCGCTGCGCAGCATCCATCGGAGTCGGAGGAGTTCTTCGTCACACGGGTTTTGGCCTACGTGTTGGAGTACACAGAGTCGCTGCAGTTCGGGCGGGGCATCTCGACGACCGAAGATGCGACCATCTGGCAGAAGTCGGGCGACGGGCGGATTGAACTCTGGATCGAGGTTGGCGCGCCTGCCGCCGACAGGCTGCACCGGATCGCGAAGCAGACCGAGCGGCTGGCTATCTACTCGCACCGGGAGCCGAACTTTGTGAGGTCGCTCTGGCGCGGACAGACGGTGCACCGGGCCGAGCAGATCGAGGTCTACTTCGTGCCGCAGGAGATCGTCTCCTGGCTGGTCGAGAAGCTGGAGCGGAAGACGGTCTTGAGCGTGAGCCGAAACGATGGAACGGTCTACCTGACCATCGGTTCTGACATGCGCGAATGGTCGGTCGTTTCGGAGCGGGTCGCCACCGCGTGAGGGCTACTCCTCGACGAAGTCGAGGGTCTTGCCGAAGGTCTCGCGGAGGGGGATGAGGGCGAGCATCGCGAGCAGGCAGGTGAAGCCGCCTAGTGCGAGCGCGGCATTGTCGATTTCCATGCCGCCGTCGCGGAGCGCCTTGAAGGTCAGGGTCATGGGGATAACGGCAGAGCGGACCAGATTCGGGATGGCTGTGGTAACCGTGGCGCGAAGGTTGGTGCCGAAGTTCTCGGCGGCGGAGGTCATGAACAGGGCCCAGTAGCCGCAGGTGATTCCAAGACCGAAGATAAGGCCGTAGAAGCGGTCGATCGTCATGGGCGCTGCGCCAAAGTAGAGGCCGATGAGCGAGGCGGTCGCGACGATGAAGACGCCGATGATGATCACCCTGTTCTTGAAGCCTTGCGACAGGAGTCCGCTGCCGAGGTCTCCGAAGGTGAGACCGACGTAGAACCAGAAGATGGCCTTCGCAGGTGAGGGGAGTTCGAGCATGCCGGCGTGTTTTCCGAACTCCGGGCAGAAGGGGACGAGGATGCCGGCGACGAACCAGATAGGCAGTCCGAGGGCGACCGCGGAGCTGAGCCGCTTGATGCGGTCGGAGTTGCTGAAGAGCATGAAGAGTGAGCCGCGTTGGTGGCTCTTTACACGGACCTGTTTGAAGATCTCGGACTCGGAGAGCGAGAAGCGGGCGGCCAGCAGGATCAGTCCGAGCAGACCTCCGACGACATAGGAGCCGCGCCAGGAGTCGTTGGCGATCGCGGACGCTGCGAGCTGGCTCCCGGCGATGCCGTCGATGAAGTTGGCAGCGGCCTTGAAGCCGACCCCGACATGATCGGTGACGGCCGCCGCGGTGGCGCCGCCGAGGACGCCAAAAGTAGCGATAACGGTGGTGCCCCAGCCCCGGCTCTTTGCCGGCATGGACTCCATGACGAGTGTGATGCCGGCACCGAGTTCACCTGCCAGTCCAAAGCCGGCGATGAAGCGGAGCGTCGCGTAGGTCGGTACGTCATGGACAAAGGCGTTGGCGAGGTTGGCGAGGGAGTAGGTGAGGATGGAGCCGTAGAGCACGGAGAGGCGGCCCCGTTTGTCGCCGAGGACGCCCCAGGCGAATCCGCCGAGCAGCATGCCGGCCATCTGCCAGTTGAGCAGGTGCAGACCGACGTTGGTGAGCTCGTCGCCCTTCAGGCCGAGCGACTTGAGGCTTGGGATGCGTACAACACCGAAGAGGACGAGGTCGTAGAGGTCGACGAAGTAGCCGAGCGCGGCGACGATAACGAGGAGTATGACAGAGCGGTTGGAGGCGGGTTTGGGTGATTCGATGGTCATCGCGTGTAGAGGTCGTAGCCCGTCGTCGAGGCAGTGTTGTTGCGGAAGGTGGGCGCGCCGAGGATGGGGGTCCAGCTCTCGGCGAAGATTGCGCCGCCGAAGCCGCTGCCGACGGTAGCAGCGGGGCCTCCGAAGGCGTTTCCGCCGGGGTTTCCGCCGGTAGCGGCGTTACTGTCGAAGATGCAGCCGCTGATCTCCATCTCGCCTCTTGGGATGGCGCCGCCGGCGTAGAAGAAGATGGCGCCGCCGAGTCCTGCGCCGCCGCCGCCGCCCGAGCCTGCGCTGCA
>CANMDT010000152.1 GCA_947496715.1 Myxococcales bacterium
CGTCGCGGTGTGCAAAGCGTGGAGCAAAAACGCAAACGGCGCGACCAAAGCCGCGCCGAGCGTAGTGCAGCGCCTTGCGGCGCCGCCCGATTACTTGCCCGTCGGGGCAGTCGCCGGGGCGGCAGCAGCGCCCGAGCCAGCGGCGGGGGCAGCAGCAGCGCCCGAGCCCGAACCAGCAGCCGGAGCAGCCGGGGGGGCAACCGGGGGAGCCTCGACGACCGGGGTCGGAGCGGGGGCGGCAGCGGCCGAGCCCGAACCGGCCGGAGCCTCGGTCGGCGCGGGAGCCGCGGGGCAACCGGCGAGCATGGCGGCAGAAGCGAGGACAGCGGCAGACAGCGAGAGACGGAAGAACGACATTGCGGGTACCTCAAGAAGGAAAGTGCCGATTGCTCGGCGGGCTGAAACAGACTTCAAAAGCAGTTGGTACGAGGGCGGCTGTTAGGGGAATAAATCGGGTAGCGCAACAAAAACGGTTCGAGCCTTTGCTGCACAGGTCGATTTTTCGACCATTACCCCACGCGGCGCATCAAATCAGACCAGGTATGGGCAAATCGATCGGATCGCCAACGGCGCACATCGGCGACTGCGGCGATGTTTGCGGGGCTGGGATCGAGGAGGCGGGCGACATCGAGGAGCACGGTCCGCGACGCGAGAAAGCCGGGTTCAAGGCCGGTGGCCTCCGCGGTCTCGTTCCGCCACTGCAGCAGCAGCTCGAGGCGGCGCTCGCTCTCGCTCCGGCCCTGACCGGCACTGCGCGGCGCCGGTGCGGCAGGGGGCGGAAGCTCCGGTGGGTTGTCGAGGAGGAGAGCGAGCCCCTCATGCTCGGCGTCGAAGATCGCGGGGTCGAGGCCCGACGAGCGCCGGCGCGTGAGTGCGCTGCTTCCACGATCGGCGAGCAGGATGAGCGCCCACGGCGGCAGCACACGGGTAACATGGAGGTTGCGCTCGCGGCCTACCCTGTCGCGCCAGCCCCAGAGTGCGGCGAGCCGCTGCGCTCCAGCGGGTTCGAGGTTGCCGAGCCCCTTGAGGTTGCGCCAGCCCCAGGGGTCGAGGCGCTGCGGCTCCGGCTGATCGGCGTTGAGGGCGGCGCACTCGTCGTCGAAGTCGTCGAGCAAAGCTCTCTCCTCGAGATCGGCCTCGAGATCATACCAGAGGTCGAGGAGGTTGGAGGTGTCGGCACGGGCATAGATAAGCTGCTCCTCGCCCAGCGGGCGGGCGGTCCAGTCGGAGCGCCGTACGCTCTTGTCGTGAATGATGCCGAGCCTAGAGGCGAGCAGGGGGGCGAGCCCGAAGGCACGCTCGCCTAGGAAGCGGGCGGCGACCTGCGTATCGATGAGCCGCTTTGGGCCTACACCGAAGTCGCGCTTGAGGCCTGTGACATCGTTGTGCGAGCCGTGGATGACGACGGCGTCGGGGAGCAGGCAGACGAGCTCGATCGCTTCGCAGAGTGCCGGCTTGCTGAGGCGCAGCGGGTCGAAGATGACATCGTGCTCATCGATCGTCACCTGGATGAGTGCGACGAGAGGGGCGTAGCCACGCTCGCGGTCCTCCTCGATATCGAGCGCGATGACAGCCCCTTCGAGGCTGTCTGCATGCTCGGCTACCCAGTCACGAAGGTCTTCGTCGCGCTCGAGAAAGCAAAAGGTGCGGTCGATCACGGAAAGTTTCTCTTGTGCAGGGCTAGGGCGTTCTAGCGGTGCGGGGTTCGTGCGGCTAGTCTGAAACGCACCGTTGGTCGGAGGCTCCCGAGGGGCCTTTCGAGAGGCCGGCTCGCGCTGGTCGCGGGCGCAAGATGGAGGTTGTTTCCGCCATGGAAGAGCTCGAAGAAGGTTCCATTTTTGCGCGTGCAGAACGGGCGGTCCGGCCGACGCCGGGCAAAGCCTATGCCGAGCTCGCCGCTGACGAGGTGCTCGCGCGGATCGCGGAGCGCCGCCGAGAATTCGGCAGCCGGCTGATGATTCTGGGCCATCATTACCAGGTGGACGATGTCATCCGTTTCGCCGACCGGACGGGCGACTCCTACGCCCTCGCCAAAGCTGCGGCGGCAGAGCGGGAGGCGGAGTTCGTTATCTTCGCGGGCGTTCACTTCATGGCGGAATCGGCCGACATTCTGACTGGGCCAGGGCAGCAGGTGATCCTGCCCGACCTCCGCGCCGGCTGCACCATGGCAGACATGGCCAACCTCGACGATGTGGAGCTGGCCTGGGACGAGATGGCGACCTGCACGACCGACACCATCGTGCCGATCACCTACATCAACAGTGCGGCCAACCTGAAAGACTTCGTCGGTCGCCGCGGCGGTGCTGTCTGCACCTCCTCCAATGCTGCGAAGGTGGTGTCGTGGGCTTTTTCGCAGGGGCAGAAGCTGCTCTTCTTCCCCGACCAACATTTGGGGCGCAACACCTGCTTTGCGCTCGGCGTGCCGCTCGATGAGATGATCGTATGGGACCCCACGCTCCCCAACGGCGGTCACGATGTTGAGACCGTCGCGCGGGCGCGGGTGCTGCTCTGGAAGGGGCACTGCTCGGTCCACATGGGGTTTTCGGTGGGACAGATTGCGCACTGGCGGGCGGAGCGGCCCGACATCCGCATTATCGTGCACCCGGAGTGTACCTTCGAGGTGGTGCAGGCGGCCGATGAGGCCGGCTCGACCCAATTCATCATTGAGACGATTCGCAAGAGCCCGCCGGGGACGGCCTGGGCTGTGGGGACGGAGATCAACCTGGTGCACCGGCTGCGGGCGATGATGCCCGATCGCTTTATCGCGTCGCTGAGCCCCTTTCAGTGTCTCTGTGCCACGATGTATCGCATCCGTCCGAACTACCTGCTCTGGGTGCTGGACGAGCTGGCCGAGGGTCGCGCCGTCAATGTGGTGAGGGTGCCGGAGCGGATCGCGGAGGGGGCCAGGCTTTCGCTCCAGCGCATGATTGAGATCACGGGGTAGGGCGATGATCTACTTGGACAACAACGCCACGACCCGTCTGCTGCCGGAGGTGCTGGCTGCGATGATGCCCTACTTCGGGGAACTTTACGGAAACCCGTCGAGCATCCACCTCTTTGCGGAGCAGTCGCGCGAGGCGCTGCGGCAATCGCGTGTTGCGGTGGGTCGGCTCATCGGGAGCCGGCCGGAAGAGATTGTCTTTACCTCCGGCGCGACGGAGGCCTGCAACCTCGCCATCTTCGGCGCGGCTGCGGCGCGGCCCGAGCGGCGCCACATTGTGGTCTCGTCGGTGGAGCATCACGCGGTGCTGCATCCGATCGAGCGGCTGAGGGCGCAGGGCTTTGAGGTAACGGTGCTGCCGGTCTCGTCGTCGGGAGGGCTGACGGCCGACGAGGTGGCGGCCGCGCTCCGCGACGACACGCTGCTGGTTGCGACCATGCTGGCGAACAACGAGACGGGGGTCATCTTCCCTGTCGCAGAGATTGCAGCGGCGGCGAAGGCGCGTGGTGCGCTGCTGCTCTGCGACGCGACGCAGGCGGTCGGTAAGATCCCTGTGCATGCGCGGCGGCTTGGCGTGGACTACCTGGCCCTGAGTGCCCACAAGTTCCACGGGCCCAAGGGCGTTGGCGCGCTGGCGGTCCGTCGTGGCGCGCCCATCGTTGCGCAGCTGGTGGGCGGCGGTCAGCAGTGGGACATCCGGTCGGGGACAGAGAATGTGCCTGGCATCGTCGGGATGGGCATGGCCAGCTATCTTGCGCGGCGGCGGCTCGAAGAGGGCGCCTACGAGGCGGTGGGGGCGCTGCGGGATCGGCTCGAGCAGGCGATCCTGGCCAGCATCGATCGGGTTGCGGTGAATGGCGGCGGTCAGCCGCGGCTTCCGACCACGCTGAATGTCTCCTTCGAAGACAGCTCGGGCGAGGCCATGCTGCAGCTCTTGGACGAGGTGGAGATTGCGGCCTCGAGCAGCTCCGCCTGCCAGTCGAATGTGAAGGAGCCGAGCCATGTGCTCACGGCGCTCGGCCTATCGGAGCGCTACCTTCACGGTTCGGTTCGGTTCGGGCTCAGCCTGCTCACGACCGACGACGAGGTGGACGAACTGCTGGCGAGGCTCCCGCGGATTGTGGCTCGGGGTCGTGCAGCGAGCACGGAGCGGAGCGCATCAGAATGAGCAGCGCAGTCCAGCAGCTGGAGCCGGGTCTCGTGCGGTTCCGGCTGACCTCGCCCACGCTGGCGCCGGTCAACGTCTATGCCATGGAGACGGGTGCGGGCTGGGTGCTGTTCGACAGCGGGTTCACCTACTCGACCGACCAGCTCTGCGCCGGCCTTGCAGAGCTCGGGTTGGTGCCGGCAGATGTTGCGGCTGTCTTCTACACCCACACCCACGAGGACCACATGGGTGGCGGGGTATCGCTTGGCGATGCATGGCGCTGCCCGCAGTATGTGTGGGAGGGGACGCGGCCAGCCTTCGAGAACTACTATGACTTCTACGACCGCTGCGAGAGTTGGCGGGTCTGGTTGGGTCGCCGGATGGCCCCGTCGGAGTGGATGGAGCGGCTGCGGCAGCTGTCGAGCGGCCGGTCTGGCAAGGCCTTTCGGCAGGGTGGCGATGGGCTGCTGCATGGCGCGGTCGGGGTGGCCTTCGGCGAGGCGGTCACTGTGGGAGGTCGCCGCTTTCGATGTGAAGATGCGCGGGGCCACGATCCCTTTCACTGTGTCTGGCACGACGAGGCCTACGATCGGCTCGTGACGGGCGACATTGTGCTGGGTCTTCCGACGCCGCTGCTCGAACGGATCGGCGACAACATCACGAGCTATCGAACGACGCTGCAGCGATGGCAGCATGCGCCTGAGCCTGCACTCATCCTGCCGGGCCACGGGCGTCCGAGCGTTGGGTTGGGGCGGGCGTTGGAGCGGTCGCTCGGCTACCTGGAGGCGGGGTATGCGCTGACGGTCGGGTTTCTGGAGGCGGCCGAGCCACTCGAGCCGCTGGGCGCGGTTTTGGAGAGCTTTGAGACGCTCGGTGTGGCGCAGTTTCAGGTGGCCTTCATCCGTCTTGCGAACACGATGTCGCAGCTCGACGAGATGGCGCTCGTTGGGCTCGTGGAGCAGCGCGAAGACCTGCGTTGGCGGCGTACGGCGCCTCTCCCAGCCTACTCGAACTACCTGCCGCTTGTGGAGCGCCTTTGAAGGTTGCCTACCGCATGTGGGGTTGGGGCGTGCTCGCTGTCGCGCTCCTACTGCTGCTAGGCGCCTGCCGTCCCGTCGCGCCTGCCATGCCGGGGCGCACCGAGCTCGGCGTGGCCTCTGTCCGGTTTGAGGGGCTGCAGAGCTTCGACGAAGAGGAACTCCTGGAGGCGCTCGCGACGCAGGAGGATGCCTACAATCCCTTCACGCCGCCGAGCCGTTACAGCCCCTACGATGTGGCAACGGATGTGCAGCGGGTGGAGGCCTTCTTGCATGCGCGGGGCTACTTCGATGCGAAGGTTTCGGACTTCGAGGTGACGGAGCGCAAAGATGAGCCGGCTGTTGATGTCCGTTTGACGGTTGAAGAGGGGCTGCCCAGCCTGGTCTCAGAGGTGCAGTTTGACGGGCGCGCGGTGGGGCAGGTCGAGCTTCGGGTGCTGTTGGCGGGGCTGCCAGTGGAGCGGGGCCGGCGTTTCAGCGAGCTGGATCTCGCGCGGACGGCGCAGATCATCCGGACGCGGCTGCAGGAGAACGGGTATGCCTACGCGCGGGTGGAGTCGCGCTCGTTCGTGCATCGCGAGAGCCACGAGGTGCAGGTCTACTTCTTCTGGGACCGGGGCCCTGCCTGTGTCTTCGGGCGGCTGGAGGTGGAGGGCAACAGCCGCATTCCGGATGCGCTCATCGCGCAGTCCATTCAGATTCGGCGCGGCGAGGTCTTCCGGCAGTCGCTGCTGCGAGATGCCCAGTTCGACCTCTATCGGCTCTCCGTGTTTGGCATCGTCGAAGTGGAGGCGGTGCTGCCGGAGACAGACATCTCGGCGCTCGATGAGAGCGTCTGGGCGGAGGCGATGCGGCTGCATCCTGCTCAGGCCTGGGCGGAGTTCCGCGCTCATTCGCGGCCTGTCGGCGAGGCGGTTGAGGTGGCGGCGGGCGAGGGCCTTAAGTTGCGTGCGATGGACCCGAATGTGGTGGTCCGCGTTCAGGTGACGGAGTCGGCGGCTGCGACGCTGAAGTTCGGCCTCGGCGCGGGCGTGGAGACGGGTCGGACAGAGACCTACACCAAGGGTGCGGCGCTCTGGCGGGGCGTGCTCGCGCCGCTCAACCGGGTCGATGTGGAGGGCCGGCTCGGCTATGCGTGGCTGGCCAACGGCTTCTCGCTGCTGGGCTTTTCGACCGAGAAGCTCGACGCGATCGAAGCGCAGAACGACCTTATCGGCTCTGTGAAGACCGCGCTCGTGACGCCGCAGTTGGCCGGCAGCCCCTACGACCTCTCCACCTCGGTGCGGTTCGATGCCGGCATCGAGCCCGGATATGCCTACCGGAATCCCGGTGCGGAGATCTCGGTCTCGCGCCAGTTCGGCCGCTGGCTGCGGGCCGACCTCGGCTACGCGGTCGATGTCTTCTTCATTCCGGACGACAAACTCGGAGGTGCAACGGGCTCGTCGAGCCTCGAGTTGCCGGCCCAGTTC
>CANMDT010000153.1 GCA_947496715.1 Myxococcales bacterium
GTGTGGGGCGTGCATCGGCGCGCGGCGGCCCGGCCACCGTGTTGGTGAGGACAATCGCGGCCGCGAGCCCGGGCCTGTCGGCGAGCGCGCGGAGTGCGATGGGCCCGCCCCAGTCCTGCGCAACCACGATGATGTCGCGGAGCTGCATCGCGTCGAGCCAGCCGCCGAACCAGGCCGCGTGGGCCTCGAGCGTGTGCTCTTCTGCCCCAATGCGCGACGAGTAACCGAGCCCCATGAGGTCGGGCGCCAAGCAGCGGAAGGAAGCAGGGTCGAGCGCCAGCATCACCTTGCGCCAGAGGAAGCCCCAGGTGGGGTTGCCGTGGAGAAAGACCACCGTGCGACCCTGGCCACGCTCAAGCCACGCCATCTCTCTGCCATCCACCGCAATGCGCTGTTGGCGCAGGTCTCCAAGCTGCGCGGTGAGCCAGGCAGGGAGCGGCGCCGTCACAGCGGACGCATCACAAAACTGGCCTGCGTGGCATCGATAGGCTGCGGCGAGGCCGACTGCGCCAGCGACTGCCGCAGCCGCTGCACCACCACCTTCGCCAGCGCGAAGACCGTCTTGTGTGCGGCGAGGCTATCGGCAGCGAGCAGCGCCTCGAATCGGCTCCGGTCGAAGCAGAGCAGCTCGCTCGAACGGGTCGCGGTCACCGTCGCCGCGCGCGGGCCAGGATCGAGCACCGCCATCTCTCCGATGCAGGCACCCGGCCGGAGCGTGCCAACAAAGGCGCCGCCCGCGGTCACGCGGAGTTCGCCGCTCTGGAGCAGGAAGAAGGCATCGCCTTCGTCACCCTCCACCATCACCGACTCGCCCTGCTCGACCAGCCGCACCTCGACCAGGCCGGCAACCTCACCGAGCTCACGGAGGGTCAGCGAGGCGAAGAGCGGATGGTCCTGAAGAAGGTTGGCGACCTCGTGCACGCTCGACTGCGACATGGCTCACTCCCTGATGGTGTGCAGCACCGTGCCACACCAGCGTTGGTTGGGGAAGAATCCTCTACTTTGCGCCGTAGACCGGTACCTGTGCGGGCTGCTCGGCAAGAAGCTCGGTGACAGCTGCACCCAAATCTGCGGGTTCCCAACGCTGCGCGATGTCACGCTCCGGACCCCGCGTCATGCCGCCCAGCAGCGTGACGCGACCGCCGGTCACCTCGAAGATGCGGCCGGTGCAGTGGGCCGAGGCTTCGCTGGCGAGCCAGACGATGAGCGGCGAGACGTTGCCCGGGTGCATCGCATCGAAGCCATCCTCTGGGCGGGCCATCATGCCGGAGAAGACACCCTCGGTCATGCGCGTCCGGGCAATCGGCGCGATGGCGTTGGAGGTGGCGCCGTAGCGACCGAGCTCGGCAGACTGCACCATCGTGAGGGCGGCGATGCCGGCCTTGGCAGCCGAGTAGGCCGCCTGGCCAACGCTGCCCCAGATGCCTGCGCCCGACGAGGTGTTGATGATGCGACCGCTCGGATTGGCACCCGCCTTGGCGGCATCCCGCCAGTGCGCAGCAGCATGGCGGGCAACGCAGAAGTGGCCCTTCATGTGCACGCGGACGACTGCATCCCACTCCTCCTCGCTGGCGCTCACGAACATGCGGTCGCGGACGAAACCGGCATTGTTCACCACCGCGTCCAGGCGGCCAAAGGTGGCGATGGCCTGCTGCACGAGCCGCTCGCTGCCGGCCCAGTCGGCGATATCGTCGGCGTTGGCGATGGCCTGGCCACCGGCGGCAACAATCTCCGCAACCACCTCTTCGGCGGGCGTCTGCGAGGCGCCCTCGCCGTTGAGCGCGGTGCCGATGTCGTTGACCACAACGCGGGCGCCGGCGGCCGCGAGGGCCAGCGCATGTTCACGACCGATGCCACGGCCTGCGCCCGTGACGATGACCACTCTCTCTTCACACAACCGCGCCATCGCGAACTCCGCTGAGATTACGACGCAGCTGCGTCGAGGAAGGCCGGCTTCTCGCCGCCGCCATGGACGACGAGGTTTGCGCCGGAGACATAGGAGGCCTCTGCAGAGGCCAAGAAGAGGACCGCCGCGGCGATGTCTGCGGGGAGGCCGAGCCGCCCGGCCGGAACGGTCGCAGCAACGCGGGCCTGCGCTTCGGGCGAGCCGTAGTGCATGTCTGAAAGCTCGGTGGCGATGAGGCCCGGCGTAACCGCGTTGAGCCGCACCTTGGGCGCCCACTCCACCGCGAGCGACTGGGTGAGATTCAGCAGCCCCGCCTTTGCGGCGCCATAGGCGGCCGTGCCGGGCGACGGGCGTAGCCCGCTCACGCTGCAGATGTTGATGATCGAGCCGCCCTTCTCCTGCTTCTGCATCACCGCATTGGCGGCCTGGCTTACGAGCAGCGGCGCGGTCAGGTTCAGCGCGATGATCGCCGCAGAGAATCGGGCACTCGCGGTCGCAGCATCTGCCGGCGGCGAACCGCCCGCATTGTTGACCACCACATCAATCCCGCCGGCCTCGCTCACCAGCCGCTCCATCATCGCGGTCACCTGATCGGCATCGCGGATGTCGGCCTGCAAAAACCGGAGCGCACCGAGCGGCTCCGTCGGCGGCTTGCGGCCGCAGACAAAGACCGTCGCGCCGGCCTGCTCAAAGGCATGGGCAATGCCCCGCCCGATGCCACGCGTGCCGCCCGTGACAAGCACCCGCGCGCCGGCAAAGGAGCCGCTCACGGAGCCTTCCCGAACGAGAAGGTAGCCCAAGCCTGCACAGCAACCGCGCCCGTCTGCTTGGTGCAGACCATCTCGACCTCTGCGAACCGCTCGCCCTCCACCTCGTGGAGCTTGGCGATGCTGCCCGAGAAGGTCAGCGTGTCGCCGGGGAAGACACCCTCCTTCCAGCGGACGCGGGTCTTGCGCACCCGCTCGGGACCCATCCACTCCGCCGCCCAGTTGCAGAGCATGCCCGCATGGAACATGCCGATGCCGAGCGGTGCGGGATAACCCGAGGCGGTGGCGAAGGGCTCGTCGTGATGGATGGGATTGAAGTCGCCCGAGGCGCCCTGGTAGCGGACGATGTCGGTGCGGTTGACGGGGCCATAGGTGCGGCTCGTGCCGGCCTGGCCGTCGGCAAGAGAGGCCCAGTCGGGCTGGTGTGCTGCCATCGGTTAGCCCTCCTCGGGTGGACGCTCGGTCTCTACGCCTGTCATGCGGGCCTCTGCCACCTTGTTGCCATCGGCGTCGAAGAAATCGGTCACCTTGACCACAAAGGTGAGCTTGCCGCCGCGGCGACCGGCCTTCTCGTAGAACTCGGCGATGCGGCTCTTGGCGGTGAGCGTCTGGCCGGCGCGGGGCGGCGGTCCGAAGAAGGTGAACTCCTGCTCCGCATGCATGCCGCGGTCCTGGTTCATCGCCACATCGACCCAGGGGTCGGCGCCCTCAACCTTCTCCTCCCAGAAGAACATGGAGGTCAGGTAGGTGGGCGGGATGACCGGGTTCTCGGTCGTCCAGTAGTCGGGGTGGGTAGACTGCAGCGCGCGGGCGAACTCGTGGATCTTGCCCCGCTCGATGTCCATGCGGAACGGCTGACCCTCGATGCCCAGAGATTCTGACCTGGCCATGCTGACCTCAGGGATGTTGGCTGGAGACGGAGAGGACCTCGCCCGTCAGGTAGGAGGAGAGGTCGCTGGCGAGGAAGAGGATGACGTTGGCCACCTCCCAGGGCTCTGCGGCGCGGCCCTGCACCGAGGCCGACTCGAGCTGCCGGAGGAGCTCGGGCGTGGTGACGCGGGCCAGGTTGGCATGCATCGCGAGGCTCGGCGCGACTGCGTTGACGCGGAGGTTCAGCGCAGCGCCTTCGACCGCGGCACAGCGGGTGAGCGCCATCACGCCGGCCTTCGCCGCAGCGTAGTGGGCCTGACCGCCCTGCGCCCGCCAACCGAGCACAGAGGCGTTGTTGACGATGGTGCCGTTGCGCATCTGCTGCATCGCTGCACGCATCATGCGGAAGGTGCCGGTGAGCGAGACATCGAGCACGCGCGACCACTGCTCGTCGGTCATCTCGGCGAGCGGCGCGGTGCCGCCGAGGCCAGCGTTGTTGATGAGCACATCAACGCCGCCGAGCTTCTCGGTGGCGAAGGCCCAGAGCGCATCGATGTCGGCCTGCTGGGTCACGTCGCAGCGGATGGCGTGCACCTCGCCGAGCGGGGCAAGGGTGGCGAGCGTCTCGCCGAGCCGTCGCTCATGGGCGTCGGAGATGACGAGGCTGGCACCCTCTTCGAGCGCGCGCCGCGCAACGGAGGAGCCGATGCCGGTGCCTGCTGCGGCGGTGACGAGCACCCGCTTGCCTGCGAGCATCCGCATGCCGGTGGGCTGCGGCGGAATGGCAAGCGAGATGGTCCCGTCACTCATAGGCGATCTCCACGCGGCAGGCCGAGCGCCCGCTCCGCGATGATGTTGCGCTGCACCTGGTTGGTGCCGGCGTAGATGGTGTCGGAGCGGGAGAAGAGGAAGAGCTTCTGCAGCGCGTCGAGCTCATACTCCTCGCCGCGGGTGTAGAGGCTGTCGGGGCCGGCCACATCCATGGCGAGCTCGCCGAGCTTGCGGTGCCAGGTGGCCCAGTAGAGCTTGGAGATGAGGGCCTCACGCTTGAGCGTGCCATCCTCACCGCCCGAGAGGACGCGGAGGGCGGTGTAGCGCATGATCTTGAGGCCGGCCCAGGCGTCGGCGATGCGCTGACGGATGGCGGGGTCTTCGCCTGCGCCGTTCCGCTTGGCGAGTTCGATGATGGTCGTGAGCTCACCTGCAAAGGCCATCTGCTGTCCGAGCGTGGAGGCGCCCCGCTCGAAGGCGAGGGTGCCCATCGCAACGCGCCAGCCGCCGCCGTCGCCACCGACGGTGTCTGCAATGCTGGCGCGGGCGCCATCAAAGAAGACCTCGTTGAACTCACGGCTGCCGGTCATCTGCCGGATGGGGACGATGCGCACGCCCGGCTGCCGCATGTTCACGAGCAGGTAGGAGATGCCCTTGTGCTTGGGCACATCGAACTGGGTGCGGGCGAGCACAAAGGCGTAGTCGCTCCAGTGCGCGCCCGAGGTCCAGGTCTTCTGGCCTTCGAGCACCCACTCGTCTCCGTCGCGGATGGCGCGGGTCTGCACGTTGGCGAGGTCGGAGCCGGCGCCGGGCTCGGAGTAGCCCTGACACCACATCTGGGTCGCGGTCTGGATGCCGGGCAGGTAGCGCTGCTTCTGCTCTTCTGTTCCGAAGGCGAGGATGGTGGGCCCTGTGAGCTCTTCACCGATGTGGCTCAGGCGACCGGGCGCACGGGCGCGGGCATACTCCTCGTTGAAGATGACCTGCTGCATGAGCGAGGAGCCGCGGCCGCCATGCTCCTTGGGCCAGGCGATGCCGAGCCAGCCGCTCTTGGCGCGGTGCTGCTCCCAGGCAAGGAGGCCGTCGAAACACTCCTCTTCGTCGCCCGGGCCGCCGCGACCACGGAGCTCTGCGAAGTCGCCACGGAGGCTCTCTTCGAGCCAGGTGCGGACCTCCTCTCGGAACTGCTCATCGGCTGCTGTGAAGGCCAAATCCATGGGTCGTCTCAGGTGGTGGAGGTTGAGGCGAGGGCGCGGTAGCCGCCTGCAAAGTAGAGCAGCGGCGGGGCGTCGGAGCGATGCAGATCGTAAGACAGCACCCGACCCACAACAATGGTGTGGTCGCCGCCGTCGAAGAGGGCATGGACGGTGCACTCCACATGGGCCAGCGCGCCGTCGAGCAGGGTTCCGCCGTGGGCGCCGGTCTTGAGCTCGAAGCCGCCCATCGGGTGGGTCGCGGCCGACGACTTGGCGAAGTGGCGCGACTGCGCCTCCTGGTCGGCGGCCAGCATGTTGATGGCGAACCGTTCGCCAGCGGCGAAGAGCGGATGCATGCCGGCGTTGGTCGCCACGCAGCAGAGCACGAGCGGCGGGTCGAGCGAGACAGAGGTGAAGGAGTTGGCGGTCATGCCGCGCAGCGCCTCACCCTCCCCCGCAGTGATCACGGTGACACCTGTCGCGAAGCGGCCCATCACATCGCGAAAGCGGCGGGGCTCGAAGGGGATGCTGTCGGTCATATCAGTAGCTCCGAACGGCTCAGGGCTTGAGCGAGAGGGCCTGGCGGGGACACATGCGGATGGCCATCTCGACCTCCGCGCGCAATGCCTCGGAGTAGGCTTCGTGGCGGATGATCAGCTCATCCGTATCGGTGACCTCAAAGATGGTCGGGGCATGCTTCTGGCAGATGCCGTTGGCTTCGCAGAGCTCGTCGTCGAGTTCGATGTGCATGGCAGGTTCTCTCAGCGTGAGGTGGGTGCGGCGATGAGGTCGCCAAGCTCCGCGAGCAGCGCAGATGCGCCGCCGAGCGCAAACTCGCACTGCTTGAACTGCAGGTAGTTGCGATGGAGCGGGTAGTCGCGGTCAAAGCCCATGCCGCCATGGATGTGCTGGGCCGCGGAGACGATGCGGTGGCCGCCGTCGGCAGCCCAGAAGGCGGCGATGGCCACCTCGCGCGAGGCCTTCGCGCCATTCGCCGCACGCCAGGCAGCCTGCCAGAAGCTAACACAAATA
>CANMDT010000154.1 GCA_947496715.1 Myxococcales bacterium
ATCATGCCGTCGCCATCCATGGTGGCCTCATGCATTTTGTGCGCGGCAACCCGCCCTGCATGCGCCCGGTCGCGCTCGGCGGCCACTTCCGCCTCCTGGTCGCCCAGGTCGAGGCGGGCGCCGACACCGGCCGCATGGTCGCCTCGGTCGCCGCCCTGCGCGAGGCCCACCCTGTTGCCCGCGCCCTCTGCGTAGAGATCGGCGCGCTGGTGGCCGAGGCCGAAACAGCCCTCACCGCCGGCGATCATGCGGCGGTCGGCCGCCTTATGAACCTCAACCATGGCCTCCTCTCGGCGCTCGGTGTCTCCACCGCCCGCCTCGATGCGGCCGTCCATGCGGCCCGCACGGCCGGCGCGCTCGGCGCCAAGCTCACCGGTGCCGGCGGCGGCGGCTGCATGGTCGCCCTCGTCACAGACGAGACCGCGCCTGCCGTCGCTTCAGCACTTGCGCCTTTGGCGCGCGCCACCGTTGAGGCCCACCTCCAACCCGTTACGGAACCCTGATGCACGCCTCTGTGGTCGCCCACCCCAACATCGCCCTCGTGAAATACTGGGGCAAGCGCGACAGCCGCCTCAACCTGCCCGCGGCCGGCAGCCTCAGCCTCACCCTCGGGCCGGTCGCCACCCGCACCAGCCTCACCTTCGGCGCCGAAGAAGACACGCTCGAGCTCAATGGCCTCGCCGTCCCCGCAACCAAACGGCTCCGCGTCGCCACCCTCCTCGACAGGGTCCGCGACCTCGTCGCGCTCGAGCAGGGCCCCGCCGCCCGCGCCGCGCTCGGCGGCGCCCGCATCCTCTCCACCAACGATTTTCCGACCGCCGCCGGCCTCGCCTCCTCCTCCAGCGGCTTCGCCGCCCCCGCCCTCGCGGCGACCGAAGCTGCCGGCCCCCACCTCTCTCTGCCCCAACTCTCGGCCCTTGCCCGAGAGGGCTCCGGCTCTGCAGCCCGCAGCCTCTTCGGCGGCTTCGCCCGCATGCATGCCGGCACCCGCGCAGACGGCACCGACGCCTTCGCCGAGCCGCTCTTCGACGAGCACCACTGGGACCTCCGCGTCGTCATCGCCGTCACGGTCGAAGGCGAGAAAGAGGTGGCCTCCACCGACGGCATGAACCTCACCGAGCGCACCTCGCCCTACTACCCGGCCTGGATCGAGACGATCGAACCCGATGTGCAGAGCGCCATCACCGCCATCGCCGCCCGCGACTTCGACCACCTCGCCCGCATCGCTGAAGCCAGCGCCCTCCGCATGCATGCCAGCGCCATCGCCGCCGACCCTGGCGTGCTCTACTGGCGCGGCGCAACGGTCGAGGTGATCCACGCGGTCCGTCGCCTCCGCGCCGGCGGGCTCCCCGTCTTTTTTACCATCGACGCCGGCCCCCATGTGAAGGTATTCACACCGGCAGACGAGGTCTCAGCCGTCGTCCGCGCGCTGGAGGCAACCCCCGGCGTGCTCCGAACCATCGTGACCGCGCCCGCTGCGGGCGCCCACCTCCTCCCCGGGTAGAGAACCCGCATGCTCTTCAACAGCTTCACCTTCCTCGCCTTCATGGCCGTGGTGCTGCCGCTCTATTACAGCCTGCGGATGCGGGGGCAGAACCTCCTGCTCCTGGTCGCAGGCTTCGTCTTCTATGGTTGGTGGGACTGGCGCTTCCTGCTCCTGCTCACCTTCTCGGCCGTCATCGACTACGCGATGGCGCTCCGCATCGTCGACCATGTCGTCGGCGACCCTCGTCGCAAGCGCTGGCTCATCATCAGCATGGTCGTCAACCTGACGATCCTTGGCTTCTTCAAGTATTTCAACTTCTTCATCGATTCTGCGGCAACGCTCCTCGATACCTTTGGCTTCGAGGCCCATCTCCCCACGCTGCGGATCGTCCTGCCGGTCGGTGTCTCCTTCTACACCTTCCAGTCGATGTCCTACACCATCGACGCCTACCGCGGCACCATCCAGCCCACCCGTAGCCTGCTCCACTACCTGAGCTTCGTCGCCTACTTCCCGCAGCTTGTCGCAGGCCCCATCGAGCGCGCCGCCAACATGCTGCCCGTCTTTGTGAACGAGCGGAAGGTCGACGCCCGCTGCATCTCCGAGGGGCTCCTGCTCATCCTGCTGGGCTTCTTCAAAAAGCTGGTCATCGCCGACGCGGTCGCAGGGAGCGTCTCAGCGGCCTTCGCCGAACCGCTCCAGCTCGACGGCGCCCAGCTCCTCCGCGCAGTCTACCTCTTCTCGCTACAGATCTACGCCGACTTCTCGGGCTACAGCGACATCGCCCGCGGCGTCTCCAAGCTCTTCGGCATCGACCTCATGATCAACTTCAACCAGCCCTACCTATCCTCCTCCATCACGGAGTTCTGGCGGCGCTGGCACATCTCCCTCTCCTCCTGGCTCCGCGACTACGTCTACATCCCGCTCGGTGGCAGCCGGAACGGCACCGTCGCAACCTACCGCAACAACTTCCTCACCATGCTTATCGGCGGCCTCTGGCATGGCGCCTCCTGGAACTTCGTCATCTGGGGCGGCCTCCACGGCCTCTTTCTTGCCATCCACAAGTACTGGATGGGGCTCCGCGGGATCAAAGAGCCTCCCAGCATCGAAGGGCGGCGCCAGTGGCCTATCTTCCTCCTGAAGGGGCTTGTCACCTTCCACCTGGTGGCCTTCGCCTTGATCTTCTTCCGTGCCGCCGATGTCGCCACCGCCTACACCATTTTCTCCCGCCTCTTAACGGCCTGGAACGGGTTGCAGCCGGGGATCTTCCTCCTCCCCGCACTCTACGCGGCCCTCATCCTCATCGTGGATATCCCGCAGTATCGCAGCGGCTCTCACACCATCTTCGAGCGATGGCCCGCACCCGCCCGTACCCTCTTCTGCGCCTCGCTCCTTGCCCTCATCTTCCTTCTCGGTGGTTCCGGCAGTGCAACCTTCATCTACTTCCAGTTCTAAGACGCTTGTGCTCGGCGATACCCGCCCTCTCCGCATCTGGGGCTGGCTGGTTGCGGGGGTGATCCTCATGGAGGCGCTGCTGCACACGCCGCTCGGTGACCGCATCCCCGAGGCAGGAAAGTGGGGCAACGATCGCCTCGAGACCATCGTCGCCGGCGCAGAGGACTACAGCTTGGGCGGCCCTGCCGACATCCTCTTCTTCGGCAGCTCGCAGGGCGCAACCTGGGTCGATCAACAAGACCTCCGCGCCCGCGGCCTGCGCGCCTTCAACGCCTCCGTCCCCGGCGGCAACACCGTGCTCGCCGACCTCATCGGTGCCAAGCTCTTTATCCCCACGCTCCATCCCAAGCTTGTCGTCATCACCCTCGGGCCCATGTCGCTTTCGGCCTGGAACCAGCATTTTGTCCAGGCAATCGAGGGTTCGCCCGTGGGCGGCCCCATCCTCCGAGGCGACCGCGGCTCCATCTGGATCAACGAGCACCTGATGCTCATCCGAAAGGGAGGTCAGACGCTCAGTGGACCAACCTTCCGCGCCTGGAAGCGGGCGCTGTTTGGCGCGCCCAAAACCACCGTCGCGGCCGCCCCGCCCGACACCAACCTCGAGGCCCAGCTCGCCACCTTCCGCAGCCAGCGCCCCGACCCCGCCCAGTTCGCCGCCATGCGCCACCTCCGCGATACCGCCGAGGCCGCCGGAGCCAAGGTCCTCTTCATCAACATGCCAGGCCACGATGAGGCCAAGATCGGCGCCGCCTGGAACTACGACGATTACCTCGTCGAGCTCCGAAGCGTCACCGCAGGCTATCCGCTCCTCGACCTCGATGCGCTCGCACAAGACAGCCACTTCGGCGACTACGCCCACCCCTCTCCCGCGGGGCAGGAGGCGATGCGTGCTCCGATCGCCGCCTTTGTTGCCCCATTCCTCGAAGGAACCGAGCGTAAGTGAACGGTTCGACGAACGCCCACCTCTTCGCCCCCGGCAAGCTCATCTGGATGGGCGAGTATGCGGTGCTCGACGGCGCCCCCTCCATCGTCCAGGCGGTCGACCGGGGCCTCCATCTCGACTTCGTCGCCGGCCCCGACCCGATCGCCGTCACCTCCGACCTCTGGGCCGGCAACCTGCTCCTCACCGACGCGACCGCTGACCGCGCAGAGACAGCCCTGCTCGCCGCAGTCGTCGCCACCCTCACCGAGGCTGGCGCCGCCCTGGCTCCGCTCACCGGAACATTGAAGCTCGCCAGCCCCGACCTTATCGATGCCACCACCGGCCTCAAGTTCGGCTTCGGCTCCAGCGCCGCCGCCGCCGCCGCCCTCACCGTCGCGCTCGGCCGCCTCGCCGGCCTGCCCGACCAGCGCCTCGCCGCCCTCGCCCACGCAGCCCACCGCCGCTTCCAGAAGGGGGCCGGCTCGGGCGTCGATGTGGAGACCTCACTCTTCGGAGGCCTCGCCGCGATGCGCCGCGGCCCCTCCGGACTTTCCGTCACTCCGCTCCAGCTCCCGCCCGGCCTCCGCATCGCTGTGCTCCACGCGGGCGAAGCTGCCAACACCCGCACCATGCTCGCCAACCTCGCCGTTGCCCGCGCTGCCGCGCTGCCTGGCGTCGAGACCGCGCTCGCCTCCATGGCGGAGACCGCCGAAGCATCGGTGGCCGCGATTGTCGCTGGCGACGTGAGCGATTTCCTCACCCTCGTCGCCCGCTTCGCCGAGGCCGAGAGGGCCCTCTCCGCAGCCGCCGCGCTGCCCATCATGAGCGCCTCGGTCGAGCGCTGCATCGAGGTCGCCGCCCGCGCAGGCTGGGTCGCGAAGCCGTCGGGAGCCGGCGGCGGCGACATTGTGGTCGCCTTTGCAGATGGCCTCGAACCCACCGAGGGCCTCGCCGCATCTGCAGAGAGCGCACGCATCCCGCTGCTCCTGCCCCGTCTCGCACCTGCAGGCGCGTTGGGCACTCGCCCTCATTGACCTTTCGCGCTATTCGGCACCCATGGTTGGCTCCTCACGCATCCCCGGCTTCTATCGCCTCACCCGTCATGAGCGGGTCGCCCGCCTTGAGGCCGCAGGCTTCGTGACGGCAGAGCAGGGCGCGCTCCTGCTTGCTTCGGAGGGGGCCGCGCTGCCCTTCGCTGTGGCAGACAAGATGATCGAGAATGTGGTCGGTCTCTTCGAGCTGCCCATTGGCATCGGCCTCAACTTCCTCATCAACGGCCGCGACTATGTGGTTCCGATGGTGGTCGAGGAGCCCTCCATCGTCGCCGCCGTCAGCCATGCTGCGGCCCTGGTGCGCGACGCCGGCGGCTTCGAGGTGGTCGCCGACAACTCGGTCATGACGGGCCAGATCCAGATCGTCGGCTGCAGCGACCCTGCCGCCGCAATGGAGCGCATCCTCGCCGAACGGCCCCGCCTCCTCGCCCTGGCAGACAGCCTTGAGCCCGGCATGCGCGCTCGCGGCGGCGGCGCCTCCGACCTCGATGTACGCTGGATCCGCCCCCGCGACAGCAGCGCCTCCCGCCACCGCTCCATGCTGGTCGTCCACCTCTACTTCGACACCCGCGACGCCATGGGTGCCAACCTCATCAACACCATCTGTGAAGGGCTCGCCGACCAGCTCGAGGCCATCTCGGGCGGCCAGGTCTTCCTGCGCATCCTCAGCAACCTCGCCGATCGCCGCCGCGTGCGCGCCCGCTGCCGCCTCCCCGTCGCCAACCTCGCCTGGCAGGGCTTCTCGGGCACAGAGGTCGCAGACGGCATCGTCCGCGCCTCCGAGTTCGCCGAGTGCGACCCCTACCGGGCCGCCACCCACAACAAGGGCATCATGAACGGCATCGACGCCGTTGCCATCGCCACCGGTCAGGACTGGCGCGCCATCGAGGCTGGCGCCCACGCCTTCGTCGCGCTCGACGGCCAGTATGGCCCCATGGCCCGCTGGTGGCTGGAGGGCGAAGCGCTGGTCGGCGAGCTCGACATCCCCATGGCCGTCGGCATCGTTGGAGGCCCCATCCGGCTCCACCCCATGGTCAAGGCGCTGCTCTCCATGCTCCGCGTCGAAACGGCCGGCGAGCTCGGCTCCGTCCTTGCCGCCGTGGGCCTCGCCCAGAACCTGGCCGCCATCAAGGCGCTCGGCACCACCGGCATCCAGAGGGGACACATGGCCCTGCACGCTCGCAGCGTCGCAGCCACGGCGGGCGCAGAGGGAGATGTTGTGGAGCAAATTGCAGCGCAGCTCGTGGCCGAAAAGTGCGTGAAGGTGGAGCGGGCCCGTGAGCTCCTCGCCATGCACGGGCTCCCCTAGCCTGCATGATCACTCCGATTTTGTGATTCCTGCAGCGCACTCTGGTAGGTCTCGCCTCGGTTCTGTTGGCACATTCCAACCGCCTGCTGTTTGGCAGGACGATGCAATGGAGGCGTGTATGAAGACGAAGACCCCCGCGAAGCCCGTTTCGAAGCCCATCGCCAAGCCCGTTGCAAAGGCAGCCGCGAAGCCCATCGCCAAGCCCGTTGCAAAGGCAGCCGCGAAGCCCGTTGCCAAAGCAGCCGCCAAGGCCCCTGCGAAGCCCGCCGCAAAGGC
>CANMDT010000155.1 GCA_947496715.1 Myxococcales bacterium
CGCCTGGCAGCGTCCATCCTGCGGAGGTGAGGCGGTGGATGAGCCAGTATCCGATGTTCTGATGGATGAGGTAGAGCGCGTAGGAGATGGAGCCGAGCCAGAGGAGTGGCCTGTTCACGAGCCACTGAAGGCGCCCCGTCGTGGCCATCCAGACAGCGCCGATGCTGGAGAGCACGATGAGGTGGCCGAGGTTTCCGCCGTCTGGCCGCGGGAGCAGCAGTTCGCAGACAAGGGTGGCGGCCAGGAGGAGCCAGTCGCGGCGGCTGCTCGTCAGGCGGTGGATTCCGTAGAGGGCGATGCCGGCCGCGAAGAGGTGGAAGTAGGGGTAGAGGAGGAGGCTGGGCGCGTGCGGTCCTGGCAGCGCGATCAGCGAGGCGTGGACGGCAATGGAGATGGCGGCCTGCAAGGCGAGGAGGCAGCCGATGAGGAGGTGGGTTCTGGCGGTCTGTCGGAAGATGAGCAGCAGCCCGATGCCGGCATAGAAGACGAGTTCACGGGAGAGGGTCCAGTAGACGCCGTCGATATGGCGGATACCGAAGAACTCCTGGAGCATTGTGAGGTTGAAGAGGGTGGGCAGGAGCGTCAGGGTGCGGTCGGGGAGTCCGCCCGTGGCGAGTGTGGTGGCGGTGAGGAGCACCGCGGCCCAGTAGGCAGGGAAGAGGCGTGCAAATCTAGACGCAGCGAAGTCGGTCGCGGAGCGGGCGTTGCCCAGCGACATGAAGATAACGAAGCCGCTGACGACGAAGAAAAGCTCCACGCCGAAGTGGCCGTGCGGCAGGTGAAGGTTGGCCGAAACTGCGGGTAGTTGTGTTGAAGATTCGTGGTGTAGTGAAAGGCGACGACGGCAAGTGCGGCGATGCCGCGGAGTGCGTCGAGGGCTTGGAGCCGTGACGCTCTGCTTGGTCTCTTGGTGACCGGAGCTGCGTCGGGTGCGGTCGTCACGGATTACCTTGGGTTGGATGCTATCGGCCCAGCGGTGCGGAGGCGGGATGGGGGCTCCGGAGTGCGGAGGCGTCTGGGTCGGGTAGCGGAGGCCTGCCGTGCAATCCAACGAATTCGTTGCGATGCGGAGGGGCGTGGCTGCGCAAAGCAATTGACCGTGGTAGTGCTGGCGATAGAGGGGGCAGGCCACATCGAAGGAGGAGCGCGCAATGAACACGAGCGAGATAACGAGTCTTCTTGGAGCCGACGCTGAGTCGCTGTTGAACCACACCTGCGGGACGATCCCGCGGTCGTCGTTGACGGTTCCGGGCCCTGACTATGTAGACCGTGTGCTGTCGCTGACGGACCGTCCCACGCCCGTGCTAGCGAACTACGAGCGGCTTCTCCGTGCGGGTCGGCTCGGCGGCACGGGGTATGTCTCGATCTTGCCTGTTGATCAGGGCATCGAGCACTCGGCGGGCGCGTCGTTTGCCAAGAACCCCGCCTACTTCGATCCTGAGAACATCGTGAAGCTGGCGATGGAGGGCGGGTGCAATGCGGTTGCGAGCACCTACGGCGTTCTGGCCTCGGTCGCGCGCAAGTATTCGCACAAGATCCCCTTCATGCTGAAGCTCAACCACAACGAGCTGCTGACCTATCCGAACAAGTTTGATCAGGTGATGTTCGCGCAGGTGGAGCAGGCGTTTGACATGGGCTGCTGCGCGGTCGGCGCGACGATCTACTACGGGTCGGAAGAGAGCACGCGTCAGATTGTGGAGGTGTCGGAGGCGTTTGCGCGTGCGCACGAGCTGGGCATGGTGACGGTGCTCTGGTGCTACCTGCGGAACAGCGGGTTCAAGAAGGATGGGAAGGACTACCATGTGGCGGCTGACCTGACGGGTCAGGCGAACCATCTGGGTGCGACGATTGGCGCCGATATCGTCAAGCAGAAGCTTCCGGAGAACAACGGCGGCTTCAAGGCGCTGAACATGGGCGGCGGTTCGTACGGCAAGCTGGACGAGCGCATGTACTCGAAGCTCTCGACCGACCATCCGATCGACCTGGTCCGGTATCAGGTCGCCAACGGCTACATGGGCCGTATTGGTCTCATCAACTCGGGTGGCGCGGCCGGCAGCAACGACCTGTCAGAGGCTGTGCGGACGGCGGTCATCAACAAGCGTGGCGGCGGCATGGGGCTGATCTCGGGTCGGAAGGCGTTCCAGAAGCCGATGAACGAGGGCGTGGCGCTGCTCAACGCGATCCAGGATGTCTATCTCGCCCCGGAAATCACGATTGCCTGATTTGGGTAGCGGCCTGACAGGAAAGCAGTCTCTCGTTGCAAGTCATCTTGACGGGAGAGAGGTGACTTTCCTAGACGGACTGCTCCGCTTGGGGAGGTCGCCAAGTGGTAAGGCAGAGGCCTGCAAAGCCTCCATTCGTCGGTTCGACTCCGATCCTCCCCTCTTTGAAGATTGCGCTCTGCATCGCGCTCGTGGCTGTTCCGTGGGTGCAGGCGTGGAGCGGTTGGAGTGCAGGCCATGAAATCCCAGTGGTTGTGGCGGTTTCTGGCGAGCCTGCTGATTGGCGTAGGGCTCCTCTGGTTGACGCTGCAGGGGATGGCGGACGAGGTTGGCGGCTCTGCAGGAATCGCCGGCCTATGGCGGTCGACTGTGGCGTCAGCAGAGGCTGTGGAGGCCCGCTTCCTGTGGGTCTATGTGGCCTCGTTTGTGGTGGTGCACGCGGCTCGTGTGGGCCGCTGGGTTGTGATGGTCCGGGGGATTTCGAATGCGCCGGCGGCCGAGGTGGTTGGCGTGGGGTTGGCGGGGTTTGCGGCGATCGTGCTGTTCCCGCTTCGGTTGGGTGAGTTCGTGCGGCCGCTGCTGCTGCAGCAGCGTGCGGGCGTTCCGTTTTCGGCGGGGCTTGGGACGGCGGTTGTGGAGCGGGTTGCGGACGGTCTGATCATTACGCTGGTGCTGTTTCTATCGATTCTGGCGGCGCCTGTGTCGGCGTCGGAGGTGGTTCGTAGCGCGGGGTGGGCGAGCCTGCTGGTGTTCGTGTCGGCAACGGTGGGACTGACGCTGTTTGCTTGGAAGCGGTGGCTGGCGGAGCGCATCGTGACGGAGACAGTCGGCAGGCTTGCTCCGGGGTTGTCGCGGAGTCTGATTGGGATGATGGAGACCTTTTTGGTGGGGGTGCGATCGCTGTATGGGGGCGGTCGCCTCTGGTGGTTTTTGTTGCTGACGGTGGTCTACTGGTCTGCGAATGCCTTCGGGATGTGGTGGCTGGCGCGGGGGTTCGGCTTCATGTTGCCGTGGTATGCGGGATGGGGTCTGTTGGGCACGCTGGTGGTGGGTCTGATGATTCCGACGGGCCCAGGTTTTTTGGGGAATTTTCAGTACTTTGTGCAGGAGGGGCTGCGGCTCTATCTGCCTGGGTCGTCGGCAGGCGCTGCGGGTCTGGCGATGGGGTTGATTCAGAACGGGCTTCAGTTGATGGTACAGGTGCTGGCGGCGATGCCGGCGGTTGGAACGATGGTGGCGGAGGCGCGTTCAAAGCGGGCTGCGGGGGGAGATTCGGCGGCGTAATCTGGGCCGCGGGCACCGATTTCTCTCGGCGCGGCGCATGAAAAGCGCGAAAGTGACGACCGCGGGCGAAGTGGTTACGAAGCGTAGTGAATTCGAAGACGACGCAGAGGGTACGATGTTGAACGAGCTTGAACAGGCGCTGGGGACACTTCTGACGGAGCCGGCACGGGCAGACCTTTTCGCGTTTTGCGAGGCTCAATTCGTCGCGGACGGGAGTTGGCAGGAGCTGGTCGGGCTGTACGAGACCTTCGGCGCTCCGTTCGGTCCTGAGGGTCGTGCAGACTGGGAGCGGCTCATTGGGCGCCTTGAGTCGATGGCGGCTGCGCTTGGTGTGGAGGAGCGTTCGCAGCTGTTCGAGACGGTCGGTCAGCTCTGGGAGTTGCAGCTCGGGCGTCCTGAACAGGCGTTGCGTCAGTACCAGGCCTCCTTCAAGCTGTGGCCCAAGAACCAGGCAGCGCTGTCGCGGGCGCGCGGCATCTATGCTGGACAGGGGAACTGGCGATTTGTGACGCGGCTGCTGGAGTTGGAACTTCATGCAGTGACGGAGCCTGTGGCACAGGCGGAGGTTCTTGTTGCGCTGGGCGAGGCATCGCTTGAGAGCGGGGCGGGGGCGGAGCGCGCGCTGGCCTACCTTGAGCGGGCAGTGCAGCTAGCGCCCACACACGAGGGCGTGGGACGTCTTGAGTCTCGGCTCGCCATGCTGCCGGCAGAGGCGGCACATCCTCCACAAGAGGCGCCTGAAGTGTCGGTAGCGGCTGTGCCTGCATCCGCCGAGATTGTGGCTGCAGATGTTCCCGTTGCCGTGGCGGTTGAGACGGAGCCGAAGTTGAAATGGAAGCTGAGCCCGGCGCTTACCGCGCTGCGGTCTGCGGCAGCGGGCGATAGCGTTGCCCCGAATCGTCGCGTTCGCAGGAGCGACCCGGCGACGCTAGCGGGGCTGGATCGAGCGGCGTTGGAGTCGCTATGGGCGTCGGGCGAGGATGACCTCGGGGTGCTTGAGGTGCTTGCCAAGCGTTATCGGGAGGCAGGTGATCTTGCGTCGCTTTCGGCACGTTATGAGTCGGCTGTGAAGGCGTTGGTCTGGCAGGAGTCGGCGAAGGAGCTGATGATCGATGCAGGCCGCCTCTACTGGCAGGAGCTTGGCGACATGGAGTCGGCGGAGCGGATGTTCAAGCGGGTGCGCCTGCTGGATGGCCATGAGGTCACGACGCTGAGATTTTTTGCTGAGCTTGCGCGGCGAGCGGGTGAGCCGCGGCGGCTGCTGACGGCGCTTCAGAGTCTGCGTGATGTAACGGTGGAGCAGGGGGCTTGGCTGGAGGTGAGTGAGGAGCTTGCCAGCCTGAGCGCGACGGATGCGCGTACGCAGGACAAGGCGGTGGAGGTGTGGCGGCAGATTCTGCGCCGAAGCCCGCATCACGCCGGTGCCCGCTCGGGTCTGCAAGAGCTGCTGACGACAACGGGTCGCTGGAGCACGCTGCTGGAGGTTCTGAAGGATGATCTGGCGCTGGCGGATGGGGGGGAGGACCAGGTCCGGATTCTGGAGTCGATGGCCGAGGTATACCGCGATCGTCTGAACCTGCCATTCATGGTGGCTCAGACGCTGCAGTCGATTTTGAAGGTCGCGCCCGGTCATGTGGATGCCGCCTGGGCGCTGGGCGAACGGTTTGCGTCAGCGGGTCGCTGGAGCGACGCGGTGACGCTGATGATGGAGCATGCGTCGCATGCGGCTCGTGCCGAGGATGCGACGCGGGCGCTGCGTTGGGTAGTTGAGATCTGGTCGGAGCGTCTTCGTCAGCCATGGCAGGCGATTGGTGCACTGGAGCAGCTGCTGGAGTTTGAGCCTCGTGATGCGCTGGTGATGTCGGAGCTTCGCCGGGCCTTTTCGGAACGCGGCGCCTGGGGCCGGTTGGTGGAGCTGTTGGAGAGACAGGCAATGCGGAGCGACGCGGCAGAGCGCGCAGCGCTGCTGCAGGAGGCCGCTGCGATCGCGTCGACGACGCTGCACGACGACGTTGTCTGTGCACGAATTCACGAGGTGCTGCTGAGCGATTCGGAGGGTCGCAGCGATGCATCGTTCGCCTTCCTTGCTGGATACCTTCCGTCAGAGGAGCTGTGGCCGCGTTGGGCGCAGGCGCTGTTGCTGCGGCGTGGCGCTGTGGATGGCGAGACGCAGGTGGCGCTTGCGATGGAGGAGGCGGAGGTCCGTCTGGTTCGTCTTTCGGACCGGGCTGCAGCGGAGCGGTTGTGGCTGGAGGCGGCGCGCTACGGTGAGCCCGGGCAGTCGGGCCTCGCGCGGCTGATCGCAAGCGCTGCGAGCAGCGGCCGTTGGCAGACGCTGATGGATCTGGGCGATGAGTTCGGCTGCTGGTCGACGCTTCGTGCGTCGTTGATGGAGCGGCTCTCGAACTGCGGTTCGGATCAGGTTCAGGAGATCGGCGAGACGCTGTGGGAGATCGCCTCGGATCGGCTGTCGCACGCGGAGGCGGAGCGCGAGGTATTGGAGGCGTGGCGGAAGCGGTCGCCGCGGAATCTTGTGGTGCTGGAGCGGCTTGACCAGCGGTACCAGTGGGCGGGCGAGGTGGAGCGGCGTGCGGAGGTGCTCGCGGATCTGGTGCCTCTGGTTTCTGCGGAGCGCGGGCTGGCGCTGTGCGATGAACTGTCTGCGATCTGCGAGCGCGATCTCGGTGATGCGCGTCGGAGCTATCAGTGGGCAGCGCAGGCCTTCGTTCGGACAGCGACGGAGCCGGATCGGCTGGCTCGGGTGACAGAGCTGGCTGCCGCGGTTGGCGAGGTGCGGTCGTGGGTTTCGATGCTCGAAGCCGTCGCATCGGGGCTGTCGGATGCGGAGCATTCCGGGTGGCTTCGGGCGCATGCGGCGGCGCTGTGCGACGATGGGTTGAACGAGCCTTTGCGCGCAGCTGCGATGATCGAGACGGTACGGGCGAGCGGT
>CANMDT010000156.1 GCA_947496715.1 Myxococcales bacterium
GCGGCAGGAGGGGGTGGTGTTGATGCGCTCGACGAGGCAGGCCAGCGTGGTGGTTTTGCCGGCGCCGGTAGGTCCGACAACGAGCAGCAGCCCCTGGTTGCGCTTGACGAGCGACTGCACCTGTTCGGGGATGCCGAGCATGGCTGCGTCGGCCGGCAGCGCGGGGATGAGGCGGAGTGCGGCGGCCATCTGGCCCCGCTGGAAGTAGGCGTTGATGCGGAAGCGCTGGCCGTTGTCGAGCTGCACGGCGAAGTCGAGCTCCCGCTCGAGCTCGAAGACCGTGCGCTGGCGGCCGGTGAGGACAGAGAAGAGCAACAGGCGGAGGTCGCCGGCGCTGAGCGGTGCCATCTCGAGCGGGCGGAGCCGACCGCGGATGCGGAGGATGGGTGCTCGGCCCACGGCGAGATGGAGGTCGGAGGCACCCTGCTCGAGCGCGAAGGCGAGCAGCGCCTTCATGTCGAGGCCGAAGCGGGCAACGGTGGTGGCCGACTCGCGCGAGACACCGGCAGCACTCGTGGTCATGCCCTGCGCGGCGAGCGCGAACTCCTCGGGGTTGGAGGCGTTGGCGCGGGCCGTCTCGTAGTTGATCTCGCCCCGTTCGTAGAGCTCGAGCACCGAGCGGGTGAAGCTGCGGGAGCCGGGGTCGACGGTGGCGCGGAGGAAGTCTGTGACCTCTTCGACCCGCTGCTCGCGGATGAGGCGGGCAAAGGTGGGGCCCATGGTGACGACCTCGAGCGCGAGCGCCCGCCCTGCCCCGTCTGCGCGAGGCAGCAGCCGCTGCGAGACGATGCCGCGAAGGGTGAGCGAGAGGTCGAGCGCGAGCTGCGCGCGCTGCTCGTCGGGGACCATGGAGAGCAGCCGCAGCAGCGTCTGCGGCGCATCAACGGTGTGGAGCGAAGCAATGACGAGGTGGCCCGTGAGAGCGGCGGCGATGGCGACCTCGGTGGTCTCTCGATCGCGGAGCTCGCCGATGACAATCACATCGGGGCTCTGGCGGAGCACCGTCCGGAGCGCCGCGGCGAAGCTGTCGGTATCGGTGCCCACCTCGCGCTGCGAGATGCGGCTGCAGATGTCGTGATGGACATACTCGATGGGGTCTTCGATGGTGACGATGTGGCGGGCATCGGCCTGGTTGATGCGGTGGATGAGCCCCGAGATGGTGGTGCTCTTGCCCGAGCCTGTGGCGCCTGTGACGAGGACCAGGCCGCGGGTCTCTGCCGCGAAGGCGGTGACGGCGGGGAGGTGGCCGATGCCGAGCAGGTCGATGTCGCCCGTGGGGACCGCGCGGACGGTGATGGAGAGGCGGCCCTGCTGGCGGGCGATGTTGAAGCGGAAGCGGCGGCCGTCGGGCATGGAGACGCCGGCATCCACATCCTGCAGGGCCGCAAGGCGGGCCTGCTGCGTGGGCGTGAGCAGCTCGGCGAGCAGCGCATCAAGCTCAGCGGCCGTTGCAGGCGGCAGGTCGATGTTGCGGAGCCTGCCGGAGATGCGTGCCGCCGGCGGCTTGCCCTCCGTGACAAAGAGGTCGGAGGCGCCCCAGCTCTCCATGGAGGCGAGGAGTCGTGCGGTCTTCGAGGCTTCAGCGGTCATGGTCGGCGTCTGCGTGAGGGTCGCTGCCCGATGCGGGCGGATCGATGGCGACGGGCGCCTCCCAGAAGGTGACCCATCGTGCAGGCAGGGGCAAGGCTCCTGTTGCAATCAGGGTACCACCTAGCACCAGCACTGCACCGATGAGTGTGAAGATCGATGGCTGCTCGCCGAAGAGCCAGATGCCCCAGCCGACCGAGAGCAGCACCTGCAGGTAGGTGACGGCGGAGGCGCGGCCGGCAGGCTCCAGGTGGAGCGCCTGGGTCATGCGGAGCTGTGCGAACTGGGTCAGCACACCGATGCCGAGGAGCATGAGCCACTCGATGGGCGTCGGCATCACCCGGTGCCAGAACAGGCTCGGGAGTGCGAGCGGCAGCCCGACCGCGGGGACCGACCAGACCACGACGCGGGGGTCGGCGCTGCCGCGAAGCCGGCGGATGGTGACGTAGGCGAGGCCGGCGAAGATGGCACCTGCGATGGAGACCCAGAGAGCGAAGGGGGCGATGGGGGCCGCGGCATCGTCGAAGAGGAAGGCGGGCTGCGCGACCGCGACCACGCCCAAGAGGCTCAGCGCCGTGCCGACCCAGGCGGCCCGTCCTCCGCCCTCGCCGAGCCAGAGCGCAGCGAAGACGGCGGTGAAGACAGGGCTGGTATACTGGATGAGGGTGGCCTCTCCGAGCGGCAGGTGGACGAGCGAGTAGACGAAACACTGGAGCGCGAGGAAGCCGGCGAGGCCGCGGAGGCTGAGAAACCAGAGGTGTCGCCCGCGGGGGGTTTCGTCGGCCGGGCGGCGCGGGTCGAGGCCCTCGCGCCAGAGGACGATCGAGGAGAGAACAAAGGTGACGCCGGTCCGCGCGATGACGATCTCGTTGGCGGGGATGTGCGACCCCACCAGCTTCACGAGGACGCTCATGGCCGAGAAGCCGAGGACGCCTTCGGCCATGTAGCGGAGGCCGAGCGGGATGCGGGGAGCGGGAGAGGACACGAGGCGTTCCGGAGCGGGAGGCGGCTCCTCTACTAGGGTCGTTGCGCAGATGGGAGAAGTGGGTGGGTTAGGTGTGCACACCCTACCCCTCCGCCACGAGTCGGACTAAGGCCGCCCGTATGCAGCCGTCGCACACCCCCCTCGCCTTCTTTGATCTCGACCGCACACTCGTCGCCGAAAACACAGGCCGGCTCTGGGTGGAGCACGAGCGGCGTGAGGGCATCATCTCGTCGCTGCAGGCGGCGCGCGCCATGGTCTGGCTGGGGCTCTACCACCTGTCGCTGATCGACCTCGACCGTGCCTACAGCCAAGCGCTGGCCCACTACCGTGGCGTAGCCGACAGCGAGCTACGCACCCGCACCGAGGACTGGTTTCTGGCGCAGGTGGCCCACCGGCTCCAGCCCGGGGCCCGGGCCGCACTCGACTGGCACCGAGCGCAGGGCCACCGCTGTGTGATGCTGACCAACAGCTCGCCCTATCAGGCTGCGGTTGCGACCCGCACCTGGGGACTCGACGGCTGGGTGAGCAACCACTTTATCGCCGACAGCGCAGGGCTGCTGACGGGCGAGATCGAGCGGCCCATCTGCTACGGCGCCGGCAAGACTACGCGGGCAGAGCGCTGGGCAGCCGAGCATGGAGGTAGCGTCGCAGAGAGCTGGTTCTACACCGACTCGCTCTCCGACCTTCCGATGCTCGAGGCGGTAGCACGGCCGCGCATTGTGCAGCCCGATCCGCGGTTACGGCGGGTGGCGGCGCGGCGTGGATGGCCCATCCTCGATTGGCGCTCTGCGGATGGCGCAGTGGCGAGCGTGGACCGCTAGCGGGTCATCGCGGCGCGGAGGAAGGCGACGGCCTGTTCGCGGCTGCTGAAGCAGTGGAGGCGATTGCCGCGGCTGTTGAAGAGGAGGATCGGTTCCACGCCGAGCAGCAGGTCGGGCGTGAGCTGCGGCGCTGTGTCGTGGTGGGTCGAGGCGTCGGCGGCGGGAAGCAGGACAGCAGTGTTGGTCAAACAGGACTCCAGCGCGAGGAAGGAAGCAGGCCCGAAACGGGCCTCACGGGGCGAACGAGTTGGAACTAGTTGAGGTCGGATGGCGGCTTCTTGCGGCGATTGGGGATCATCCCTTCGTTGCCGGGCGCGTCAGGATGGTCAGGCGAATCTGCCGGGATCTCGCCCGATGTATCCGCCTCTTCGGCGGCCTCGGCGGGGGGCTGACCGCCGGGCTTGCCATGCTTGGCGAGGTCGGCGCGGAGGGGGGCGAGCATCATCTCGGGCGTGAGCGTGAAGGGGAGAGCCTTGGTGGACTCCGGCATGGGCCAGGCCACTTCGCGCTTCGGCGGGCCGCTGAGCCCCAACTCTTTGCGGACCTTGGCGATGCGCGCTCGGATATCCTCGGGCATGGCCTCGCCACCGGAGCCGCGGCGGTACTCGGCCTCAATCTCGTCCCAGCTACCTCTCCTGATCAGGCGGTGCATGCGAGCGAAGCCAGGCGGGACGCGGCCTGCGCCGCGCGGCATTCCGAACCCGGGCGGAGGCGGCATGTTGATGAAGCGGGGCTTCCAGTCGTCATCGTCGTCCTCATCCTCCGCCGGAGCAGGCCTCGCGGCGGCGACGGCCGGGGGCGGCTCTGCGGCGGGCTGCTGTGCATGAGCGAGCGCTGCCTGCACAGCCGGCAGGATCTGCTGCATGACGGCGGTGAATCCGTTGATGGCGGCGGCAATCTGGGCGGCGCTGTCTTGGATGCCGCCGCCGAGCATGAGGAGAGGGTCGAGGGCGAGCGGCGCGCGCGGGAGGTCGCCGACCGATGCAACCAGATCGGGCTGCAGCTCATGCGGCGCGATGGCGATGACGGTCTGCAGCAGCGCCTCGGTGGTGGCATCGGGGAGACTGGGCGCAGGCTGCGAGGTCGCGGTGGTGGCGGAGGCCGATTCGGTGGCATCGTCGCCGGAGAGAGCGCTGGTGTCGGTGGGCTTACTGGGGTTGTTGGACTTCATGGGGCCTTACAGAGGGAGCGGCGCACAGGCGCAGGAGGGGACTGAGAGGGAGAGGGGGACGTGGCGGACGGTCGGCTATTCACGCAAAATCGGCAGCGGAGGATCGCTGCGAAATCACGGCCCCCCTGGGCATCTCGAAGTATCGCTTATGCGACAGATTGCCGGTCGCACCCTGCTCGAGCGGGACGATCCGGCCGGCCATCCGTGGACGCAATCGCAGGGGAGTGAGGTCGTTGGAGGGCCATGGTCGGGCTCGTCGGGCAGGAGTGGAAGACTCAGTATGGGCACCCGCTGGAGGAAGGCAAGGCGCAATCAGGCCGCCTCAGATCGGGCTCCGCAGGATGACGGAAGCGCCTCCCCATAACGTTCCACCCCGCCCGCTGCGCGCCAAGGGCGACCCCGTCGAGGTGGCGTTGGCGCTGGCGGCTGCAGGCCGCAGAGGGAGCTATTCCGCGTTGCTTAGGTCGGCGCGAGGAGACTCGCCGAACGCTGGCCGCACCACGACGTAAGCACGCTCGATCTCATGCTGAAAGGAGGGTGGGACATCGGCCCATTCGAGCAGGTCGACGCGGATGGGCAGATCGCTATCGATGAGCGCCTCCCGCAGCGCTGCCATGCTGGTTGTGACCTCGAGCACTGCGTCCGGGCGACGGACGACGAGATCGAGATCGCTCGCCTCGTGGCCGTTGCCCTGCACGCGGCTCCCAAAGGCCAAGACCTCCGCCTTCGGAAGATACTCCTCGAGCAGGGCGCGTACCATCGCGAGGTGGCCTGGGCGGAGGTCGAGCCGGTCGAGTGGCAGCGCAGCCATCAGCCCTCGGCTCCGCCGTGACGGCTGCGAAGGACCGTTTCCAGCCGTGCCACATCTTCGATGAAGCCCGGAATGAGCAGGAGCGTTTCGCGCGCAAACAGCTCACCGTAGTCGTGGGCGGTGCTGTTCCGGTTGTCGCGGTAGGTGAACCAGCGCTCAACCTCATCGATGGTCATCAGACCGCAGGTCGCTGAGAGGCGAAGCAGCTCCTTCACAGGCGTGGCATCAAGGGTTCGCGTGCTGTGGCCGTACTCGCGCAGTGCCTTCTTGAGGAGCTTGAAACTGGTCTCCTGCGACAGTTCGTAGCCCTTGACGATGGCGTTGCGGTAGACCTCCTGATGGATGCTGCCTGCAGGCGCCTGGGCGTAGAGAGCGATAGACGAGCGGAGGGTCTCGATGCAGCGCTGAAGATGCTCGGTGTTGAGATTCATACTTCCTGCTTCCCTGTTGGCGCGCGGTCCGTGAACCCAGAGCGGCTATGGCTGTGAGCCATCGGTGTCTTGGAGCGGCGCCTAGCCTCTCTCCGCCTGCGACTCGGTTCTTACCATAACCCAGGCACAGCGCGAGAGAGAAGGCCGAGCGGTAGCCGCCCTACTCCGCCTTGCCCCAGTCCCGCTCGGAGGTCATGGCCATGAAGGCCTTCTCCAGCGAGGTGCCGCGGCGCAGGCCGAGGATGGGGACCTGGTGCTCCAGCAGCACGCGGAGGACGATCGCGATGGCCTCGGCCGGGTCGCGGCGGGCGTCGTAGGCGATGCGGAGGTCGGTGAGTGCGGTGAGTTCTGCCTTGGCGTCGCCGCCGAGTGCGGCCATGAGCTCGGTGAGCGGGACGGGGGCGCCGCGGCCCAGCTCCAGCGAGAGCTCCTGGCCCTGGCGCGTGAGCTCGCCGATGGTGCCGGCCTGCACCAGCTTACCATGGTCGAGGATGGCGCCGTGGGTGCAGATCTCCTGCACATCGGCCAGCTGGTGGCTCGAGACCAGCACCGTAGCGCGGGGCGCCTGACGGGCGATGATCTCCTTGATGTGGAAGGCGCTGCGCGGGTCGAGGCCGGTGGTGGGCTCGTCGAGGAGCAGCACCTCC
>CANMDT010000157.1 GCA_947496715.1 Myxococcales bacterium
CATCGTTCGCTCCCTTGCAGGCTGAACCTCGTGGGAGCGACAATTGTGACCCGCACTTGCCGATGTTAGAGCCGCGGCGCAATCCCCATCTCCGCATGGGGCGGTAAAGGAGCAGCAATGGGCAGCGAGATTCGGAGCGTCGGCGTGGTCGGCGGCGGTCAGATGGGGACGGGGATCGCGCAGGTCGCGGCACAGTCCGGCTTTACGGTCATCATCGTCGACAGGTCCACGGCAACGCTCGAGCGGTCGCAGAGCACCATGAAGCGGTCGCTCGCACGCCTCGTTTCCAAGGGCACCCTGACCGAAGCAACCGCTGCCGAAGCACTCGCCCGCGTAGACTGCCAGACCAGCCTCGACAGCCTTGCCGACTGCGACCTCATTATCGAGGCTGTGCCCGAGACCTTCGAAATCAAGGCGGCTGTCTTCACCGAACTGAGCCGCATCGCAAAGCCGGCCGCCATCCTCGCCAGCAACACCTCCTCCATCTCCATCACCCGCATCGCGGCAGAGACGAACCGGCCTGCGCAGGTCATCGGCCTGCACTTCATGAACCCCGTTCCCATGATGAAGCTGGTCGAGGTGATCCGCGGCATTGCTACGACCGATGAGACAACCCACGCGGTAAAGGGCTTTGCGACGGCGCTCGAAAAGACGACCATCGAGTCATCCGACCTGCCCGGCTTCGTCGTCAATCGGATTCTCGTCCCCATGATCAACGAGGCCTGCTTCGCCCTCATGGAGGGCACCGCCTCGGTCGAAGACATCGACACAGCGATGAAGCTCGGCGCGAACCATCCGATGGGCCCCTTCGCTCTCGCAGACCTTATCGGTCTCGATGTCTGCCTCGCCATCATGGAGACGCTGCAGGCCGGCTTCGGCGACCCCAAGTATCGCCCCTGCCCGCTCCTCCGCACCTACGTCTCGGCCGGCTGGCTGGGCCGCAAGTCGGGGCGCGGCTTTCACATCTACCAACCCTGAACCTGACCGAGCACCGCATGTCCTTCTCCGCATTTGAGAACCTCCAGATCTCCGTCACTGACCGCATCGCCACGCTGACCGTGAGCCGCCTCAAGGCGCTCAACGCCCTCAACGAGCCCACGCTGCACGAGCTGCACACCGCCATCGCAGAGGTCGCAGCGGCGGCCGCAGCGGGCACCGTCGGCGGTCTCATCATCACGGGCGAAGGCGAGAAGGCCTTCGTGGCCGGCGCCGACATCGCCATGATGAGCGGCCTTGCGAGCGACCGCGGTGAGGAGTTCGCCCACCTCGGCTCCGATGTCTTCGGCGCCATCGAAAACCTCACCATCCCCGTCATCGCGGCGGTCAACGGCTTCGCGCTCGGCGGCGGCTGCGAGCTCCTGCTCTGCTGCGATTTCGCCTACGCGGCGACCAACGCAAAGTTCGGACAGCCCGAGGTCAACTTGGGCCTCATCTGCGGCTTCGGTGGCACGCAGCGGCTCCCGCGCAAGGTTGGCTACGGCCACGCCATGGAGCTGCTCATGACGGGCACCGTCATTGGCGCAGAAGAGGCGCTCCGCATCGGCCTCGTCAACCGTGTGCTACCGCTCGAGGACCTCATGCCGGCGGTCGTCAAGACCATGACCACCATCCTCTCCAAGGCGCCGCTCTCGGTCACCCGCTCGAAGCAGCTTGCGCAGCGCTCCTTCGACCTGCCCATCGCCGAGGGTCTTGCTGAGGAGTGCGCCATCTTTGGCGAAATCTTCGCAAGCCCGGACGCCAAAGAGGGCACGACCGCCTTCGTAGAGAAGCGGCCCGCCATCTTCAGCCACCAGCGCTGAACCCGATGGCCGCAGCCTCGCTCGCATCGCTCGCTTCCGCAGCCCGAGCGGGCGATCACCGCGCGACAGCATCACTCGTCCGCATCGCGGAGAGGGGCGGCGCGGAGGCAGACCACCTCGAGCGTGAGCTCCGTCAGGGCGCCCCTCTCGCTGCGCATCGCATCGGCATCACGGGCGTGCCAGGCGCGGGAAAGTCGACGCTGGTGAGCCAGCTCGTGACAGCCTTTCGGCAGCGCGGCGCCCGCGTCGCAGTGGTCGCTGTCGACCCCTCCTCCCCCTTCACAGGCGGTGCCCTCCTCGGCGACCGCGTCCGGATGCAGCAGCACGCCGAAGACCCCTGCGTCTTCATACGGTCCATGGCAACGCGCGGCATGCTCGGCGGGCTTGCACAGGCCAGCAATGCAGTCGCTGACACGCTCGCCGCGCTTGGATACGACCCTGTCATCATCGAGACGGTCGGCGTGGGCCAGGACGAACTCGACATCGCAGCCGCGGCCCACACGACGCTGGTCGTCCTGGTTCCGACGCTGGGCGACGAAGTGCAGGGGCTCAAGGCGGGGCTCATGGAGATTGGCGACGCGATGGTGGTCAACAAGGCCGACCTGCCCTCCAGCGCCGCCTTCGTCCGAGACCTCCACGCCACGCTGGCACTCCGCCGCCTCAGCGGGCAGGAGCCGCCGCCACTCCACGCGACCACGGCCACAACAGGCGAAGGGTTGGCGGCGCTCTGCGACTGGCTCTTCGCACGAGATGAAGCGCGCGCGGGCTGGATGTCGGAACGCGAGGCGCTGCGGCGGCGCTGGGCGCTCGAATCGGAGGTTGCGGCGCGCATCCGGCAGCTGGTTGCGGCGCGGCTTGCTGCACAGCCAGAACTCTGCGGGCAGGTGGAGCGGGGCGAGGTCGGCACCCACGAAGCGGCGGCGCAGCTGCTGCGGAGCACTGAACCGGATTGAGCGAGCAGGTTGCTTGCTCCAGTGCGGGCGCGTTGCTATCTCGCCACGAGGCCGCCCATAGGTTCTCATAGGCCATCCGAAGGTTCTCACATGATTCGCTCCAAGCTCCGCCTTCTCCTGACCTCATTTACCGTCGTCGCCCTGATGGGCTCCGCAACTGGCTGCACCGACTGGCTCGAAGATGGGCTCCAGGTAGCCGACGACGCGCTCCTCGTCGACTTCGATGTCAGCCTCAACCTGCCCGGCGGCATTACCGTACCCTACCCCGGCTCGGAGGCTCTCAATTCGCTGCCGATTGATACGGCGTCGGGCATTGTGAAACTGCCCTTCGTGCCGACCCCCGCGCTGCCCGTGAACATGATCGACATCGATCCGACCGGGCAGCTCGAGCGCTTCCGTGACAACATCCGCTCCATCAAGATCACGCGGATCACGGCGACCGTGACGGACAACAGCTTCCCGACCGAGATTCAGCCGATTGCGATTCACATCGGTGAGTTCAATGAGAGCGTGGAGACCTCGCTCAAGGCCGCCGAGACCCCCGTGATTGCCGTGGGCACCAACCCCGTTGTGGATGCCACGATCACCACGGCCAACCAGACCCCCATCGGGAATATTCTGAGCCTGCTTGCCTTCTCGATCACCACCCGCACCTCCGTGAAGAAGCCCGCCGGCGCCATCCCCGAGGGCGGCTCCTTCACCATGAAGTTCAAAATCGATCTCACGATCACGGCGACCCCTGTTCCGCAATGAACCGACTCCGCATTTCGCTCCGCAGCGTCCTGCTGCTCGCCGGTCTCGCGCTTCTGCCCGCCCTCGCGCTGGGTGGCCCTGGACCGGCTGCTACCGCCCAGCCGAGCGTTGTTGTCAAGCCGAGCGTTGTTGTCGGCAAGCCGGCTGCCGCTGCCCCTCAGGCGGCGCAGCCGACAATCGTAAACACCGCATTCAAAAAGCCCGCGGTCGCCGGAACCATCGTTCCGCCGGCAGCGACCTCGCCCAAGTCGGTACTTCCGCCTTCGCCGCCGCCAGCGCCGCCGCTCCCGCCGCCACCCGTCGCCGCGCAGCCCGCCCAACCGGCGCCTCAGCAGTCTGCTCCGGCAATCGACCCGTCGCGGGCCCCCAAGGCCTACATCCTCTCGCGCTACACGGGCGAGCTCGCAGACGACGACCTCAAGCCCATCTCCGGCATCTTCAGAGTCACCTTCAAGCTCTTCCCCGACATCTCGGCTCCCACTGAGATCTGGGCCGAGACGCTCTTCGTCACAATCGTGGAGGGCCGCTACGATGTGGCGCTGGGGCGCATCACGCCCATTGGCGCCAACCTCGACGGCAGGCAGCTCTTTCTGAGCGCGACGATCAACGAAGAGCCCGGTGAGCGCACCCCCTTCGCGGTGCGTGCGGCAACGACGCGTGACGACTCGCCCTCTGGCCCCATCTTCCGCGGCAAGAGCTTTGCCGATGTCGCCGACCGCGCCCTCGTCGCAACCCGCGCAGCGACGGCAGACAACTGCTCCACGCTGGGCGGCAAGACGGCCGAGGAGATCGACCAGAGCAAAGAGCTCAACAAGCGGGTCTCTGAGCTCCGCGAGGCGCTCCGCGAGAAGAGCTCCATCAAGCTCGGCGGGCAGCAACAGGTGCTCGAACGGGTCGGCGGCGCCGGTGGCAACTCCTACCAGCGCCAGTGCCCACCCGGCTTCGTCGTCACCGGCTTCCGCGGCGGCCAGGGCCAGTTCCTCGACTCCATCGAAATCGTCTGCAACGCCATCGAATAGTCCCCTTTGACTGAGGTTCGCTCATGACCGTGAAGATGTTCGCCGCTCTCGCTCCGCTGCTCTTTGTCGCCGCCTGCTCTAAGAAGCCGAGCGCTGCTGGGACCCCGGTAGCCGAGGCTCCCGCAGCTGCTGCTGCGCCCGCCCCGACGCCTGCTCCCACGCCCGTCGCCGAAGCCCCCAAGGCTGCGCTCGGCTCGGTTCCTGCGCTCGGCAGCGAGTCCACCGCCGAGATCCTCGCCGCCTTCCCCGGCGACGGGAAGCTCATCGCGACGCTCGCGACCACCCACGGCCAGATCCACTGCGAGCTCTTCGACAAGAAGGTGCCCAACACGGTCGCCAACTTTGTCGGTCTTGCGACGGGCAAGAAGACCTACATCAACTTCAAGACGGGTCTGCCGGAGCGGGGCAACTTCTATGACGGCCTCATCTTCCACCGCGTCATCCCCGACTTCATGATCCAGGGCGGCGACCCGCAGGGGGTCGGCATGGGCGGCCCCGGCTACCAGTTCGCCGACGAGTTTGAGCCCACGCTCCGCCACGACAAGGCGGGCACCCTCTCCATGGCGAACGCCGGCCCCGGCACCAACGGCAGCCAGTTCTTCATCACCGACCGGGCCACGGCCCACCTCGACAACCGCCACTCCGTCTTCGGCGCCTGCGACGAGACCGACATCATCAAGCAGATCGCCCGCGTGCCCGCTGCACCCGGCAACCGCCCGCTGCAGGATGTCATCATCGAGCATGTCACGGTGGCGAGAAAGTAACGCCTCCGATTGCCCTAACCGGTCGCGCCGCCAGTCCGCTTGCGGCGCGTTCGCGTTTTTGGCGCCTCGATCCCATCTGGTTCGGCAGCGGCGGGCGCAACCGGCGGCGAGGCGGACGGCGCGGCGGCAGCCTCTTCGCCCTTCCCGCGGCGTCCCAGCACCCTGTCGGCGAACTCCTGCGCGGCGCCTCGGATGACCTCCTCGAGCACGCTCGACGCCACCGACTCGCCTGGCTTCGCAGGCTCGGCCGCCGCATTGTCGACAACCCGCACCCGTGAGGTCACGGCCGGCTTGAAGGCCGCGTCGTTAGGCACAAATCGAATCTCGGTGCGGATCTCGAAGGAGAGCTTGGTCAGCACCTTGGCGACCTCGTCGCCCAGGTTGGCGGTCTCCAGAAAGTCGCGGAACTCGTTGGCGGCCACGCGTACCACCTCACGCTTGGTCGCATCGGCCTGAGCGAGCATGTAGTGGACCGCTTCGCGCGGGAGTTTGAGGTCGCCCACAACGCTTCGGAGCACCTCGCCGCCGATGGCCGCACCCACCTCGCCCGTTGAGGTCACGCGGCGACGCAGGCCTTCCGGGAAGAGCGACTCAAGCCGCTCGCGCAGCCGTGTCGCATCGTCGTGCGTTTCGTCGGTCGACTTCGGGGGCTGTTTGCCGCTCATGGACTGCTCACGCTGGGGTCTAACGCTCGTCTGACGGGAGTCGGTTGAGCGCGCCGGTCACCGGGGCAACCAGCGTCGGGTCGCCGCCAAGGTCGACGAAAATCTGCCGGTAGTAGCGCGCCCGCTCGATCTCTCCGGCCACGCGCAGGGCATCGGCCGCGCGGGCATAGAGCGGGAGGTCGGAGGGCGACTGCGCGATGGCAACCAGGGCCAGACGAGCAGACTCGGCGACTTTGCCCTCGAGCGCCGCAAGGTCGCGACGGGCGGCGACGGCAGCCTGCGCGGGGAGCCCCTGGAGCGACCGAAGGCTCATCAGCCAAGACCGCTCGGCCGCCAGCGAGGTCGCCTCCGCGGCACGCTCTTCTTCGGTGCCCTGCGCAGCGGCAACATCGACCGACTTTGCGAGGTAGGCCTGCGCGCGGGGTTCGACCCGGGCGATGAGGTCGTCGATGGCCGGGAAGGTTGG
>CANMDT010000158.1 GCA_947496715.1 Myxococcales bacterium
CCCTTGAGCGCGACGAAGGGGGCCACCGCCGCCGCATCGGCGCCCGAGAGCCCCGCGCTGCCAGGCTTGAGACCCGACGCAATCCAGAGGCTCGCGCCAAGCGCCGCAACGGCTGCCACGGCGAGCACCAGTGAGCCACTTGTGAGCAGCTCCCGTGCACGCTCCTCTTCGCCCCGCGCCCAGGCCGTCGCGACCATGCGGGTGAGTGCCGGCTTGATGCCCAGATCGAGCAGGCCGAGGTAGCCGACAAGCCCCTGCGCAAGCGCAATGACGCCGAACTGCGCCGCGCCGAAATGGGCGATGAGCGCCGGCGTGAGCGCCACAAAACCCACCAGCCCGAGCAGGTCCACCACATAGTAGGAGCCAAGCGATCGGGTCCAAGCCTCGCCCGCGGGTGAAACCTTCGGATCAGCCATCGGGCAGACTCCGAATCAGGCGGCGAAGCTGCTCGAGCAGCCAGACGGGCGGCACCTGGTACCAGGGCAGCGCAGGCCTCCGCAGGGGGTTTGCGGCACGATGCGCCAGCAGCATCGCCTGCACCTCCGGTCGGACGGCCGCGCGGGCGCGATCCCGCCTGCTGTAGCGCCGCGACTTGCGGTAGAACTTGCTCCAAGAGTCGCAGTAGTCGTGCTGCATCAAGAGCGCCGGAACATACTGCAACGCACGGTCCGGGAAGCGGGTGCGGAGCTTGAAGGCCAGGGCGAGCCCGTCGCCACCAAACAGCTCTGGGTCAAAGCCGCCTACCTCCAGAAAGGCCTGCCGGTCGACGACCAGATTGCCCTCGAGCGAGAGCAGATCATCGCACTCCGTGGCGCCGAGATCGTAGCTGTTGGCAAGGCCCGTAAAGAGCGGGTGGTGCTTGAAGACCACCTTGCCGCGGCAGGCAGCGATGGAGCTCGCTGCCATGGTCTCGATGGCTGCCATCGCCCAGTCCTCAGCAACCCAGCCGTCGTCGTCGATGAAGGCCACCAGCGGTGCGGAGGCGAGCCGCGCACCTTCATTCCGTGCCGCGCTCGGCCCTGCATTCCGATGCATCGTCACCTCCGCGTCGAGCAGCGGCCGGCAGGCCTCGAGCCATGGCTCCAGTCCACCGTTGTCCACCAAGATAAGCTCCAGCTCCTCGCGCTGCAGCCCCGTCTGGCGCAGACAGCGGTGCAGGCAGGCCAGCAGCTCTGGCCCGGTCGAAAAACCGACCACCACGAAGCTCAGCCGCGGCATCGACAGCGCTACCGGACGATGACGGACGACGGTCGGAGACCGCTCGATTCCAGACGCCTCAGCCATGCGCAACAGCCTGCCTCAGAATCGCCGAAAGCTGCCCCGTGGCAACACGACTATCGAAGCAGGACACATCACGATCAAACCGTTCTCCACGCTTCGCCATCGCTGTCGCAAGCGCCGAGGCGAGCCCGGCTGCATCGTCCAGCGGCAGCTGCGCGACACCCGCAAACTCCGCGGTCATCGCGGCAATCTCGGGGTTGTCGGCCAGCACGACCACCGGAAGGTCGGTTGCCAGATAGTCGTAGAGCTTGGAGGGGATGCGCTGCATGGATGCGTGGGTGAGTGCGAGGAGCAGATCGGCACGCGCCATCGCCTCGCCGATCTCAGCGTGCGGCACCGAACCCTTGACCTTCACAAGGTCACCAACGCCTAGCTCGGTTGCAAATCTGACGCTCTCAACCGGCACTGTGCCCGCAATTTCCACCAAAAGTTGCTCGGCCGTCACACCAGCGGCCCGCAGCAGCGCCAGCGCCCGAAAGAGCACCGCTCCCTCCACATACTTCCGCAACCGGCCGAGGATCAGCAGGCGGAACGGCCCCTGCGCGTCGGGCTGCTGCGCCACCGAACGGCCGATCAGTCCACTGTCGTGGTGGTTGCGGACCACCGAGAACTTGGCCGCGAGCTCCGGCCCATAGTGCGCGGCTGCCGCCGTCCGCGCCGTCTCGGTGTTCCAGATGACCGCCGCCGCCTGCTCCACCGCACCCCGCTCAATCGCATCGACCAGGCGCCGCTGCAGCGGCCAGCGGGCGCCACGCCGCAGGTCGCAGGTGGCCCACGGATCGCGGAAGTCGAGCACGAGCGGGATCCCGTGGCGCTGCGAAAGGCGAGCCCCCGCGACCATGGTCGCCTCCGGGTCGATGCTCGCCAGAATCACATCCGGCCGCTCCTCTTCGATGACTGCCTCTGCCGCGGCGAGGCCGTGCCAGGCACGCGGAATCTCACGCCGGCCGAGCGGCAGAAAGTCGGGCGGAAGCTGCTTCCTGCGCAGGGCCGCGAGACGGCCTCGGAGCGGAGAGGAGGTCGCACCCGAACCGTCGAAGAGGCCTGCCTCGCTCCGCTCATCAACCAGCGCATCCTCCGGCCTGCCCCAGCCCCGAACCACACCTACATCCGCGGGCAGTTGTGCCAGCAGGCCATCGTCGGCCGTGGCTGCAGGAACAGGCGCGCAAAGCACCGTCACCCGCCACCCCGCTGCAGGCAGATGACGGGCAAACTTGTAGGCCCGCAGCCCACCCACCTGCGCAATCGGCGGAAAGGCCGATGAGAGATAGAGGCAGTGTGGCAAGGCAGGCTCCCGAGGTGGCATGGAGCCTCTACTCTTCGCTCGAAGGCGAGGCCACCGCGCCGCGCGGGCTGACCGCACAGAGCAGCTCCGCAAGCCGCGCGGCGGCACGCTCGCTGGTCAGCGCGCCGGTCTCACGAACCACCGCCGCTCGCCTTCCCGTCAGCGCAGCGCGAATCGCCGCAGCGATCGGGGCCTCGTCTTCGCGGTCACACAACCACACTCCCTCCATGCCCGCCGTAAGCGGCGCCATCTCTCGGGTTGCACCACACACCAGCACCGGCCGCGGCACCATCAGGCACTCGTAAAACTTCGCAGGGATGCGCTGCCGCGTCGCTGCGTTGAGGACGATCTGTAGATCGCCCGTCGCAAGCCACGCCGAGACATCGCTCTGCGGCATCCAGTCCACCAGCCGGACGAAACGGAGCACACCCGCAGCCCGGAACGCATCCTCGGCGCGGCGCGACAGCGGTCCGACCACCTCGAGCACAAGCCGATCCGGGCCCCAGCCTTCGGCGGCCAGCGCAGCAAGCGCCCGCACCAGGCCGTGGCTCATCACACGGTCGCGGAGACGGCCCGGACAGACCAGCCGGAAGGGGCCGCTCCGCTCCACCTCGGGCCTGCTCTCCCAGGCCTCCGCATGGTTCCGAAGCGTCTCGATGCGCAGGCCCGCGCGGCCGCCGTAGGCCCCTGCATAGGCGTCGCGCGCCACATCGGTGTTGAGCAGCAGCGCGGTGGCCTGCCCAACGCACCAGCGCTCCAGCAGCAGCGCCTTCTGCTGCTCCAGCCAGCTCCGCTCCGCTCGTCCGAGCTCGCAGAGCGCCCACGGATCACGGAAGTCGAGCAGCAGCGGCAGCCTCTCCAACCGCGCCACGATTGCCCCCACGACGAGCGCCTCCCAGGGTGGCCCACTCGCAACAATCGCCGTGCAGCGCTCCCGAACCACGAGCCTGCGCGCTGCCGCAACGGCATGGTGGATCCGGCGGAGCTCGCTCGCAGAAAGTGGAAGTTTGAGCTCCTGCAGCAGCGCCCGCGGGCCGTCGATGAGAGCGGGCGCAGTTGCGCGGATACGGTCTGCAAGCGCTCGCTTGAAGGGTCCGCGGGTATCGACATCGGGGGCAACCCGCAGGCCGGCGCGCATAGCCGACAGCACCGCGCCGCTCTCGGGACGCCAGCCCACCTCCACGGAAATCTCGGCGGGCAGCAGCGCCTCGAGCGATGGGTCAAAACCACGCGCCGCCTCCATGTCGCTCAGCACCACCGGCCGCCACCCCTGCGCAGGCAGGTGACGGGCAAACTTCACAGCCCGGAGCGCGCCCACCGTCGCTGCCGGCGCGAACCGTGGCGTAAGATAGAGAAAGCTCCGCATCAGCGACGCCTCCGCGCCAGCCACCAGACAATCACGAGGCCTGTGGCAGCGCAGGCGACAGCGCCAAAGGCAGCGCCCGCCTCGCCAAACCGGAGCCAGCTCCAGCGCCAGCCCGCGGCCACCACAACCATCGGAATCGAGGCCAGCAGCACCCGCGCCAGCAGCGGCAGCAGGAAGCCCCGCGCCGTCAGGCCAAGCCCCCGCATCGCCGCCAGCGTATGATGCGGCATCACCGTTACCGCCTGCGAGATGACCGTGCCCGCTGCGACGCCCGCAAGGCCGAACGGCCGCACCAGCAGCAGGCTCAGCCCCAGGTTCAGCAGTCCGCTCGCCACAGAGACCATCGTCGCAGACCAGAGCCGACCCTGCGCCAACTGGTAGCGCGCCGAGACGCTCACGGGCAGGTGAACGACCAGCAAGAGCGCCAGCATGACAGTGAGCGCCGGTGGCACCTCCCCGCCGAGCCAACGCGACGCTGCAAGCTCGCCCACAGCGGCAACCGGGATGGCGCCTAGCAGCGCAATCAGCAGGCTCCGCTCGAGCATCGTTCCATAGAGGTCGGCCGCAGGCTTGGACTCCTGCCGCACCACATGGGCCGTGAACTCCGGAACCACCGCCGCGCCAATCCGGGCCGTCCACCGCATCGCCGTCTCGGCCCACTGGAAGAGCGGCGCGTAGAGCGCCACCGCAGCCGTTCCCAGCGTGCCCGCAATCACCAGTGCGTCGGACCGGAAGGCCACCATCATCACCATGGAGCCCAGCGTGGTCTGCGAGGCCAGCCCCAGCAGCTCGCGAGCATGGCCACGGTCGAGCTGCGACGGACGCGGGAAGAACCCCGGCAGGTCGCGGCGCACCATCCAGAGGTGGGCGACCGCCGAGGCCGCGGTCGCGACGAGCGAGGCGAGCGCCAGTGTGGTCAGCGGCAGGGCGTAGACGACGGTGGCAATGCCGGCTGCCATGCCAACGAGGCGATGGCCGGCGCGCAGCAGGTTGACCTGGGCCAGCCTGCCGCCAGCCGCGTTGGCAGCCAGCAGCGGAGAGAGCAGCAGCTCCACCGCCAGCTCCGTCCCCTTGAGTCCGAGGAAGGGAGCTACCCGCGTCGCCGACTCCTCAGAGAGCCCGAGTGCAGGGCCAACCGAGGCCGTCTGGCCCGCGGCCCACCACGAGCCGCAGCCCACCAGCAGCGCAGCCGGCGCCAGCCAGGCAAAGGCGGTGGAGAGCAGCCTGTGCACCTCTGCCTCTTCGCCCATCGCCCGCCGGGCCGTCACCATGCGCGACAGCGACGGACGGAGCCCCAGATCCACCAGCCCCAGATAGCCCACCAGCGACTGCGCCACCGCCAACATGCCGAACTCGGCAGCGCCGAAGTGGGCAATGAGGCTGGGCGTGAGCCAGACGAAGGTGGCGAGCGCCAGCAGGTCGAGCAACCAGAAGGAGCTCAACCGACGCAGCCACAGCTGCCCAAGCGCGGCGGGCTGCGCGGGCGACCGGGTCGCGGTGGGCTGAGTGGTGGCTTCCATACCGGCATCTTCGCCGCAGTGACCACGCTGGGCAATACGCCGCCGACCCGAAAAGATGACCGCCACGCCCATCTGTGGCATAGTCGTTGCATCGTTGGCAGCCGGCGACGCGCGCGGAGCGCAACGCCCCAACCTAACCTCACTCCGCGACGGAGAACTGCCATGTCCTTCAAGAATCTGACGATAGCCTCCCTCGCGCTGGTCGCGCTCGCCGCCTGCGGCACTGACGAGCTCCCCCGCAACGAGGGCAGTGGCTCCACCGACACGGGCACCACCACCGACACAGGCTCGGGCGACGTCACAGAAGACACCGGCACCGCCGACACCGCTGCTGACACCACCACCGACACAGGCTCGGGCTCGGGTGACACCGGCGCAGACTCGGGAGACACCACCGACACTTCGGTGAGCTGCCCCGAGATCTACGCCCCCGTCTGCGGCGTGGATGGCGTCACCTACGACAACGACTGCTTCGCAGGTCAGGCCGGCGTCGCCGTCGACTACGTGGGAGTTTGCGCGACGGCAGTATGCGTCGCCGACACCGACTGCGCCCAGTTCGAGTCGTGTGAGGCGGGCGTCTGCTCCATTTGCCCGGCCATCGACTGCGCCGCCTGCCCCGACGGCTCCTCGCCGCGGCTCCGGCCCCACTGCGGTGGCTGCGACTGCTCACCGCTCCCGCCCGAATGCACCTCAGACGCAGACTGCCCGCTGGGCGACCTCTGCATCACCGACCCCGCCACGGACGTTGCCCGCTGCAGCGCCCCGAGCTCCTGCGGTCCCTCGCCGGCCGGTTGCAGCACCACAGGCTGTGGGTTCATGGAGACCTGCGACACCTCGGTTGGCTGCTCCCCCTCCGCCTGCTCCTGCGACG
>CANMDT010000159.1 GCA_947496715.1 Myxococcales bacterium
ATTCGCCCTCCGCGGCCTGCCGCTCGATGCCGTCGGCTCCCACGACCGAGATGGTGAGTTGCGGGCTTTCTCCAACGCGGAGGAGGAGGGGGTTGGGAGAGACGCGGAGGGCCAGAGCCGCATCGGCGGTGTCGCCGGAGCCGTCGGCGGTTGTGTCTCCTGAGCCCTCCGTGGCGGTGTCGCCGGTGGCATCGCCGGAACCATCGCTGGTTGCATCGCCGGAGCCGTCCTCGACCTGCTCACTGTCGGGGTCGTCGGAGCAGGCGCTCTGCGTAAGGCAGAGCAACAGAACACAACCTCTGCCATTCAATCCATTCAACATCTTCAACATCACGCCTCTCTCACCCGAAGGGGCAAAGACAACGGGAAGAAGACGCCACGAGGACCGTCGACGTGCTCATTCCCGAAGCCGTCATGAACCCGGAACAACACGTTCCGAGGGCTCGAGCCGGTCTCCTGGCTCACGGCTGCTCCGAGGAGCGGCTTCGCGCCTTCCCACGCCGAAGCGCAGTGGCAGAATGCGAAGTCATGACCGTTTACAGTGGCGGGTCCGCGTCGGCATTTCACCGAACTTCCCTGCAGCGGCGAACATCGCCGGCTGCGCTCAAGCCACGCGCCCTGTACCCTCGCCTCCGCTGTGCTGTCAACGCACGCGTCGGCGGTTGCTGATCTGAATCTCAACTTCTGCCATACCCCTCGCATGAAGAGTCTTCGCGTCCAGATGATCGTCCTGTCGCAGGCATTGGTGCTGCTCGCCTGCCTGCCGATCGCATTTGGCGGGTTGTGGCTGTCGCGGCGCGAGCTGGAGGACGAACTCTCTCACCGGCTCATCGGTCTCGCGCAGGCCTACGCGGCCCACCTCGAGATGACCCACGACGCGGGGCGATTGGAGCGACTTCAGGCCGACAGCGTGGCCACTCACGGTCGGCTCAAAGCGGAGATGACGACCTTTCGTGACGCCACCGGCCTCGGCCGCGTTCGCGTAGTCGACAAGCAACTCCGGGTCTTGGTGGATACGAACAGTGCTGACACCATCATGCCTGCCTTCGACCTTGAACCTGAGCGGCTGGAGATCGACCATGTTCTCCAAGCCGGTACGGCGACCACCTCGCTGCGCTTCGAGGCCGAAGACGGTACCCTCATGCAGCGTGGGTTCGCGGTGCTGCGGTCGGACGGTCAGGTCGTCGGCGCCGTTGTCGCAGAGGGCAGCGCGCCCTTCTTCGAGGGTTTGCGGGATTTTGCGCTGATGGTCGGCATCTTCTTGGTGGTGATGCTGCTGTCTGTGGCAGCGCTGACCTACCGTTTCTCGCGCCGCCTTACGGTGCCGCTCGGCCGGCTCCTCAGCGTGACGCAGCGGCTCGAGGAGGGGGCGCTCGAGACGGTCGTTCCGTCGCTCGGCACGAACGAGGTTGGCGACTTGGCGCGGGCCATTGAGCGGATGCGGGCAGCGCTGGCAGCGCGCGACACGCAGACCCAGATGTTGCTGGCCGGCATCGCCCACGAGGTGCGCAACCCGCTCTCGGGCATGGAGCTCTTCGTGGGGCTGCTCGAGGAAGACCTACGCGGAGACCCGATCGCGCACGAGAAAGTGGAGCGGGTGCGGCGTGAGCTCGACTACCTCAAGCGGGTGGTCGAGGAGTTCCTCGCCTACTCGCGGAATGTGCGGGCGAGCACCGTCCGGTTCGCCGGAAGAGAACTGCTGCTGGAGGTTGCGGAGTCATGCAGCTGCGTCGCACAGGCGGCAGGGGTTCGCGTGGTCGTGCAGCCCGCGCAGATCGAACTGACGGCCGACCGCGAGATGCTGCGCGGTGCGGTTGCAAACGTGGTCCTCAACGCAATCCAGGCCTCTTCGGCCGGGAGTGTCGTCCGGCTCGAACTGCAGCAGGAGGGAAGCTTCCGCGTGGTGGAGATTGTCGACGGCGGGCGCGGCATGTCGGCCGAGGTGTTGTCGCGCGCGAATCAGCCCTTCTTTACGACGCGGGAGAAGGGGACGGGGCTCGGCCTGGCGCTGGCACAGAAGGTGGCGGAGCGGCACGGCGGAAGGCTCTCCGTCGCCTCAACGGAGGGTGTGGGGACGACGGTGCGGTTCTCGCTGCCCTTCGATCTGGCGGTTCCGATTGCGGCGGAAGAGGCGACCACCTCTCTGGATCCTGACTGGATTGGATGATGGCATCGTAACAGGCGGAAGGGAGATGACCAGATGGCGAACATCTTTGTGATTGATGACAACGGCACGGTCCGTGAGGGCGTGTCGGCGGTGCTCGAGAAGGCGGGCCATCGTGTGACCTCGTTCACGGGTGGTAAGCTGGCGATCGAGGAGTTCGCCAAGCGACCGGACGACATCGACATGGTGATCACCGACCTCAAGATGGAGCCGGTGGGTGGCATGGAGGTGCTCCGTGAGGTGCGGCTGCTCGAGCCGTCGGCGTTGGTGCTTCTCATCACCGCCCACGGGAGCGTGAAGACGGCGGTGGAGGCGATGCAGCAGGGTGCCTTCGATTTCATCGAGAAGCCCTTTCCCGCCGAGCTGCTGCGGTCGAAGGTGCAGCGCTGCCTAGAGGTGCGGGAGGAGCGCAAGCGTGGCCGCAAACTGGAGCATGAGAACGACTATCTTCGGCGTGAACTCCGCGGCGGTGGAGCGGACGATGCGCTCGCCCGGATCATCGGAGAGTCGGAGCCGGTGGTCCGTCTCAAGCGGCAGATCGTGAAGGTGGCGCCGTCGGATGCAACGGTGCACATCCATGGCGAGTCGGGGAGCGGCAAGGAGCTGGTCGCGACGGCGCTGCACGAGCTGAGCGGCCGTCGGCGCGGGCCGCTGGTCAAAGTGAACTGCGGCGCGATCGCCGACACGCTGCTAGAGTCGGAGCTCTTCGGCCATGAGAAGGGCGCCTTTACGGACGCGGGCCGTCGCCGTCTTGGGCGGTTCGAGCTGGCCGACGGTGGCACGCTCTTCCTCGATGAGATTGGTGATGTGAGCCCGTCGATGCAGGTGAAGCTGCTCCGCGTGCTTCAGGATCGGACCTTTGAGCGGGTGGGCGGCGAGCGGAGTATCGTCTGCGACGTGCGGGTCGTGACGGCGACGAATAAGGATCTGGCGGCCGAGGTGAAGGCGGGGCGGTTTCGCGAAGACCTCTACTACCGCCTCAACATCATCCCGCTGACGGTGGCGCCGCTGCGCGAGCGTTCTGGCGATATCGCTGCGCTGGCCCAGCACTTTCTAGAGCGGGCTCTTACGAAGAGCCGGCTGCCGCCCCACCGGCTCACCGAGTCGGCGCTGGCAGCGCTCACGAGCTATCGGTGGCCCGGAAACGTGCGCGAGCTTGAGAATGTGATCGAGCAGGCGGTGGTGCTGTCAGATGGGCCTGACATCGGTGTCACGGACCTCTCAGCACACGTTCTGGGTGGCTCCCGCGGCGACCACTTGAGCCTGCCGGAGGGCGACCGCTCGCTACCGGAGCTCCTCGACGCCATCGAACGCCAGCTCATCCTCCGCGCCTACGATAAGGCGGGCGGCGTGAAGACGGAGGCGGCGCGCCTGCTCGGCATCAAGACGCCGGCACTTTACTACAAGCTGGAGAAGTACGGCATTGGAGAAGTTCACAGCAGGTCGTCAGAAAGCTGACGGTTGTTCGCTGCTACGGGTGTGATGGTGTAGGATTGGGTGAGCAGTGACACTGCGCCCGTGCGTTGGCGCACAATTTGCAAACTGCTCTGCGTCTTTTCATGATGAGCGTTCCGATGCGCTGGCTTCTAGGTTCCATGGCACTCGCCACGCTGCTGTTTTCAGCGGGTTCTGCGCGTGCTGATGAGCTCAGCGATCTGGCGGCGCAGATGCGGCAAGAGTCGGTGCTGGTTGAGCGGATGACCGCGGCACACGGGGGTAATCTTGCGCGATACGAGCTGCTCGCGAAGTCCATCCAGGCCGCAAAGCGGGCTGCGAGTGCCAGTCCTGTCGCGGCTGCCACGCTGCAGGCTGACCTGAAGCTGGCGCATGAGCAGGCGGTGGCGCTTCAGCTTGCAAATGGCGATCTGGTCGTCGCGCAGCAGCGGCTCGATGCCTTCATCGAGCAGTATCGGGAGTCGTTGCTTGCGCGCATCGAGACGCTGCAGTTCGAACTTCGGCAGCCTGCGCGTGCCGCCAGCGTGGGGAAGGAGCTCCAGCGGCTTACCGCCGAGCTGGCTCAGGTCCGTGCTCCGCTCCCGCCAATGTCGGCGTCGCCCGTCGAGGCCATTCTCGATGTCGCCGCGCCGACGCCGGAGCAGCTGATGGCTGCATCGCTTGAGCTCCGCGACCACGCGGCCCGCCTCGAGCGGCAGCTCAGCGAGGTTCGCTCGCGCATTCAGGCAGAGGAGCAGCAGCGGCGCCTGCAGGGCCGGCTCCGTGCGATGGCCTCGAGCGATGCGCTCTTTGAAGATGGCTTCGGTTCGCGCGGACGGACAGCGCGCCCAGCAGAGGCTGCCTCGTCGCGCGTCGCGACCGATACGGCGGCGACCGCAGAGCGGCCGGCGCCCGAGCAGACCGGGTTTGCGGCTGACAGCGCGGGAGCTGCCGCGCCGAGCGGCCCCGTGACGGGCGCGCCGGGCGGTGAGGGCGGTCGCGTTGCAGTCTTGGCGCCCAGTCGAGGTACGACAGGCCCGGTCGAGCTTCAGGGCAGCGTGCTCCCCGGCGCGTCGGGAGCGCTGGTGGAGCTCCGGAGCCGCGAGGCGGCCATCCTGCGGAGCATCGCAGAGGCGCAGCGGGCGCGGGTGCGTCTGGAGCAGGCGTCGGCGGCGTTGCGTGAAGAGGAACAACGCGCGCCTTAATGCTGTTGGAGCCGTGCGGAGACTCACTCCGCCACGTCAGCATCGCGCTCTCCACGGGCCGATGCGGTCACGATGTGCATTCCACGCCCACTCCGCCTATGGCCACTGCGCGCGGGGCTTTCTAGGAGCCCTCTGGCGCTGTTCATCCCGCCTGTTTCTGGGCGGACGAGCAGCGTTGTTTCAGACCGCTCAGCATCGTTCGCAGTTTCGGCGCATCCCGAAGCAAGACTCTCGCATCACCTCGCCTCCCTGATCGGGACGCGGTTGCCCATTGGTTCCTATGACAGACACGACCGTTTCCGAAACGCCCGAGCAGCACCGTTACAAGCGTCCGCGCGGCGGCCGTCGCTGGTGGCTCATCGCTTTGGTCCTGGCTGCAGTGGGCGGAGGCGCCTACTACAAGTTCGGGCGCAAGGCAGAGGAGCCCACCGGTCCGGGATACCTGACAGAAAAGGTCTCCAAGGGGGCCATCGAAGAGACGGTCCGCGCCACCGGAACCGTGCAGCCGCTGCTGGAGGTCACGGTAGGTGCACAGGTCAGCGGGCGCATCTCGGCCGTTCACGTGGACTACAACGCCAAGGTGAAGGCGGGCGATCTGCTGGCTGAGATTGATGCGGCGCCCTATGAGGCGCAGCTGGCGCAGGCCCGTGCGTCGCTCCTCTCTGCGCGTGCGCAGCGGGCGCAGGCCTCCGCCAATCTGGCGCTGGCCGAGAAGAACCTGGCCCGTGCAAACGAGCTCCGCGCTGCCGCGTTGAACGCCCAGTCGGAGGTGGATCAGGCGGTCGCGGCCCGCGATGCGGGGCGGGCCTCGGTGCAGGTTGCAGAGGCGCAGATCGCCCAGGCGAACGCAGGGCTGTCCGAGGCCGAGAACCGGCTCACCTACACGCGGATTCTCGCGCCCATCGACGGCATCGTCTCCAAGCGTGGCGTCGAGCCGGGCCAGACGGTTGCGGCCAGCTTCCAGACGCCGACGCTGTTTGTCATCGCCAATGACCTCACCCGCATGCGCATCATCGCCAACGTGGATGAGGCCAACATCGGGAAGTTGAAGGAGGGCATGAAGGCGGTCGCCCGCGTGGAGGCCTATCCGCGCGACACCTTTGACGGCACCGTCACCTCGCTCCGCATCACGCCGATCACCACGAATGGGGTTGTCTCGTATGAGTCGGTCATTGAGGTCAGCAATGATGACGGCCGGCTCCGGCCCGGCATGACTGCGACCGTCACCGTCACCACACAGAAGAGCGAAGGCGTCTTCCGCGTTCCCAATGCCGCGCTTCGTTACAAGCCGAGCGCGAGCGCAGGCGAGGGCGGAGAGAAGAAGGGTGCGCTAGGCGGCTCCGGCAAGGGCTTCGGCGCGACGGGGAAGGTGTTCCTGCTTTCTGCCGGCGAGCCCGCGCCGCGCTCCGTGAAGGTGGGCATCACCGATGGCGTGATGACCGAGGTTGAGGGTTCGGGGCTCTCGGAGGGTGCAGAGGTCATCTTGGAGGAGACCGATGCTGCCGCT
>CANMDT010000160.1 GCA_947496715.1 Myxococcales bacterium
GCTCCGCCGGTGCCGTAGTAGGTGCCAAACACGTAGTTGCAGTTCTCGCCGCCACCGCCACCGCCACCGCCACCGCCACCACCCGTCGCGCCGTTGGTCCCCGACGATGCGTCTGACGGCACCCAGTCGATGCCAACGAAGCCGCCCGTCCCATTCGCCGGCGTTCCATTGCTACCGCTTGGTGCGTCGCAGCCGATGCCGCCCTGGCTGCCCGCGTTGGGATTGCCATCGCCGCAGCCGAGGCCACCGCCGCCAGAACCGCCGCCGCCGCCGCCGCCACAGGAAGAGCCGTTTGGCGCTCCCGCGGCACCGCTATCGCCCGAACCACGGTAGGGCCCGCGACCGCCATTTCCGCCGCCCGGCGAAGCGCCGGCCGTGGCACCCGTCCGGCCACTGCAGTTGCCATCGCAGCCAGCTCCGCCCGTGACGCCAGTGTTGCCGCTGGCGCCCGAAACGCCGGGGGCGCCGTTGGAGCCCGACCCTCCCGTGCCCGCGCGGAGCAGGGCGTTACGGATCGTCAGGAATCCTCCCGCGTTTGCCACCGCCACCGCCACCGACTCGGCACCGGGGTCCGTCTGGTTGGCAGACTGAATCGTCATGCGGTCGAGTGTCGTCCGGTCGCCGATGCCGGAATAGGTGAGCGCGACCGGAGAGGTGGAGGTGAAGACCGAGCGGGTGGCGCCCCGTCCCGCGAAGGTGAGCGAGTAGCCGCCGTAGATGCTGACGGGGGTGGAGACCGTGAGCCCCGAACCAGTGAAGGAGCCGAGCGTGACCAGCACCTGGTTGCGGCCGGCGGTGGTGTTGGCCACATCGAGCGCCTTGGCGAGCGAACGGACCGGGTCGCCCGGGTTCAGGCCGCCGTTGCGGTCGCTTCCCGAGGCCGAGACGAAGACCGCGCGGGCGATGTCGCCGTCGATGCCGTCGCAGTTTGCGTCGAGGCCGCTATCGTCGGGCTCATCCGTGTCGGAGAGGGGCAGGCAGCCATACTCGCAGCCGTTGGCGGGGTCGCCGTCGATGTCACGGAAGCCGTCGAGGCAGCCGTCGAAGCGGCAGCTGCCGCCCGTGCAGTAGCCGGCCGCACCCGCGGGGTCGCAGACAAGGCCGCAGCCGCCGCAGTGGTCCAATGACTCCAGCGTGTCCTGCTCGCAGCCGTTGCCCACCAGGCCGTCGCAGTTGCCCCAGCCCGCGGAGCAGAGGTCCACCTGGCAGCCGAGGAAGCCGCAGGAGACGGCGTCGGTGTTGGTCTCGTCACAGACGCGGCCGCAGCCGCCGCAGTTGGCCCTGTCTGCCGCGGTGTCGATCTCGCAGAGGTCTTCGTAGACGCGGTTGCAGTCGGCCAGGGTGCCGTTGCAGGTGGCGACGCCGCAGGCACCTGCGTTGCAAGAGGGGGTGCCTTCGGCGAAGGAGCAGTCGGTCTCGCAGGCACCGCAGTGGTAGGGGTCGTTGAGCAGGTCGATCTCGCAGCCGTCGAACGAGACGAGGTTGCAGTCGGCGCGGCCGGGCTGGCAGCCGCCGACGGCGCATTCTCCCGCGACGCAGGCCTGGATGGCGCCTTCGAGCTCACAGGCACGGGCGCAGCTGCCGCAGTGGTCGGGGTCGGTCTGCGGATCGCTCTCGCAGCCGTCGAGCGGCAGGAGGTTGCAGTCGCGGAAGGTGCCCTCGCAGCCGTCGAGCACGCAGCCGCCGAACTCGCAGTGGGCGGCGCCGTTGTTCACGGTGCAGCTCTGGCCGCAGACGCCGCAGTTGCTGTTGTCGCGCTGCAGGTCGAAGTCTTCGTCCACCTGCGCGTCGCAGTCGTCGTCAATGCCGTTGCAGGCCTCGATGCCGCCCGTGTCGGCGTTGGGGGTGCAGGCATATTCGCAGCCGTCGAGGAAGTCGGCGTTGGCGTCGAAGTAGCCCGTCTCGCAGGCCGTCACGATGCAGAGGCCTTCAGCGCAGCCGCCCGTGCCGCGGACCGCATTGCAGCTGATGCCGCAATCGCCGCAGTGGAGCGGGTCGGTGTTGAGGTCAAAGTCCTCGTCGGCCCGTCCGTCGCAGTCGTCGTCGGTGCCGTTGCAGAGCTCGATGCGGCCCTCGTAGGCGCCCGGGTTGAGGTCGTCGCAGTCGGAGCCGGCGCAGCGGGCGCCGATGCCGTAACCGTCGTTGTCTTGGTCGTAGCAGCCAGAGCAGGTGTTGGTGACGGGGGTGCACTGGCGGAAGTTCACCGGCTCGTTGCGGATGTTGAAGCGGGTGACGTCCTGGCAGCGGAAGCCGTCCGGGCAGACGTTTGTGGTCGAGCAGTCGATGCCGCAGAAGGTGCCGTCGAGGTTCTCGAGGCAGAGGTTGGCCAGGCCGTCGCAATCCACGTCGGCGTTGCAGGGGCTGCAGAGAGCATTGTCGGGCGGCATGCAGATCTGCGCCACGTCGGAGCCCGAACTCTGCACGAGTCGGCAGATCCAGCCCTCGATGGGGCAGGGGCCGTTGCAGGCCACGGTGCAGAGGTTGCCCTCGCGCGTTGGTACGCAGTAGCCGCTCTCGCAGTCTGCGGCAGAGGTGCAGGGCGTAGGCTCAAAGGGGGCCGTGTCGGGCGTCACGTCGGGCGTTGTGTCGACATCGGCCGTGGTGTCGGCGCCGCTCGCATCGACCTCATCGATGGGCGTGCAGAACTGGTCGACGCAGAGCTCGTCCGAGGCGCAGTCGGCACCCGTGGTGCAGGCGGTGAGCGTGGCAGAACCGCCGACGTCGGAGGTCGAACAGCCGGTGAGACAGAGCAGCCCAAGGAGGAGAAGACGACGCATGGCAGCACCCGAAGCAGAGGACGAAGATCGCTACCTTACGAGACAATCTGTTCTGCTCCAAGCATGATTGGTGCTGACGCGGCGCGTCAGTCGTCGCGGCGGTGCTTCGGGCGCTGGTCTGTCCCCTCAATCCGGACGAAGCGCGCCATCTCGTCGATGCGGCTCACGATGCGGTCATCGATGCGGTCGGCCAGCGTCGCGACCGCCACGCCGCCGCCTGCGCCTGAGCGGGTCGCCGCAGCCCGGTCGCGGTGCAGGTTGGTCCCGAAGAAGGTCGAGACCTCCCGGTTGTAACGCTTGCTGATGATCTCATCGAGGATGCCGGCCTGCCACTCCGTGACAGCCTTCTTGCCGAGCTCGTCGATGACCAGCACCGGCATCGCGACCAGTTCGCCGATCAGCTCCCCTTCGCCCACGCCCCGCTCGAAGCCCGCGCGGAGCTCCGACAGCAGGTGTGCAAACTCTACATAGCGCACCCTGTAGCCCCTCTCGAGCGATAGCGCCCGGATGACCCGGCAGAGCAGCCGCGTCTTGCCCAGCCCCGGCGGCCCCGAGAGCACCACGCCGGCATCGCCCGGCCGGAACCCCTCGTCGATGCGGCGGCGCAGCATGAGCGCCGCGTCACGGATGCCCGGCTCGCCACGCTCAAAGTCGGACCAGGCCGCATCCCAGAAGTGACGCGGTACAAGCGCCTCGTCGAACTGCTTCATCCGCTTGCGCACCTCCGCACAGTCTGGGCAGCGGTTGGCCACCGGGCCGCCATGCTTGCCCCAGACGAAGACAAAGCCGGTGCCCTCGCAGGTGGGGCAGTCGGCCACCCGCGTGCAGCTAGGGCAGCCCACCGAGACTGCCGTGTCGAACCCGGCCGGAGCAGCGGGCAAAGCCTTCACGCCGCGGCATCGCTTGCAGACTGTCTCGCTCATGGCGCCCCTCCCTGCAGCCGCGCCAGGTTGGCGGCCTTGGCCTGCTGATCGGCCCGGTAACTCGACCGCACCAGCGGCCCCGCCTCGATGTGGGCAAAGCCGAAGGCCATGCCCCGCTCCTTGAGCGCGTCGAACTCCTCCGGCCGCACCCAGCGCATCACCGGCAGGTGGTTGTTGCTCGGCCGCATATACTGCCCCAGGTTGACGATCTCGACGCCGGCCGCGGCCAGGTCGCGCATGGTCTCGACCACCTCGTCGTCGGTCTCGCCAAGGCCGAGCATGATGCCCGACTTGGTGACGGCGCCGAGCGAGCGGGCGTGGCGGAGCACGGCGAGGGTGCGCTCATACTTGGCCTGCGGACGGACCAGCCGGTGGAGCCGCTCGACCGTCTCGATGTTGTGGGCAAAGACGTCGGGGCCGGCCGCGACCACCGTGGCCAGATCGTCAAGCGATCCCTTGAAGTCGGGCGTCAGCACCTCAATCTGGGTGCCCGGCGACTGTGCCCGGATCTCGCGGATGGTCTCGGCCCAGATGGCGGCGCCACCGTCGGGGAGGTCGTCGCGGTCAACGCTGGTGATAACGGTGTAGCGGAGGTTGAGCTTGGAGAGCGAGGCGCCCACGCGGCGGGGTTCGTCGACATCGACCGAGCCCGGCTTGCCGGTCGCTACGTCGCAGAAGCCGCAGCTCCGGGTGCAGACATTGCCGAGGATCATGAAGGTGAGCGAGCGGCTCGACCAGCACTCGCCGATGTTGGGGCAGGAGGCGCTCTCACAGACCGTGTGCAGCCCCGCCTTGTGCACCAGGTCGCGGACATCGAAGAACTGGTCGTTGAGAGACAGCCGCACACGCAGCCAGTCGGGGCGCTTGCCTGCCGGTGACTCCTCCAGCGACGGACGCGCCGGTCCCGACTTGCGGCTCGAGGGGAGCGCGGTCTCGGGGATGAGGGGGAGGGCGATGCGGGTCATGGGCAGCTCGGGCGGCGCGCGGAGGGTCTCGAGGTACGGTTCGGCCTGCAGGCTGTCAATCAGCCCTCGCCGGGCCTGCGAATCTTGAGTGGCTTGGGCAGGAACTTCACCGCGCCGGCGTGCTGGTAGCGGGTCGCTCCCTCGTAGGCGGCATCGGTCGGTGTGGCGGTGTGAAAGACCACCTGGGCGACGGGCGTGCCGACGGCGACCGGCACGTCGCCGTAGTCGACCACCCGCACCTCGAGCGCCCAGCGGCTGGTGTAGCCCACGTCGCCCAGACCGGCGCAGAGCGCTACCGTAAGCCCCTGTCGGCCCACGGTGCTTCGGGCCTTCATCTCGGGCACCAGCGCCTCGCCATCGGCTGCGCCACCGGGGAGGGCCGCGGTGCCGATGGCCTCGAGCGTGGTCGCGAGGTAGAAGCCGCCGCTCCGGAAGACGAAGCAGAGGTCGTCGTCGCGGAGCGTTGTGCCGCCGAAGCCGGGGTTCACAGTCCGGAGCTGGGCAACGGTTACGGGCTCTACTTTCCGCCAGCGGCTGTCGTCGGGCGCGTAGAGGTCGCGCATGTCTCGGCCCACCAGCTCAAAGACTTCGCCGCCCAGCCGCACATCGACCGAGTTGATGCCCACCAGCTCTGCGTCGAAGGGGTCGATGACGATGCGGCCTTCGGCGTGTGCCTCCAGGATGCTCTCGCGGCACAAAATCATGGTTCGCTCCGGTCGTGGGTCTGAGGTGGCCCGCCTTACCCCGAACCCCCGAACGGCTGCAAGCCTGTAGCCCTCCCTCTGCGCGCAAACGAGACCGCCACGCTGCCGCCATCGCGACGCTTGGCAAAGCAGCGCCGCTTGGCCTAGAGACGAGCCTCCGACAAAGGTGACGCATGCGCCCATCTCCTCTCCCTGCTCAACAGCTGCCGCGCCATGTCGCCGTCATCATGGATGGCAACGGGCGCTGGGCGACGGGGCGCGGCCAGAGCCGCTCCGAGGGCCACCGCCAAGGGGCAAAGACCGTCCGCATGGCGGTCACCCGCGCCCGAGAGCTCGGCATCGGCATCCTCACACTCTACGCCTTCAGCTCCCAGAACTGGGCCCGACCCGGCGACGAGGTCGAGAGCCTGATGTCGCTCCTCGTCGAGTTCTGCGAGTCGGAGCGCAACCTCCTCCTCGACAAGCAGATCCGGTTCCGCGTGATCGGTGAGCGCAGCCGTCTGCCCGAGGTCGTGCTCGCCGCCGTCGAGGCCTTGGAGCAGGTCACCGCCTCCAACGAGGCCATGCAGCTCGTCGTCGCAGTCTCCTACGGCGGCCGCGAAGAGCTCGTCGCTGCTGCGCAGTCGCTCGCCCGCGAGGTCGCCGCCGGCCGCCTCACCCCCGAGCAGGTGACCGCCGACAGCTTCCGCGCCCACCTCTGGACAGGCGACCTCCCCGACCCCGACCTCGTCATCCGCACCAGCGGCGAGGTCCGCATCTCCAACCCCCTCCTCTGGCAGAGTGCCTCTGCCG
>CANMDT010000161.1 GCA_947496715.1 Myxococcales bacterium
ACGCCTACGGCCGGGTCGGCGCGTCGGAGCAGGAGCTGCTCGACGCGGTGAAGGCGGCGCAGCTCGACGCCTTTGTGGCCTCGTTGCCGCTGGGCCTGGAGACAATGGTGGGCGAGCGGGGGCTCAAGCTCTCGGGCGGCGAGAAGCAGCGGGTGGCGATTGCCCGGGCGCTGCTCAAGAACCCGCCGATTCTGGTCTTCGATGAGGCGACCTCGTCGCTCGATCTCAACACCGAGAAGCAGCTCCTCGAGACGCTCCGGTCGGCCTCCAACGGCCGCACCACGCTGGTCATTGCCCACCGGCTCTCGACCGTCGCGCATGCCGACGAGATCCTCGTGCTGCGCGAGGGGCGCATCGCCGAGCGTGGCAGCCATGCGGAGCTGCTGGCGAAGGATGGGCTCTACGCGGAGCTCTGGCGCATTCAGGAGCAGAACCCCGAGGCGACCTAGCCGCCGGCCTGCTTGCGGAGCATGATGGCTTCGAGGAGGGCGGCTACCAGCTGCAGGTGGTTGTCGAGCTTCACGAAGTGGCCGAGCAGCAGGATGGAGAAGCGGTGGGAGCCGATGTGGAGGGGCAGGGTGGCCTTGCGGTCGGCCCGCTTGAGCTGATCGCGGTTGATATGCTCGTTGCGGAGCTCGCTGAGCGGGATGCGCCAGGCGCGGGCGCCATCGACGAGGACGAGGTCTGTAGCGGTGCGGGCGACGAAGACCTTGTTGGGGAATGTGGCCCAGTGGATGGCGACCCAGAGCGCCCAGCCGCAGAAGGCGAGCAGCAGGCCGATGAGGCCGATGTTGAAGGGGCCGGCGAAGCCATGGTGGAGCGCCCACCAGAAGGCGGTGAAGAGCAGCAGGCCGGCGCCGAAGAGGAAGGGCGACAGGCTCTTCCAGTAGAGGCGGTAGCGGTGGACCGTGACGCCGGGCTGGGCGGCCCAGGCGGCGAGCTCGGGCGGTATGAGGAGCTGGACGGGGTCGGTCGCTGCGGCCGTCGCTAAGGGCTTCATGCAGACTCGGGCGTGAGGTGACCGCGGGCCATGCGCCACAGCCGGAAGGGTGTGTCGATGCGGATGAAGGAGCGGTCTGTGGTGGTGATGAAGACCTGGCCCTGGAAGTGGCTCAGGAAGGCGAAGAGGCGGGCGTTGCGCTGCGGGTCGAGCTCGCTGGAGACGTCGTCGAGGGCGAGGATGGGGGCAAAGCCGAGCTGCTCTTCGAGGAGGCGGATCTCGGAGATTTTGAAGGCGAGGACGGCGGCCCGCTGCTGGCCCTGCGAGGCGTAGGTGCGGGCATCGCGGCCGTCGAGCGAGATGCGGAGGTCGTCGCGGTGGGGGCCGACGGTGGTGTGGCCGCGGGCCATGTCGTGGCTCCAGCAGCCGTCGAGGCGGGCGGCGAAGCGGGCCTCGAGGGTCTCACGCGTGGGGCGCTCATCGGGTTCGAGCAGCTCTCCCTCCCAGGCTGCGGTGAGCGGCAATTCGCGGTCGAAGATCTCGCCGAAGGTGGCCAGCAGCCGCGGCGCGAGCCGGTCGGCATAGGCGATGCGGCGGAGCATCACGGTGGTGCCGTGCCGGACGAGCTCCGACTCGAAGGCGCGGGCGAGCGAACGGCTTGGCTGCTCCTGGCGGAGGATGGCGTTGCGCTGCCGGAGGGCCTCTTCGTAGTCGGCCATCTCGTCGGCGTAGGCATACTGCGAGGCGAAGATCATGCGGTCGAAGAAGAGCCTGCGTTCGCCCGGCGTGCCCCGCACGATGCCCACATCTTCGGGCACGAAGGTGACAAGGTTGAGCAGGCCGTAGAGCTCGGAGAGCTGTCGCACCGGCTTGTTGTGAAGCAGGATGCGGCGGGAGCGGGGGTTGACCTCGATCTGGAGGTCGCGCTCCATACCGTCGCGCATGAGGAGGCAGGAGAGGCGCGCCTGCTCGTAGCCGTCCTGGATCATCTCGGCGTTTTTGGCGCCGCGGAAGGACTTGAGACTGGCGAGCATGCCCACAGCTTCGAGCAGGCTGGTCTTTCCCTGTCCGTTCTCACCCTCGATGAGGTTGAAGCCCTGTGAGGGTTCGAACTCTACCTGCTCAAGGTTCCGGAAGGCGCGGATGGCGACGCGCTGGACGAACACCTGCGATCAGAGGCGCATCGGCATGACGATGAAGAGCGAATCGTCGCCATCTTCGCCTTCGGTCTCGCGGATGATGGTGGGCGAGAGGGCGTCGATCATCTCGACGAAGAGCTTATCGCCGGGGAGAACGGGAAGCAGCTCGGTGAAGTAGGAGGGGTTGTAGCCGGCCTTGACCGACTTGCCCGAGTAGACGGCGTCGACGGTGGCCGAGAACTCGCAGTCTTTGGTGTTGCTCGAGATGATGAGCGCGCTGTTCTGGGGGTCGAGCTCGAGGCGGACCATCTTCTTCTCGTTGCCGCTGCCGACCTTCATGTTGGCGATGCGGGCATACTGGAGGAGCTCGGTGCGGCTGACCTCGGCGCGGCGCTCCGGCTTCTCGGCGGGGATGACCCGGTTGAAGTCGGGGAAGGAGGCGTCAATGAGGCGGATGCTGAGCTGCGTGGCGCCGTAGCCGAAGATGACGTTGGAGCCGGAGACCTCGATGCCGAGCTCGGGCTCGGTGGAGTCGATGGTGCGGCGGAGCTCGGCGAGGCCGCGCTTGGGGATGATGACGCCGGTCGCGAGCGCGCCAGGGTCGCCTTCGAAGTTGGCGATCTTGGTGGAGACGTGGCTGAGGCGGTGGCCGTCGGTGGCGACCATGGTGAAGGTGCCGTCAGCGCTGAGCTTGGTTAGGGCGCCCGTGAGGTTGGGGCGGCCGTCATCGGTCGAGACGCTGATGATGGCGCGGTCCATGACCCGGGTGAACTGGGCGGTCGGGATGACGATGCTCGGCTTCTCGGGCAAGCGGACGAGGGCGGGATACTCGAGCGGGTCGGCGCTGGCGAAGCGGGCCTTGATGGCGCCGGCGTCGAGGTTGACCCAGCCGCCATCGCTCGACTTGGAGATGCGAACGGTGGGCGCGGAGGCGCTCTTGACCATGTCGAAGAAGTCGCTGGCGCGGACGGCGATGCGGCCCGGCGTGACGACGTTGGCGGTGGCCGACGAGATGAGCGTGAGCTCGTTGTCGGTCGCTGCGAAGGTGACGGTGCCGTCCTCGAGCGCCTCGATGAGGGTGTGCTGGAGGATGGGCAGCGTGCTCTTGCCGCTCGCGACAGCCTTCACCTTGAAGAGTTCACGAAGCAGCGCGGGTGTGTCGAGGACGAATTCCATGGGTCACTCAGGGTGAAGGTTACGGGCTGTTAGGTAGTCCAAGCGGGTCGGAAATGTCGAGCGCAACGCGCCAGTCTGGAGGGTCGCTCGCGCGCTTGCTATTTTGAAGGCAAAAACAATTTGAAGAGATCAGTTCCACGTCCCCGTCATAGGGGGCGGCTGAGCCTGTGGAAGGATGGTCACAAGGCCGCTTTGTGCAAAGCGATGAGGCGGCTCGGGGCGGGTGGAGAACTGTTGCAAGTCCACAGGGAGGGATGGTGGTGGCAAGGGGGAGTTTCCGGGCCGCCAAAAGTTACCCCGCGGTTTCCCCTGTCGGCTCCCCAGAGATCTCCACCGGTTTTCCACAGGGGCTGTGGGCCGGCTTCGATCTTCGGCAGCTACTCGGCGTCGCCCGATTCGGCGTAGAGCTGCGAGCCCTGGGCCCGGAACTCGGCCGATTTCGCCTGCATGGCGGCGTTCACTTCGGCCTCGGCCTCGTTGGCGGCGGCCAGGTCGCGGACCTGCTGGGTGATCTCCATGGAGCAGAACTTGGGGCCGCACATGGAGCAGAAGTGGGCGGTCTTGGCGCCCTCTGCGGGGAGCGTCTCGTCGTGGAAGGCGCGGGCGGTATCAGGGTCGAGCGACAGGTTGAACTGGTCCTGCCAGCGGAACTCGAAGCGGGCCTTGGAGAGGGCGTCGTCGCGGTGGCGCGCGCCGGGGTGGCCCTTGGCGAGATCGGCGGCGTGGGCGGCGATCTTGTAGGTGATGACGCCGGTCTTCACATCTTCGCGGTTGGGCAGGCCGAGGTGCTCTTTTGGGGTCACGTAGCAGAGCATGGCGGTGCCGAACCAACCGATCATGGCGGCGCCGATGCCCGAGGTGATGTGGTCGTAGCCGGGGGCGATGTCGGTGGTGAGGGGCCCTAGGGTGTAGAAGGGGGCCTCGCCGCAGACCTCGAGCTGCTTGGTCATGTTTTCTTGGATGAGGTGCATGGGCACATGGCCGGGCCCCTCGATCATGGTCTGCACGTCGTGCTTCCAGGCGATCTTGGTGAGCTCGCCGAGCGTCTCGAGCTCGCCGAACTGGGCCTCGTCGTTGGCGTCGGCGAGGGAGCCGGGGCGGAGGCCGTCGCCGAGCGAGAAGGCCACGTCGTAGGCCTTCATGATCTCACAGATCTCTTCGAAGTGGGTGTAGAGGAAGTTCTCTTTGTGGTGGGCGAGGCACCAGCGGGCGAGGATGGAGCCGCCGCGCGAGACGATGCCGGTCACCCGCTTGGCGGTGAGCGGGATATACTTGAGGCGGACGCCCGCATGGATGGTGAAGTAGTCCACGCCCTGCTCGGCCTGCTCGATGAGCGTGTCGCGGTAGAGCTCCCAGGTGAGGTCTTCGGCCACGCCGCCGACCTTCTCGAGGGCCTGGTAGATGGGCACGGTGCCGATCGGGACGGGCGAGTTGCGGAGGATCCACTCACGGGTGGTGTGGATTTCGCGGCCGGTGGAGAGGTCCATGACGGTGTCGGCGCCCCAGCGGATGGACCAGACCATCTTCTCCACCTCTTCTTCGATGGAGGAAGAGACGGCGGAGTTTCCGATGTTGGCGTTGATCTTCACCAGGAAGTTGCGGCCGATGATCATCGGCTCGCTCTCGGGGTGGTTGATGTTGTTGGGGAGGATGGCGCGGCCACGTGCGATCTCGCTGCGGACGAACTCGGCGGTGATCTCCTTGGGGATGGAGGCGCCGAGCGGGTTGCCGGCGAGGCGGGCTTCACGGCCGTTGTCGAGGGGCAGGCCGGCATCGCGGATGGACTGGAGCTTGAGGTTCTCGCGGAGGGCGACGAACTCCATCTCGGGGGTGATGATGCCCTGCTTGGCATAGTACATCTGCGAGACATTTTTGCCGGGCAGCGCGCGGCGGATCTCGCGGCGGGTGGCCTCGGGCATGGGGGCCGGCGCGCGGGTGGAGTCGCCGTGGTAGCCGTTGTCTTCGGGCTTCACGAGTCGGGCTTCGACGAGCTCGGTGTCGCCGCGGGCGGCGATCCAGTCGGCGCGGAGCTGTGCGAGGCCGGTGTGCACATCGATGGTGACGGCGGGGTCGGTGTAGGGGCCCGAGGTGTCGTAGAGCATGACCGGCGGCGGTGCTGCTTCGACGGCGCCCGTGCGGCTCGGCTTGGGGCTGAGCGTGACCTCGCGGAAGGGAACCTGCACGCCCTGCTTGCCGAGCAGGTAGACCTTGCGGGAGCCGGTGAGGGGCGAGGTGGAGATCTGGGATGCGGGCCCGGGGATGCGGGTGGTCTGTTCTGCGCGTGACATGCGGTCTTCCTTTCCTACGCCGGCATGATCCGGATCAGGTTTGCGGGTTCAGGCGAATTCCTGTCTCAGCGGCTAGGCCGCGCCCCGAGGTGGGGGTCTCATACGAAGGCGCGGATCGCTCTGCAAGCAGGCTGTCGAGCAGGGTTGCGGAGGCCTCGAGCCAGAGGTGGGTGAGGGGCTCGGTGGTCTCGGCTCGGTCGATGGGACCGCAAGCAGTCGTGGCTTCGCTGGAGGCTTTGCGGCCGGCCGGCCGGTCGGCCCTGCTCCAGCGTTCGAGTGGCTCGAGCTGCTGCCGCGCGCTGTCGAGCTGCCCCGCCTCGGCCCAGCCGGCGCTGTCGTTCCAGCTCTGCCGCGCTGCCTGCCGGAGCCGCGCAGGCGCGGGCCGAGCCGCGAGCCGGGTAAGCGCGGCGCTCTCTGCTTCGAGGAGTGTGAGCCAGCGGGTTGCGCGTGGCGCGAGCGGCTCGGCTTCGGTTGGTGGGAGCAGGCGCGGGTTATGGGCGATGAGA
>CANMDT010000162.1 GCA_947496715.1 Myxococcales bacterium
GGCAACCGGACCGAGGTGGTGGTGCTGGACGAGTGGCAGCCGAAGCCGGCCGACGTCGCCAGCCGGTAGCAATCGGGCTTAGGCCTCGATGGTCGCTGCTTCGCGCGCTGCCTTCTTGGTCGCGGCGAGCTCATACCACTCTTTGACCCAGGCCCGCTCCTTGGCGATGCGGTCGTCGTGGAGGTCGAGGTAGGCCGCGGGCCAGACGGGGGCGTCGAAGTCTGCAAACTGGATGGTCGAAGGCTTGACCGCCTGCGCGACCTCGCGGTCTGCGAAAGACCAGATGCGCCATACGCCGTCGAGCCGGACGATGTTCCAGAGTTCGACCTGATAGTGGCGCCGTTCGCGCGAGCCGTAGTTGGCGATGAAGAGGAGCTGCGCCGCGTCGTTGCTCTCGAGTTTCATACGGAGGAACTCGAGGGGCTGCATGCCGGGCATGGGCTTGGCGCGGCGGCGGTAGATTTCGCCGAACTGCGCCTCGTCACCGCAGCGAGCGCGGGCGGGAGAGCCCTCAGCGGTGAGCTCGTAGACCTCGCCCATCGCGCCCCGTTCCTTGGCGTCCCGCCAGCGGGTCCAAAGCGAGTAGGGGCGCTCGGGGTCCATGGCCGACTTGACGACATCTTCTACGACCGAGGTGTCGACCTTGGTGGTGGCGAGTTCGGGGACGCGCGCGACGTTGAGCTGCCGAGCAGGGACTTTGAGTTTGATCTTCACGGTGGGCCTTCGTTTAGCCGCGGGTGTCGCGGCGCCTGATGGTGGGTTGTGGGAGCGACTTGCCGCCCTGCGCCTTGGGGGTAGCGCGGAAGCCGGGGCGCGGGAGGCCTGCGCGCGGGTCGCGGCCACCCATCATCTGCTCGACGATTTCGCGCGGCGGCTCCTCGAGCAGGAGCTGATACCAGGGCATGTCGAAGGGCTGCATCTTCAATTTGCGGCCGTTCTGCAGGTTCTCGAGGTTGGCCTGCGTGCGGGGCTCGGCGGTCATGGCCTTGATGCCACGGTTGAGCACCGCGATGGCCTCGCTGCGGGCGCCGCTCTCGTCGAGGCACCAGGCGTAACAGTTCCAGATGAGCGCCTCTTTCTCCGACCACTTCACCGCCCGCTCGAAGGCCGCCTTCATGAGGAGCGGCGCCTTGTCGCGGAAGTGGATGGCGCCGAGCATGGCGTGGGCGAGGCCGTGGTTGAAGGCGGCTGCGGCGAGGTAGGGGCGGGCATCGTCGAAGCGCTTGCTCATGTAGAACAGCGAGCCGATGTTGCCGCTGATCTGGCCCGACATGGTGGGGATCCAGGGACCGAGCCGGTCGCGGACGGAGAGCAGGACGACGACGGCCTGGTCGATGGTGGTGCGGGCCTTGGCCTCCATCTCGCGCTGCTCTGCGACGCTGGTGGCCGGGCGTTGCGGGGCGGCGGCGAGGATGTTCTGCACGACGAGCATCTCGCCCGCGAGCCGCTCGCTCACGCGGCGGTAGATGAAGTAGGCCGCGCCAAAGGCGGCAAGCAGGCCGGGGATGATGCCGTAGGCAATCGGCCAGCCGAAGGGCAGCACAACGAGGGCGCCGATGAGGAGCCCGAAGAGGAGACTGACGATTACAAGACGCATGGGTTGACCTAGTCGGCGTCGATGCCCGGCGCGGGGAAGGCGGTGATGAACTCACGGACCTCGGCCTTGATGTGGGCGAGCGCGGCGTCGTTGTCGTGAGAGGTGACGACGCGGTCGATCCAGGCCGCAAGGCGGGGCATCTCGGAGGGCGGCACGCCGCGCGAGGAGATGGCGGGGCTGCCGATGCGGATGCCCGACGGGTCGAAGGGCTTGCGCGGGTCGAAGGGGATGCTGTTGAAGTTGCAGACGATGCCGGCCTTGTCGAGCGCCTTGGCGGCGACCTTGCCCGAGACACCCTTGCCGGTGACGTCGACGACGAGCAGGTGGTTGTCTGTGCCGCCCGTGACCATGCGGAAGCCGTGGGAGGTGAGCGCCTCGCTGAGCGCTGCGGCGTTGTCGATGACGCGGCGGGCGTAGCTAGCGAACGACGGAAGCGTCGCCTCCTTGGCTGCCACGGCGATGGCGGCGGTGGTGGCGTTGTGGGGGCCACCCTGCAGGCCGGGGAAGACGGCGCGGTCGATGGCGGGCGCGAGCGCGGCGCGACAGAGGATCATGCCGCCGCGGGGGCCGCGGAGGGTCTTGTGGGTGGTCGAGGTGACGACGTCTGCGTAGGGGACCGGCGACGGGTGCAGGCCGGCGGCGACGAGGCCCGAGATGTGGGCGATGTCGCAGGCAAGGTAGGCGCCAACCTCGTCGGCGACCTCGCGGAAGAAGGCCCAGTCGACGAAGCGCGGATAGGCAGTGGTGCCGGCGAAGATGAGCTTGGGCTTCACCTCGTGGGCGATGCGCCGGACCTCGTCGTAGTCGATGCGCTCGGTGACCTTGTCGACAGGGTACTGGTGCGACTGGTAGAGTTTGCCGGAGAAGTTGACGCCCCAGCCATGTGTGAGGTGGCCGCCGTGCGGCAGGCCGAGCCCCATGACGGGTGCGCCGGGCTCGATGAGGCCGAAGTAGACGGCCATGTTGGCGGGCGAGCCCGAGTAGGGCTGCACGTTGGCATGTTCGGCGCCGAAGAGGGCCTTGAGGCGGTCGATGGCGAGCTGTTCGACCTGGTCGATATACTGCTGGCCCTCGTAGTAGCGCTTGCCCGGGTAGCCTTCGCTGTACTTGTTGGAGAGGGGTGTGGAGGAGGCCTCCTGCACGGCGCGTGAGGCGTAGTTCTCGCTCGCGATCAGGCGAATGACGGTGCGCTGGCGCTCCTGCTCGCCGTCGACGAGGGCTGCGATTTCAGGGTCTTGCTTACGGAGCGCGTCATACATCGGAACCTCCCGCGTGGTGGCGTGGAGGGATAGCAGAAGGGGGCGCTGCATAGAAGCGGAAACGGCGCTCACGGTGGTGTGCGCGGCTCCTGCTGTGGCGGCGCGTTGACGGCCTGTGAGCACGCGGGTAGCAGGCGGCGCAACCCCTGTTTGCAGTACCATGACGCTCTCCCTGACCGAAACGCTCACCCGCCTCGTGGCAGCGCTTGCGACCGCGGCCGCCTTGGTCTGGTGCCTGCCGGGCTGGGTCGCGTCGGTTGACCCGTCGCTCGACGATGCGGCGCGCTATGTAGCCTCTCAGTACCGCGAAGGGGACCTTGTTGTGCTGGCCGGCAGTGCGCGGAGCTACGAACTGGAGCGTATGGGGGCGCTGCCCGCTATCGCCGCCGATGCCCTCCCCTTCGAGGCCTTCCGTGCGCAGCGGGTCTTTGTGATCGGCGAAGGGGCGGCTGCGGTGAGCCTCGCGCGGACGATGGAGCACAAGGGGTTTCGGCTCTGGCAGCGGCAGGTTGGGATCGAGACGATATCGCTCTTCCGGGTCGCTTCGCCGGTGACAGTGCTGCGTGACTACACCGCCGATCTCGGCGGCGTGCTGGTCTCGGTGCGCAAGGATGGAAAGGAGCGGCCCTGCAGCCTGGTGGGCGACCGCTACATCTGCGGCAAGGAGTCGTGGCAGCAGATTCACCGGGTGGTCGAGACCATCGGCGGCGAGCCGCTCGAATGTATCTGGAGCCACCCGCTGCCCAAGGCCGACCTCCTTATCGCGCTCCCCGAGGTGCAGGGGGCGACCCACCTGACCGGTTGGATTGCGCAGAGTGATTACGCGGCGTCGCTTCCGACGGGTGCCGCCATCGAGTTCGAAATCTCCGGCGTGAGCCTCTACCGGCGGTTCGTGAGCCAGCGGACCAAGGGGCGGCAGGAGATCAGCCAGCCGCTCAACGGGGCGGCCGCAGGCCCACTGCAGCTGAAGATCCGCTCGTCCGAGACGGGGGCACGCCACTTCTGCTGGTCGCTCGCGGCGGTCATACAGCGGGAGGATCACCGATGAGGCGCCTCCTGGTTGCATTCACAATGACGGCGGTTGCGGCTGCCTATCTCATCTTCTCGCCCTACTTCGACAAGCTCAACAATCCGAACGAGAATGTGCGGGTCTACATGGCGCTGTCGCTCGCGGAGTCGCACACCTTCGCCATCAACAGCGTCGCGTCGCGCTGGGGCTATGTGAACGACAAGGCGAAGAAGGGCGATCTGCTCTTCCCGGGCAAGGCGCCAGGCACCTCCTACCTCGCCGCACCTGCCGTCTGGCTCGGGCTCAAGGTCTCGGCCATGCGCGGCGTCGAGGCGACCAAGCAGGCGGTGGTCTCGTGGGCCCGGCTGGGGGCGACCACGCTGCCGCTGCTCCTCTTCTTCCTGCTCTACCTGCGCGCAACGCGGTGGGTGACGGACCACCTGCCGACGCGGCTGCTCGGCCTGCTGATGCTGGCGCTGGGCAGCACCCTGCTCTCGTACGGCGGGTTGGCGGTATCGCATTCGGTGGCTGCGGCTGCGAGCTTCGGCGGCTACCTCGCGGTGCTGGCCCATCGGCGGGAGCCGGACCGGGCCTACCTGCCGCTGCTTGCGGGGCTCTGCTTCGGCGGCGCCGTGATGATGGAGTATCCGGGGCTACTGGGCGCAGGCGTGGCCTGGCTGCTCGGCTTCTGGGGCTCGCCGCGGCGGCTGCGATACACGCTGCTGACGGTGGCGGGATCGCTGCTGCCCATCGGCCTGCTGGCGCTCTTTCACCTGCGGGCCTTCGGGAGCATCGGTTCGACGCCCTACGCCAACCTGGAGAACCCCACCTTTGCGGCCTATGTCTCGGGTGGCTTCTTCGGCCTCAAGGCGCTGCAGTCCAACGCCTTCATGGGGAGCTTCTTTGCGCCGGCGACCGGCCTCTTCTGGTTCGCACCCTGGACCATCCTGGCCGTGGTCACCCTGTCGCTGGCGGTGACCTCGCCGCGGCTCCGCGAACCCGCACTGCTCGCCATCGGAACCCTGGTGGTCTACGGCATCTTCATCTCGATGGTGCAGGACTGGCGCGGTGGCTGGGGGGCCGGGCCGCGCTACATCGTGCCCGCCATACCGGTCTTGGCCTGGTATCTTCTGCATGTGCTGGCGGAGCTGCGCGGGACCCGGGTGGGTGACCTGCTCTGGGCAGCGACGGCCTCGCTGGTGCTGGTGGCGATGTTTGTCTGCGGTCTGTCTGCTGCCTTCTTTCCGCACTACCCGCTCGATTCGCTCAACCCGGTCTTTGAGCTTGGCAGCTACCTGCTGTCGCGGGGCATCTGGCCCCACACCTCGCTGGGTTGGTTTGGGGTTCCTGCTGCGTGGGCCATCGGGCTGGTGGCAGCGCTGGCCTTTGGCTGCTGGGGCGCTGTGGTGACCGAGGCCGCTAGCGAGCGCGGCTGGCGCGGCTGGGCGGCGGCGGCGGCCTCGCTGGCCTTTGCGCTCGTGCTGCTCACGGCGATGTCGCGGGTCGAGACGCCCGACCGGGCGCAGGTAGACAAGGCGCGGGCGCTGGTCTTCTCGGTCTGGGAGCCTCGTGAGGCGCACGGCCTAGCGGCGCCCTCCGGCGAACCGCGCGATGGCTGCGCCCTGCCCGGCTCCTGCACGCCTGCCGAAGACGCTGCGGCGATGCGCCGGCTGGGTGCATCGGGCTACGAGCGGGCCGCGATGGGGCGCTGGAATGCCCCGGCCATCGGCGCCGTTGCAACGCCCGAATCCCCTGCGAAGGCCTCCCCGTGAGCGACACCCCATCCCCCGACCCCACCTGGCTCCGTCGCGCGAGCTTTGCGGAGGGCATCTCTGCGCTGCTGCTCTTCTTCGTGGCGATGCCGCTGAAGTATGGGTTCGGCATGCCGGAGGCGGTGCGGGTTATCGGTATGGCGCACGGTCTGCTGTTCGTCGCCTTCGGGATGCTGCTGTTGTACTTCGGGCTCGCGGCCCGCTGGTCGCTGTTCCGGATGGCCATCGCGCTGGTGGTCGTGAGCATCCCCTTCGGGGCCTTCTGGTTCGAGCGGCAGTTGGGGCGGAACCCCTAGTCCAAAACGGCGAAGGGCCCCGCACCGCGGAGCCCTCGTCAGGGTCGAACGGCCAGATTACTCTGCGGCGTCGGAGGGCTGCGCGGCGGCTGCCAAG
>CANMDT010000163.1 GCA_947496715.1 Myxococcales bacterium
TGCAGCGGGTGATTCGCATGGGCTGGCTCTGTTTGTGCCTGCTCGGTGCGGCGGGTTGCGGGGAGCCGGAGCGCGCGGTGCGGTATGGGGCGCTGGTCCGGTTCGAGGGGGCGCCGGCGCCGGAGCGTGGCGCGGTGGTGCGGCTGCTGGTGGTCGATCTGGAAGGTGCGGAGACGACGGGCTGGGTGAGCCCGGCGGGGACGGTGTCGCCCTACGAGCGGCTGCGGGCGCTGGGGCTGGCGCTGCAGCGCTACCAGGCCGACACGGTGGTGGTGCGTGGGCTGCCCGCCGCGGCAGAGGTGGGTGGCGCGGCCTCGTCGGCGGAGCTGCTGGCGGCGGCCTCGGAGCTCTACTATCGGGCGGAGCGGGAGGAGGCGGCGGAGCTCTGCGTGGGGCGGGACTGGGATGAGCGGTGGTGGCCGCGCCGGTGCCGTCGCGAGACGCTGATTGCGAGCCGCCGGCCGGTGGCGGTGCGGGGCGCAGTGGTGGAGCTGGGCGCCAGCGATGGCGCGGTGCTGGTGGGGCTGGAGGAGCAGGCTGCGGCCGGCATGGGGCTCGACGGAGCGGGCGACCTGCGGCTGGCAGCGGAGCAGTGGAGGCTGCTGCGATCGGCGACAGACAGCTTCGGCGGCCTGCTGCTCCGCCCTGCCCGCTTTTACGAGGTGCAGCGGGTTGCACCGCCCGCGGCGCCTCGGTAGATTCGCCCTATGCCGAAGCCTGCTCATTCCCCCGGCCCGAGGCCGCTCACCGAGCGGCTGCGCGACCGCTTCCCCGCCCCGCGCTCCCGCAAGGAGCCGGCGATGGTGAAGGCGCATGGCGGCTTCCGGGTGGAGCTGCCGGAGGAGCTGGAGGCGATTGGCGTGGCGATTCACCTGCTCGAGCACCTGAGCCGGGCCGGCGCGACCCGTCTGAGCACCGAGCGGGTGGTGGAGGTGCGCGAGCGGCTCATGCGGCTGCTCGACACCGCGGAGAACATGCGGGTGGAGGTGGAGGCCTACCAGCTGCTCGACCAGTGCTTGCCGCCCGTCGAACCGGTAGACCTCTCGGAGGTGGCGGAGCGGGACGGCGACGGCATCCTCTACGACAGCGAGGCGCCCGTCTCGTCGCTCCTCTACGCCTGCCTCGCGCTGGGCGTCGATGTGAAGCTGGACTACTTCTCCAAGGAGCGGGGCGAGATGAACACCCGGGTGGTAACGCCCCACCGCATTGTGGCGGAGACCTACCTGCAGGCCTTCTGCCATGCGCGGAAGGAGGAGCGGACCTTTCGGCTGCAGCGGATTACCCGGTGCGTGCCAGTCGGCGGAAAGCCAAAGCGGGTCGCGCCGCCTCCGCCGCCTGCAGAGGAGAGCCCGCTGGAGCAGCTCTCGCTGCTCGACTTCGACTAGCGGTCTTCCCAGCCGCGGGCGAAGAGCACCGGCTGCGTCCAGGAGCGGGCACCGGAGCCTGGCGTGTCGCAGAGCGCTGGCTCGGAGCAGGTGAACCACATGGTGTTGGCGCGGCTCTCGGGCCCCTCGAGCTCCCAGTGGGAGGGCAGCCCTCGACGGCCGCAGTGGGGGCAGTTGCCCTCGCAGAGGCCGCGGGCGGCGAAGTGGCTGAAACGGATCTCGACCTCCACCTGGCCGGACCCGTCGACCCGCTGGATGATGAGGTTTTCGCTGCGATGGAGGGCAGACTTCACGGTGAGCCGCGTTGGCAAGAGAGACCCTTAGGATGCGGGTCGGCGCTCAAAGGTGCGGCGTGGGTCAGCGCTTACGGCTGCGCGGCGCGGTGGGCTTGGCGGGGGCTTCGACCGCCGGGGGCGCTTCGGCGGGGGCGCGCTCGCCGAGGATGAGCTGGATGGCGGCGAGGTAGCCGTTGCGGAAGGCGTCGGAGCGGATGTCGCTCGCGGTGACCAGCTCTGCCACCTGGGGGAGGGTCCAGGGGAAGGCGGCCATGCTCATGCAGGCGAGGGTGACGAAGGGGCGGAGGGCCGGGTCGGCGACCCAGGTGGCCCGCTCGACCATTTGCTGGAAGTGGGCGCGGCGCTCGTCGGCGAACTCGCAGCCGGTGGCGGAGAGCCGCTCCCAGAGCAGCATGCGGATCCAGTTTTCGTCGGCGCCCATGATGGCAAAGCCGGCTGCGACCATCTCGGCGGGGCCGCCTGCCATGTTGCGGAGGCGCTCGCCCCGTTCGACGAGGCCGCGGCGGAAGACGGCGTGGCGCAGCCCCTCTTTGCTTCCGAAGTAGTGATAGAGGAGCTGCTTGTTGCATCCTGCGAGACGAGCGATGCGGTCCACGCGCGAGCCTGCGAAGCCGTGCTCGGCGAACTCCGCGGCCGCAGCATCGAGGATGCGCTCTAGTGTGGTCTCTGCTTCGGATGATGCCATGTGTGCGCCTCTACACGCACAACGGTGTGACCGTCAACCAACCGGTTGACACCCCTTTGAACCAACATTACGCAGCGCGCCAAACTCGGAGCCTCGGGCTCTCTCCTTTGAAGATGGCAGCGCATGAACGGCAGAATCACTCTCGCTTCGCTCCTTTGTCTGGTCTCCCTCTCCGCCTGCTCGAAGCCGGCCGCACCCGCCGTCAATGAGCCACCCGCAGAGGCCGCAAGCACGACCGCCTCGGTCGCCACGGTCGCTGTGACCGAGCGTGAGTTCGCAGAATATGTGATGGTGACGGGCGAAGTGGAGCCGGCGCGCTCGACCATGGTGGCCGCCAACGCGACGGGCCGCATCCTGGAGATGCTGGTGGACCGGGGCGACAGCGTGAAGGCGGGCGACCCGATCGCCAAGCTCGATGCCCGTCAGGCGACCCGGAACCTGGATGCGGTGAAGGTGCAGCGGCAGCTCGCCAGCACCCAGTCGGCGCAGGCCGATCGTGAGTGCGCGCGTGCCGAGGAGCTCCACAAGGAGGGGGTCATCGCCACGGCCGACGTGCAGCAGGCTGACGCCCGCTGCGAGGCGGCTCGGCTGTCTGTGAAGGCTGCCGAGGCGCAGGCCAGCATCATCGACATCGCCGTGGGCGACGCGGTGGTTCGTGCGCCCTTTGATGGCATCGTCTCCAAGCAGATGACCGACGAGGGCTCCTTTGTGCAGCCGCCCAGCCCGGTGATCGAGCTCCAGCAGATTGACCCGGTCACGGTGGTGCTTCAGGTGCCGGCCGTGCATGTGGGCCTCATCGCGATGGGGCAGTCGGTGGGCATCGAGCTCCCCGACATGGTTGAACTTGGCCGCCTTGCCGGCACGGTGACCCGCATCGCCCCGTCGCTCACCCGCGACACCCGGGCGCTCGTCGTGGAGGTGTCGCTGCCCAACCCCGACAACAAGCTCCGCGGCGGCCTCTTTGCCCGCGGCCAGATTGAGGTGGGCCGCAAGAAGTCGCTCGCCATCCCGGCGACGGCGGTGGTGGACCGTGAAGACCGGCTCCGCTTCTACGAGGTGCGCGGCAGCGTGGCCTATCAGTACATTCTGGACCGGATGGAGCCGCAGGATGGCTTCTATCGGGCGCCGGCAGCGCTCGCTGCAGGTTCGCAGGTGGTGTCGGAGCCTGCGCCCTCGCTTCGGGATGGCACCACGGTGAAGACCGGCGGCGCGCCCGCGGCAGCAGCTCCGGCTGCACCGGCAGCTCCGGCAGCACCGGCAGCCAAGACGACCGACGGGTCGGGGAAGTAGCCCATGCAATGGCTCGCAGAAATCTGTGTGCGCCGCCCCGTCTTTGCGGTGGTGCTCTCGCTGGTCCTCACCGTCCTTGGCTTCGGCGCCTATCGCAAGCTGGGCGTTGACCGTTTCCCCAACATCGACCTCCCCTTCGTCGCCATCCAGACCGTCCTTCCCGGCGGTTCGGCAACCGACATGGAGACGGAGGTAACCGACCGCATCGAGGCGGCCGTCAACACCATCGGCGGCATCAAAGAGCTTCGCTCGACCTCGGCGGAGGGCATCTCGCTGGTCTACGTGGGCTTCGAGCTCGAGAAGCCGGTGGACGGCGCGGCACAGGAGGTGCGCGACAAGGTTGCAACCATCCTCCGCGACCTGCCCGAAGGGACCAAGGCGCCGGTCGTCATCAAGGCCGACCCGGGCGCAGCGCCCATCATCTATGTGGGTGTGAAGGGCGACGGCTTTGAGCCGGCAGAGCTGGCCGACCTGACGGAGCGGCTGGTGGTCCGGCGGCTCGAGGCGGTCAATGGCGTGGGCGAGGCTCGGCTGCTGGGTGCCCGCGAGCGCGAGTTCCAGGTCATCGTCGACCCGCTGCGGCTGCTCGACTTCAACATCTCGGCGCCCGAGGTGGCCAACGCCATCGCAACGCAGAACCTGACCCTGCCCGGCGGTCGTGCCGAGATGGGCGCCTCGGATGCGACGGTGCGGGTCATCGGCCGCGCGGTGGATGCAGACGAGCTGGGCAACATCTCCATCCGCGAGGTGAACAACCGGATTGTGCGGCTACGGGATGTGGCGCGGGTTGTCGAGGCGACCGCAGAGCCGGAGGGTGTGGCCTCGTTCAACAGCGATCCCATCCAGCTGGTGGTCATCCGGAAGCAGTCGGGCACCAACACGGTGGCGATCGCCGAGAAGATCCGCGAGACGCTGGAGGATGTGAACGCGACGCTGCCGAAGGGGATGACGGTTACGATCCTCCGGGATGAGTCGGTGCTCATCAAGACGAGCACCGATGCGGTCACGGAGCACCTTATCCTGGGCTCGCTGCTGGCGGCGCTGGTGGTCTTGGTCTTCCTGGGCAACTTCCGGAGCACGCTCATTGCGGCGGTCGCGATTCCCATCTCGGTCATCGCCACCTTCGCGCTGATGCAGATGGTGGGCTACACGCTCAACCTGATCACGCTGCTGGCGCTGGCGCTGGCGGTCGGCATCGTCATCGACGACGCCATCGTGGTGCTCGAGAACATCTGGCGGTTCATCGAAGAGAAGCGGATGAAGCCGATGCAGGCTGCGGTCGAGGCGACCGAAGAGATTGGCATGGCGGTGCTTGCGACGACCATCTCGCTGGTGGCGCTGGCGCTGGCGGTCGGCATCGTCATCGACGACGCCATCGTCGTGCTCGAGAACATCTGGCGGTTCATCGAAGAGAAGCGGATGAAGCCGATGCAGGCTGCGGTCGAGGCGACCGAAGAGATTGGCATGGCGGTGCTCGCGACGACCATCTCGCTGGTGGCGGTCTTCATCCCGATCGCCTTCATTGCCGGCATCCCGGGCCGCTTCCTGGCGAGCTTCGGCATCACGATGAGCTTCTCGATTATCGTCTCGCTCTTTGTCAGCTTCACCCTCACCCCGATGCTGGCCTCGCGGTGGTTGAAGCTGCCGAAGGAGGGACACAAGAAGAGCGGCCTCGAGCGACTGGTCGACCTCTTCTACCGGCCGATTGAGCGGGTCTACATGGTCATGCTCCGCTTCGCGATGCGGTTCCGCTGGTTGGTGATGCTCGCCTCGTTGGCGACGCTGCTGTCGGTCCCCTACATCGCCAAGCACACCTCCAAGGGCTTCCTGCCGCGCAACGACACGGCCCGCTTCGACGTTGCCGTGCGTGCGCCGGAGGGCTCCTCGATCGCGCAGACCGAGATCTATGCCGAGCGGATTGCGGCGGAGATTCGGAAGCTGGACCATGTGCGCTACACGATGACGACGATTGGCGAGGACGAGGCGCGGACGAGCAACCTGGCCCACATCTACGTGCAGCTCACGCGGCCGTCGGAGCGTCCGATGGCGCAGGACGAGATGATGGGCGTGGTGCGCGACCAGGTGCTGTCGAAGGTGCCGAAGGAGATTCGGGCCACCTGCAACGAGGTGCCGGAGATCAGTGGCGGCGGCCAGAGCGCTGCGGCCTTCCAGTATATGTTTGGCGGCCCCAACCTGGAGACGCTGGAGGCCTACGTGACCCGCATCACGGCCAAGCTCCAGCAGTATCCTGGGGCGGTTGACCTCGACACCACGATGGTCGCTGCGCGGCCGGAGATTGAGGCGCGGATTGACCGTGACCGGGCGGCCGACATGGGCGTGCGGACCCGCGACATTGCGGCGGCGCTCAACC
>CANMDT010000164.1 GCA_947496715.1 Myxococcales bacterium
GATGCCGGGCTCGAAGCCGCTGCCGCGGACCACCACATAGGTTCCGCCGGCGATGGCGCCACGCGTGGGCGAGTAGCCCGTGATGGTGAGCGGCTGCGTGTAGCGGAAGGCGTCGGGGTAGGAGAGCGTGCGCGACGGAGCGAGCAGCGTGACGGGCACGCTTCCGACGGTGCCGGGCGGCGTGACGACGCGCAGTTCTTCGCTCGAGACGAAGGTAACGGAGGCTGCGGCGAGCGCGCCAAAGCGGACGGTGGTGCCCGCTTCGAAGCCGGTGCCGCGAAAGATAACCTCGCTGCCGCCGGCTACATCGCCCGTCGGCGGGTCGACCTCGAGCAGCGCCATGGGCTCGAGGTAGGTGAAGGCGCCGGGTGCGACGAGCGGCGCTTCGGTTCCGCCCGTGACGGAGACATCGACGGCGCCGAGGCTGCCGGCCGGCGTCCGAACAATGAAAGTTCCGGCCGCGGAGTTCACAGGGCTGGCCCGGAGGCCGCCGAAGCGGACGGTGTCGCGGGCGCCCGCACCCACCGTCACGACGGTGACGAGGTCGGCGCCATCAAGGCTGCCCGAGGCGGGGCGAACCGCCACGATGCCGGCCGGCGTGGAGGCGTTTGTGTAGAGGTAGCCGTCGGCGAGCAGGTCGCCGCCGCCGGAGAGCGAGTAGACCAGCACATCGACAGGGCCAGCGGCGCCGGCCGGCGTGAGGACGGTCACAGTGTCAGCGGCGGACGAGACGATGGTGGCCTCGATGCCGCCGAAGAGCACCTGGGCTGCGTCGGCGAGCCCCTGCCCCTTGAGCGTAACGAGCTGGCCTCCGGCCTCATCGCCTGCGCCGGGCAGCAGGTCGAGCAGCCGGGTGACCTCAAAGTAGCTGAAGGCTCCAACGGAGACGACCGAGTCGTTGCGGGTGGTCACGCGGAGGTCGGCGGGGCCGACGCTGCCGGGTGGTGCGAGGAGCTCGAGGCGGCTGTCGCTGATGAAGCGGGTCTGCATGCCGAGGCGGCCGCCGATGCTCACCTGGGCGTCGGCGGTGAAGCCGGTGCCCGTGACGACGAGCGGTGCGCCGCCCTCCGTTGGGCTGCGGGCCGGCTCCACCGATGTGATGGCGACCGGTGCAACATAGGTGAAGGCATCGGCGAGCAGGTCCTGGCTCTCGGTGTCGGCCACCTTCACATCGACCTGCCCTACCCGGCCAGCTGGCGTCACCCCATAGATGGTGAAGGCGTCGACCAGGTCGATGCGCTCCGCGAGGACGCCATCGATGTAGACCAAGGTGTCGGCGGTGAACCCTGCGCCGGTCAGGATGAAGCGGGTTCCGCCGGTCGTGGGACCGGAGTTCGGGTCGAAGGCGTCGAGCAGCAGCTGGCCACCGGGCGTGGGCGTCGTGTCGGTCTCTTCGCCTGAGCCGCTGGTGTCGGGCCGCGTGACGTCGCCGATCTCGCCGGAGTCGCCGAAGTCCGGGCTGTCAGGGCCGGTATCCGAGGCGGTGTCGCTGCCTGTGTCGTTCGCCGCAGAACCATCCGCAGAGCCGTCAAGGGCCGCCGAGCTGTCGGAGCTGTCTGCCGAAGCGGAGCCGTCATCGGAGCAGGCGGGCAGCCAGACGAGCGCGAGAAGCAGGGCACCAAGCAGACGAAGAAATGTAGAAAGCGTTCGCGTCATCGGGGTTCTCCTCAGCGGACGATGGCCTCTTGGTCCATGCCGGCAGCATAGCCGTAGCTCACATACTGGTCGTAGCCGTAGACGACCACGCCGACGGGTTGCGGCACCCCATCGACCGGCGGCGAGAGCACGGTGTGCACACCGTCCTGGATCTCGAGGCGGGCAGCACGGTGGGTACCGGTGCCGAAGGTGGTCCAGGCAGATTCGGGGATGAGCAGATCGTCGAGCAGCACCTGGGCACCGAGCGGCGCGACAATGGTGACATAATCGAAGGTGTAGGCGTCAGGCGCCAGGAAGATGTAGTCGGAGCGGAACTGCTCGACAGGAATCGCCACGATGAAGGCCGGGTCGCCCGTCTCTGCGTTGATGTGGTCGGGAACCGAGCCCGTGAGCGAAGGCGGATAGGGGGCCTGGGAGGCTGCAAGGAACTGGCCGACGAGGATGGGCTTGGTGGAGACAATCTCGAAGTCGACCGGGCTCTGCAGTTCGAACCATTCGCCGGCCTGCAGGGTCACCTGGCGCTGCAGACGAGGCGGCAGCAGGTTTGGCAGCGGCCAGCTGTCGGGGAGTCCGATGAAGTCGACCACGGTGTTGTCGTCCTGCGCGAGAATGCGCCAGGCATCCGGCTCGTCGCCGCGCGGCATGGAGCGACCGAGTTTGAAGCGCTTGCCCCAGGTGTTGGTCGGCGGGATCTGGTGCTCCAGGTGATCGGCGCAGCAGGTGATGAAGTTGGAGCAGAGGGCGATGTCGGGTTCGCCGGCCTCATTGAGGCAGGGCGTCTCGCGGTCGGCCGCGCAGACCCAGCTGGTCACTCCGGCGACCGTCTTGGGGATGCAGCTGTCATCGTTGGGCGAATTGGCGGCCTCGCTGCCGCCGAAAACGACAATGGGCCGGTTGGAGCGGACGAGGGTGCCGGTGAGGTCTGCGCCGCGTCGGTTGGTCTCGATATTGAGCACCTGGAAGGGTTCGAGGGTGACGGAGTAGGTGTCGCCGCCGCGGAGGGCCGGGATGCGCGCGCCAGCCAGCGTGATGACGGGGTTCTCTGGCGTGTAGGGCGGCAGCGTGATGGTGACGTCGGTTGGGCCGTCGACGAGGCCGGGCGTGATGGTCACGTAGCCCTTGAGCTCGTCGAAGGTCTGGCGACGGGTCATCACGTAGTACTCGCTGCCGAGCGACGAGGTCGGGAAGAGGAGCGAGGCATCGTTGGAGAAGACCCCTTCGTTGCTCAGCGGGTTGAACTGGTAGGCGACGATGGGGACAGTCGATTGCACCCGGTAGGCCTCAAAGCCAATCATCGTGCCGTTGATGTTGGAGCCCGGCAGGTTGAGGACCTCAAGGCCGCCAATGGCAACGGTCCGCTGCTCCACGATGACCTCTTCGCCCGCCACATCGTCAAAGCGGGTGACGGTGACCTCCGCAGCAACCACCGCGCTCGGGTTCGAGACGACGATTGCATACTGGGCGTTCTGGGCGTCGTAGTAGGGGTTGCTGCCGCCGCCGCGCACGAAGGCGTTGTCGAGGTCGAGTCCCCAGTACTCGCAGCCGATGTAGGTCTTCCGCTTTTTGATATACTCACAGAGCGGCTGGCAGCGGCCATCGTCGCACAGGGTTGTCTCGTCCTGCGTGAAGCAGTCCACAGATTCGACGAAGCCGAGCCCGCACTCGTCGCAGCGGAGGAGCAGGCGCTCGTCCTGGCAGCGGGTCTCGTTGCGGCCGCAGACCCGCGGGATGAGCTTGGCCACGCCGGCCTCGACCGTGCAGGTCAGATTGGGCGGCACATCGAAGTCGCCAACGCGGGTGCCGCCGCTGTTGCAGCCGCGGTAGCTGCTGCAGGAGAGGCAGCTGTCGACCGCGCCTGCCACACAGGTCCCCGGGGTCCCGCATTCGCCATCGTAGCAGAGGTCACCCGCATTGCAGGCCTGCTGCTGGTACTGGCCGGTCTGGTCGCAGACGAGGATGGAGGTGGAGCCGGCCGTGGGGCAGAGGTTGGTGCCCGGGATGCAGCGCTGCGGCGCCGGGCCGGTGTCGGCGGATGTATCGGCGGCGCCGGTGTCGCCCGAGGCGTCGGAGGTGTCGTCGGCCCCAGAACCCGAACCCGTTCCTGTATCGGTAAGGCCACCCGACGCAGCGGAGTCGTCGCCACAGCCGAAGAGCAGCGAGCCGACCAGCAGAACGGCGGCGGCGAAGAGAGAGAAGGATGACGACGAGAGCCGTGAGGCCAGCATGGCAAGAGACTCCAAACAGCGGATTGCTCCCTGTTGGATAGTCTTGCGAGCGGGCCATGCCAAGCGGCAATGCGGAGTCTCTTGCGCCGGATAGCCACCCATTCAGCGAACCGGGGGGACGATGCGCTTTCGCTTCACGCCGGCATGGCTGTCGAGGACCGAGCCGCCCTCCACCCGCTCGGGCTGGGGCGTGGCGAAGCCTGTAAAGCAGGAGCCGCAGAGCAGCGGCGGGTCGTCGCTCGGCCGAACCTGGAAGATCGCGCCACAGCCGCGGCAGGTCTGGTCCAGCGAGGGCGGATTGGAGTCGCGCTTCCAGCCCTCCCAACCCGGACCAAAGACATGCATGCAGCAGGCGCGGCACATGGCCCGATCCCGCTTCTTTGGCGCGTGGGTCACCGTCTCCTTCTCGCCGCAGCGGACGCAGGTGATGGCAAGCGCCACCTTCACCACGTGTACCGGGAAGGTCGGCTTTGGCGGAGGCGCAGGCGCGCGCCCCTCGGCACCAGGCTCTTTCGGCACGAGGTCGAAGCAGCGCTTGCAGAGGACGGGGCGACCCTCACGCGGCTTGAAGGGGACCTTGCAGGCCACGCCGCAGGTTGCGCAGATGGCGTCCACAGGGGTGCGTGCGCGCTGCTCTCGATCTTGTACTCGGCGGGGGTGCATCAGGTGCCTCGGTTTTCATCGGCCCATGGCGGGCCACCGCCCTTGTAGCCGCGCTTTGACGGCCTGCAACTTTCTGTGCGCTGGGTCGGTGAGTCGATTCTCCAACTGCCAATTTTGCGACAACAAAACCTTGCCGAAGGGGATAGCCGCGCACTACATGCCCGCAGCCCAACCCTCGGGCAGACGCAACCACACGACGCCGGAACGAGCCATCGTAGGCCGGCGCTGTTTTCCCACATCGAGGTTCCCAGGTGAATTGGCTCAGCCGCGTGCTCACCTCTTCTATCGGCCAGAAGCTCATCGCAGCCCTTTCGGGACTCGGTCTGCTCGGCTTCATGCTCGTCCACGCCCAGGGCAACCTGCGCATCTACCTGCCGGCTGCGCTGGATGAGGCGGGTAACCCCATCGGCACCCGCGCCATCGACGCCTACGCCGAGCACCTGCATGACCAGCCCTGGCTTCCGCTGGCGGAGATCAGCCTGCTGATCCTCTTCCTCGTCCACATCGTCACGGTGGTTCGACTCGTTCTGTCCAACCGGGCGGCACGCGGCGCGACCCGTTACGCAGCATCGGGCAACAAGAGCGGCAGCGGCGCGGCCTCCAAGGCCAGCATGACGATGGCGGTCTCGGGCTCCATCACGATGGCCTTCCTGCTCGTCCACGTCATCACTGTCCGCGCCACCCGTGAGAACCTCTTCCAGAGCTGGAGCAGCGCCCCGCACGAGCCGATGGAGCATGTGACCGCGGCGCTGGTCACCCACCTCTCGAACCCCTTCATGGCCGCCTTCTATGTGGTGGGCAGCCTGCTCGTCTCGTGGCACCTTTTTCACGGCATCCAGAGCGCGGCTCGCTCGCTGGGCGTCAACCACAACAAGTATTCGCCGCTGATCGAGAAGGCCGGCCTCGCCATCAGCATCCTGCTGGCGCTCGCCTTCGCCTCGATCCCGCTCGCCATCCTCTTCGGACTCATCAAGTAAGGCTGGGAAACCATGGCACTCGAATCCAACACACCTTCGGGCCCGATTGAAGATCGCTGGACCACCCGCAAGACCGAGCTCAAGCTCATCGGCCCCACCAACCGCCGGAAATATGACGTCATCGTCGTAGGCAGCGGTCTCGCCGGCGCCGCCGCCGCCGCCACGCTCGGCGAGCAGGGCTTCAACGTGAAGGTCTTCACCTTCCACGACTCCCCGCGCCGCGCCCACTCCATCGCGGCCCAAGGCGGCATCAACGCCGCCAAGAATTACCAGAACGACGGCGATAGCACCTACCGTCTCTTTTACGACACGGTGAAGGGCGGCGACTTCCGTGCCCGCGAGTCCAACGTCTACCGCCTCGCCGAGGTGTCTGCGAACATCATCGACCAGTGCGCGGCGCAGGGTGTGCCCTTTGCCCGCGAGTATGGCGGCACCCTCTCCAACCGCACCTTCGGCGGCGTGCTCGTCTCGCGTACCTTCTACGCCCGCGGCCAGACG
>CANMDT010000165.1 GCA_947496715.1 Myxococcales bacterium
CCCCCCCGCCCGCTGCCCCGCCAGCGCCCGTCGCTGCGCCCGCGCAGGGCCTCATCGAGCACATGCCCCCCCACGAAGCCCGCGCCCGCGAGCCGCTCGGCATCTCGGCCCGCATCCCCGTCACCGTTCCGGTCGCCAAGGTCAACCTTCAGTTCCGCACCATCGGTGAGCCGCTCTTCCGCGCGGTGGAGCTCTCCCCGCAGCGCGACGGCGTTAGCTTCCAGGGCGGCATCCCCGGCAGCTCCGTCGTCGGCGCCGGCGTGGAGTATTACCTCGAGGTCCTCGACCGCGGCGGCCAGATGCTCGCCACCTCCGGCAGCCCCGCCACCCCCTTCCGCATCGCGCTGCCGGCGACCGCCGCACCAGCGCCCGTTGCCCGCGCCACGCGGCCCCCGCAGACGGCCGCACCCTCCAAGAGCCGCGGCTCCGACTGGGGCGCGCTCGAAGAGGACGACCGCGCCTCCGGCAAGGCGAAGAACTTCTCCGTTGCCATTGGCGGCGGCCTGGGCGCAGGCCTCGCCACCGGCGCGCCCGATGTCGTCACCGATGTTAAACTCGGCACAGGCATCGCGCTTACCCCTGCCCACGCGACCGCAGAGATTGGCTACAGGATTGGCGAGCAACTCGATCTCCTCACCTTCGCCCGCCTCCAGGTGGTCACCCTCGAGTCGGGCACCGAACTCGAGCCCCTCTTCGGCGCCAAGATCCGCAAGTATCTGACCGACACGGGTAAGCTCGACTTCTACATTGAAGGCGGCCTCGGCTACGGCAACGTTCGCCACTTCGTCTGGGTTGCCGACAAGAAGACCTATGTCACCACCAGCGAAGGCCCCTTCCACGCAGGTGGAGGTGGAGGGCTTCGCTATGCCTTTACCGACAGCGTCGGCATCAGCGCCGGAGGCTACCTGATGGGGCTCGCTGGCGACGCAGCCTCGGTCCAGCTCGACCTGCAGGGTCTCCTCTACCTCCGCTTCTGAGGGCCGCGTGGCCGCGCTACGAACCCGACGCACCGTCGCAACCTTCGCAGCGCTCCTCCTGACGGTCGCCGCACCCGCACCGCTGCCTGCCGCCACACCGGTAGAACCGCTGCGCTGCCCCGGTCCGCAAGTTCCGCGACGCCCTTTCATCGCGCTCCAGCGGCTCCTCATCGACCCGGGACATGGCGGCGGTGAGCCCGGCACCATCGGCGTCGCCGAGATTGCCGAAAAGCACCTCGCTCTCCTCATCGCCAAGCGGCTCCGTGACCGCCTCCGCGAGCTCGACCCCGCCCTCGATGTCCGACTCACCCGCTCTGCCGACATCGACCTCTCCCTCCAGGACCGAGCCCATCTGGCCAACCTCTGGAACCCCGAACTCTTCCTCAGCCTCCACCTTAACGCCGCGCCCAACCCCGAGGCGCAGGGCATCGAGACGCTGACGCTCGCACCCGTCGGAACCGTGCCCGGCGACCCCGTCCCAGGCCGCGAGGCCGAGGGCGCCTGCAGCGTAGCCGCCGAGGTGGGCGTCGTGGGTGACGACACCGCTGTTGTCCTCGATGACCTGCGACGAGCTGCCGCCACCAACCTCTCCCTCGTCGCCGCCGAACTCATGCAGCAGTCCGCCGTAACCGCCACGGGCGGCTACGACCGCGAGGTCAAGCAGGGCCGCTACCGCGTCCTCCGCGGCCTCTACATGCCCGGCATCGTTGTGGAACTGGGCTTCCTCTCCCATCCAAGCGAGGGGCGTCTCATCCCGCTCCCCGCCTGGCAGGCCTGCACCGTCGAGGCCCTCATCGACGGCCTCTTGCGCTTCGACGCAACCCTCGCGAAGGGCGACTATCCCGTAGCCTCGCCCGACGCATCCAGGCCTGTCCCAGCCGCCGAACCAAGCGCCGACCCGGCCGCGGCCCCAACCTCGCCAACCCGCTCCGCACCCACGCAGGACCTCCCATGACCGCCCCTCGCCACGACGGCAGAGCCCCCGACCAACTTCGCCGCGTGGAACTCCACCCCGGCTTCACCGTCCTACCAGCGGGCAGCGTGCTCATACGCGCCGGCAAGACCATGGTCCTCTGCACCGCCTCCGTCACCGCAGGCGTCCCCAAGCACCGCGAGACCGTCGGAGGCTGGCTCACTGCCGAGTACTGCATGCTCCCTGGCTCCACGCCCCACCGCACCGACCGCGAATCCGCCAAGGGCCGCATCCAGGGCCGCACCCACGAGATCCAGCGCCTCATCGGCCGCTCCCTCCGCGCCATCATCGACCTCCCCAAGCTCGGCCTCAACACCATCCACCTCGACTGCGAGGTCATGCAGGCCGACGGCGGCACCCGCACAGCCTCCATCACCGGCGCCTGGGTCGCCCTCGCGCTCGCCGTCGACAAACTCCTCCGCGACGGCCGCATCGAGAGCTCGCCCCTCACCGGCTCCGTCGCCGCAGTCTCCTGCGGCATCTACGGCGGCCGCCCGCTCCTCGACCTCGACTACATCGAAGACTCCCGTGCCGACGTCGACATGAACCTCGTCATGACCAGCAGCGGCGACATGGTCGAGGTGCAGGCCACAGGGGAGGGCGGGCTCCTCAAGCGCTCCGAACTCGACGCCCTCATCGACCTCGGCACGGGCGGCATCGCCACCCTCCGCCAGCTCCAGCTCGACGCACTCGGCGACGCGGCCACCCGACTCGGCCTCCGCCCATGACCACCACCTGGCAGCTCGCCACGGGCAACGCCCACAAGGCCGAGGAGATCCTCGCCATCGTCGCAGACTTCGGCGTCGAGCTTCGCACACCTAAGGCTGCAGGCCTGGCCCTCGAGGTGGACGAGTGGGCCACCACCTTCGCAGCCAACGCGGTTGTGAAGGCCGTCGCCTATGCCCGCGCCACCGGCCTGCCGGCGCTCGCAGACGACAGCGGCATCGCCATCGACGCCCTGGATGGCGCCCCCGGCGTCTACTCCGCCCGCTTCGCAGGCCCCGGCGCCTCCGACGCCGACAACAACGCCCGCATGGTGCGCGAACTGCTCCTGCGCGGAAAACGCACCAGCACTGCCCGATACCACTGCGTCATCGCTGTCGCGCTGCCCACCGGCCTCGCCCCCCGCGCCGACGAGCGCGACCTCATCGCCGGCGCCGCCCCAGACGGCTTGGGCCTCGACCTCGGCGACCTCATCCTCCACACCTTCTCGGGCACCATGGAGGGCGCTGTCTGCGACAGGGCAGAGGGGCAGGGCGGCTTCGGCTACGACCCCTACTTCCGGCTCGAAGATGGCCGCCCGCTCGCCACCCTCTCCGCGGCAGACAAGAACGCCCTCAGCCACCGCGGCGCAGCACTCGCCAAGCTCCGACGCTGGCTCGAGCAGAGCGGCCCGCGTGGCTGACCGCCCCCACGCGAAGCGCCCCTGGGACAACCCGCGCACCGCCCTGCTGACGCTGCTCCTCTTTGCAGGGCTCATACGCCTCTTCGTCTTCGCTGGCGCCATCGGCGACCCCGCCTACAGCGCCCACCGCTTCGATGAGATTGTCTACGACCACCTCGCCGACCTCCTCTCACGCGGTCGCGCCGACGCCATCTCCGACCCCTTCTTCCTCAGCCCGCTCTGGACCCTCCTCCTGGCCGCAACCTACAAGGTCGCCGGCACCTCCCCCCTTGCAGCGCTCGCCCTGCAGCAGCTCATCGGCCTCGCCACCCTCCTGCTGCTCTGGCGGCTTGCCTCGCGCCTCCTCGCCCCTGCCACAGCCTTCTGGGTCGCCGCGGCGTGGGCACTTTGCGGCCCCCAACTCTTCTACGAGACCCGCCTCCTCGCCGACCCGGTCGTCGGCTTCGCGACGGTTCTCTCCGCCTGGACCTTGATCCGCCTCACAGAGCGACCCTCTCTTGCCCGTGCGGCCGCACTCGGAGCCGCCCTTGCACTCGCCACCCTCGGCCGCCCCAACATCGCACTCGTCGCGCTCCCCATCGCGCTGCTCCTCCTCCGACCGGCCACGGACGGCGCTTCGCCTATCACCCTGCCGCGCCGCCTAGGGCTGCTCGCTGTCGCCGCCGTCGCTGGTGCGGTCATCCTCGCCCCGGTCGTCTGGTTCAACGGCCAGCGCGGAAGCATGAGCCCCTCCGCAGCCTTAGGCGGCATCCACCTCTACATCGGCAACCACGCCGAGGCCGACGGCAGCTGGTCCATCCCGGCCGGCTGGGTGCTCAGGCGCGACACCACCGAGCTCCCGCTTGAGGCGCTGCGCCTCGCCGAGGCCGCGCTCCATCGCCCCGTCGGAGCGGCTGAGGTCAACGCCCATTGGCGGGCCGAGGCCATTCGTATCCGCCTCGCAGCGCCGCTCGGCACCCTCCGGCTCGCGGGGCAGAAGCTCCGGCTCGCGCTCACCTCCGACGAGGCCTCCGACAGCCGCACCTACGAGTATGACCGCCAGTTCATGGGCATCCTTGCGCTGCCCCTCTTCCCGCCTGCCGGCCTCTTCATCGCGCTCGGCCTGCCGGGGCTCGCCATGTTGCTCGCGCGTGGTCGCCACCGGGCCCTGCTCCTGCTCTTCGGGCTGATGCTGCCGCTGGGGACGATGCTCCTCTTCTTCGTGGTCGGCCGCTACCGGCTCCCGTGGCTCCCCTTCCTGGCCATCGGCGCGGGCGCTGTTGTGGAGTGGGTCAGGGCGCAACTGGCGGCCAAGCAGGAGCGGCGGCTGCTTTGGGGGCTGATGGTAGTGCTGGCTCTCTCACTCCTCTCCTTCTGGCCCAGCCGCGAATCTCAGTTCCGTCACGAGCAGTTCTTGCGGGCCAACGACTTGCAATCGCTCGGCTTCCCGCTCGAGGCGGTGGTGCTCTACGAGGGGCTCTTCGACAGCCTCAAACTGGGCGACATGGCTCGGTGGAATGCTGCGCGCGCCTGGGTGGAGGCCGGCAGGCCCAAGGCAGCACACGACCTCCTCCTCCACCTGCAGCAGCTCCGTGCGGCCGCGGGAGACAGCGCGGGCGCCACCGAGGCGGGCCAGCGGGCCGCAGAGGTCATGGAACCATAGCGTCGCTTGCGCGATTGTGCGCCGATGGGTAAAGTGCCCGCTCCTCGGGGTGTAGCGCAGCCTGGTAGCGCGACGGTTTTGGGAACCGTAAGTCGCAGGTTCGAATCCTGTCACCCCGACTTGCATGCACCCGTAGCTCAGTTGGATAGAGCAACGGCCTTCTAAGCCGTGGGTCGCTGGTTCGATTCCAGCCGGGCGCGCTCTTTGATGTTCGGGCGCGCTGTAGGCCTTCGATGGCGCTCGCCGCTTGATGCCCGGTCTGGTTCTGACGCCTGCAGCCCTGTGCCGCATGAGCGGGCCGTCTTGACTTGGCAGCGCGCTACGGGTAACGGCCACGCCCCGAAGTCCGGCTCGCCGGACGGACGGAGGATATAGCTCAGTTGGCAGAGCGCCGGATTGTGGTTCCGGATGTCGAGGGTTCAAACCCCTCTATCCTCCCTCTCTACAGGCCGTGCCCCCTTGGGGGGCGCGCCGGTCGAGCATGCACTCGTAGCTCAGTTGGATAGAGCGCCGGACTTCGAATCCGTAGGTCGCAGGTTCAATTCCTGCCGGGTGTACTCGGATACCGAACGAACGCTTTCCGCCCTCGTCCGCCCGCGTCTACGGACGACCGCCAGCGTCGCGCATCATGAGCGCGGATGCGGAGATGCGCCGGTTTGGGTCGTCCGTAGACCGCTCTCCGTGTCCACCGCTGACCACCCACAGCGACGCACTTTTGTGGGTAATCATGTGGGTAATAAACGGCCGTTTTTGGTTGGGTCGGCCTATTACCCACATAGACCCCGCAACCTGAGCATTGGCGCGGGGTAGGGCGATCCGGTTGGTGGGATGCGACCATCTGCGGCGTTCCGTGAGAATGCGGAAATGTGCGTGGCCTGATTCCCAGGGCGTTGCCCTGGGCTGGTATGCGCTGCCCCGTTGGGGCAGGAGTGGGTCAAGGGTCCTC
>CANMDT010000166.1 GCA_947496715.1 Myxococcales bacterium
CAGGGGCGGCCGGGCGAGCGGCGGCGCTCTGCACAACGGGAGCGGGCTTGGCAGCCGCAGGCGCAGAGGCTGCCTTTCCTGCGGCAGCGGCCTGCGCGGGAGCAGTGCCGGGCGCGGCCGCAGTCTGTGGAACAGCGCCCACCTTGCGGCAGAGGTTGAGCCGCTCGTGGTAGCTCTCGGAGAGCTTCTTGCTCACCTTGTCTCGGAGCATGACGACCTGGTCGTTGGCCGCGCGGCAGTCGCCGACGCCGAGCGCGGTGTCGATGGCGACGCGGGCGACGCGGGCCTTGTCGAGCTGCTCGCGCAGCTTGTCGAGGCCGGCGAGCGCCACAGGCGTGGCGAGCGTGATGCGGTCCATGGCGCGACGGGCCTTGTTCTCCTGGCCCTTGTCGAGCGCAACGAGCGCCTCGAGCACCTGCGGCTCAAACTTGGCCCGGTCGGCCACCTCATCCACAATGCGGACGGGCTCCTTCTTCTCGATGGAGGCCGGTGCCGCCGCGGCAGCAACGCGCCGTTCGGCGTTGAGCGTGCTCTCGCGCTTCACCCGCATCATCTCGGAACCAAAGACGCCGCCGGCGACCAGGAAGACGGCCAGCATGCCAAGCATGATGTGCTTGAACCCGATCTCGCCCTGGCCGCGACGCTGCTCGGAGCGCCGCGGTGCAATGGGCACATCGACCGCCTCATCACCAATAACGAAGCGGCCCGTGACGGCCTCCACCTTGTCGGAGGCGGGGATCGCGCGGCCACGCACGGTGGTCGCTCCGGTCCCCACGACATCCATACGGACGGGCCCGGTCTGGCCGCGGCCCGAGCGGCTCCGCGGCGCTGCGGCGCTCGCTTGGCGGTCGTCTTCCATCATCTCCGGTCCGACGCTGGCAACGGAGGCGCTGCGGCGGGCATCGCTGGCAACGCGCACCTTCTCGCGCGGGGCGGCAGCACGCGGCGGCGTGTTGGCCTGCGGATCGAACATCTGGTCGAGCGCGAGCTGCGGGTTGGCCGGCTTGCGGCTGGCCGGCTTCTTGGCATCGAGCGGCTTGACGGGCGCACGGCCCATCACATCGAGCGCCATCTGGTCTTCGGGCACGGGCGGCTGCTGCGCGGAGATGCGCTCGAGCCGGATCAGAATCTCATGCATCGACTTGGGCCGGTCTTCACGCCGCTTGGCGATCATCTCCATGACCAGCTTGGCGAACTCGGCGGGGATGGGCTGATCGGCAGCGCGGGCCACATCGGCCGGCTTCTCGTTGATCTGGGCGTGCATGACGCCGATCTTGTTCTTGCCCGAGAAGGGCGCGCGACCGGTGAGCGAGAAGTAGAGGACCAGGCCGAGCGCGTAGATGTCGCTGCCGGCGTCGAGGGTCTCGCCACGCGCCTGCTCGGGCGACATGTATTCGGGCGTGCCGAACATGACGCCCGTCTGGGTCAGGCCGGCGTCGTCGTTGATGGCCTTGGCGATGCCGAAGTCGAGCACCTTGATGCTGACGCGGCCCCCCTTGGAGTCGACCAGCATGATGTTGTCGGGCTTGATGTCGCGGTGGATGATCTCGCCCTGGTGGGCCTCGCTCAGCACCTCACAGGACTGCATGGCGATGCGCATCACATGGTGGGCCGGCATGCCCTTGCCCGTGCGGCGCACGAACTTCCCGAGCGAGACGCCCTCGATGTACTCCATCGCGATGTAGAGCGTGCCCTCTTCGAGGCGGCCGAGGTCGGAGATGGTGACCGCGTGGTGGTGGCGGATGCGCGACACCATGCGGGCCTCGTTGAGGAACCGGGTGGCGAGCTCCTCGTCGCCCGAATAGCGGCGGTGGAGGAACTTCACGGCGAGCCGCTGGTGGTCGAAGTCTTTGTCGTTGTGCTCGGCCAGGTAGACCACCCCCATGCCGCCCGAGGCGATGCGCTCGGTGATGGTGTAGTTCTGCATGATGGTGCGACCGATGAGGTCGTCCTTCTCCACCTCGGCCGTGACCGCGGCGTTGCAATTGGGGCAGCGCTGCACGCCCTCACCCAACTTCTCAGCGCACTTGCTGCAAACAACCGAAGAGGAGTTCGCGACCATCTGACACCCATCCGCAAAGCTGGCGCCTAGGCGCCGCACCGACTCACTGAACCGGCGCATCGTACCTGCCCCAAGTGGCGCCGCAACTTATCGGAGGGCGGCAGATTGACGGGTTGGCAGGGGGCCATTCTGTGGTAGAGGCCACCACAGATTCCCAACACCCACGGACCCCATGGCCCTCCGCATCTCGCAGCTCGAAACAGGCGGAATTCTCGACTCTTTCTTCGTCATGACCGCCTGCAAGCCGGCCGAAACGAAGACCGGTTCGACCTATTACACCCTCACCCTCCGGGACATCGGCGGCACGGTCACGGCCAAGGTCTGGTCGCCTGCGCAGGTCTGCCCTGCCGGCCAGCCGGCACCCGGCGTCTACTGGTTCAAGGGCAAGGTGGAGAGCTACCGCGAAGAGGCTCAGCTGGTGGTCAACGCGATGAGCCCCTACGAGCCCTCGCCCGGCGAGTATGACCAGCTCGTGCCCGCCTCGCGCTGGACCGCAGAGGTGCTCCGCAACGAGCTCCGCCGCCACATCGAGACCCAGGTCGCCAGCGACCTGATGCGCACCTTCCTCTTCGCCGTGCTCGACGAGCCGACCGTCGTGGAGCGCTTCTTCGCCTGGCCGGCCGCCTCGGGCAACCACCACGCCTTCCGGTCGGGTCTGGCGGAGCACACGCTCTCCATGATGCGGCTCGCCTCGGTCGCCGCCGACCACTACGCCGCCTACCACCCCGGCCTGCTCAACAAAGACCTGCTCATCGCCGGCGTGCTGCTGCACGACCTCGGCAAGATCTGGGAGCTCTCCGCCGGCCTCGTCACCGACTACACCACGGTCGGCCGGCTCGTCGGCCACATCCCCATGGGGGCCACCTTTGTGGAGAAGATGGCCCGCACCATCGAAGGCTTCCCCGAGGACCTCATCTGGGAGCTGCAGCACCTGGTGCTGAGCCATCACGGCCTGCTCGAATATGGCGCGGCCAAGTTGCCGACGACGCCCGAGGCGCAGCTGCTCCACTACGTGGACAACATCGACGCCAAGCTCTTCTCCTTCTCGCAGGTGCAGTCGGCCAACGGCTGGTCCTTCAACACGCGGAGCCTCGGGCGGCCGCTCTTTGTGCCGCCTGACAGCACCCGGACCTGGGCCGCTCCGCTGGTGGTGCCCGACATGAGCCGCGGGCCCGGTCAGGCCGCCGACCGACCGGCTGCAACGACCGTGCCGGAGGCCCCCGTAACGCCCGCACCCGAGCCGCCGCGCAAGCGGGCGAAGGCGGTCGCCGAAGAGGCGGAGCCTCTCAAATCCACGCCGCTCGACACCCCGGCGCGGCCGCGGCCGCTCATGCTCTTCGACGGGCTCGAGTAGCCCCGATCAGGGGAAGATGCCGCGCTCGCGGTAGGAGTCGCTCACGCGCAGAACGGCGACAGCGAGGGCGGCCGTGCGGCGCGAGACATTGTGCTCCTCGGAGAACTCCCGCACCCGCTCGTAGGCGCTGCGGAGCCGCTCCTTGAGCTTGGAGTCGACCTCGCGGAGGTTCCAGCTCTCCGACCGCTTGTTCTGAATCCACTCGTAGTAGGAGACGCAGACGCCGCCGGCGTTGGCGAGGATGTCGGGGATGATGTCGACGCCCTTGGCCAGCAGCACCTCTTCGCCGCGGGGGGTTGTGGGGCCGTTGGCGCCCTCGACGACCAGGCGGGCGTTGATGAGGTTTGCCTCATGCACGTCGATCTGGAACTCCATCGCGGCGGGGATGAGGATGTCGCACTTGGTGCCGAAGAACTCATCGCGCGTGATCGAGACGCCCTCGTCGTAACCGGCGACGCCGCCCGCCTTCTTCACATGGGCGGCGAGCGCGACGGTGTCGAGACCGGCCGGGTCGCTGATGGCGCCCGAGTGGTCGCAGACGGCGACGCAAAGAGCGCCGGCCTGCGCCAGCAGCATGGCGGCATGCGAGCCAACATTGCCGTAGCCCTGGACGGTGAAGCGGGCGCCGTCGAGCGAGAAGTTCTTCTCCTCAGCCCACTCGTCGATGGCGTAGACCACGCCCTGACCGGTCGCCTTGTCGCGACCCACCGAGCCGCCCGCACCGAGCGTCTTGCCGGTGACGACGCCACGCACGGCATTCTTGTTCTGGGCGCCCGCGCCGTTCATGTAGGTGTCCATCATCCAGACCATGGTCTGGGCGTTGGTGCCCATGTCGGGGGCCGGGATGTCATACTCGGGGCCGATGTTGGAGCCGAGGTCGTGGGTGAAGCGGCGGGTGACCCGCTCGAGCTCGGTCTGCGAGTAGTTCTTGGGGTTGATCCGGACACCGCCCTTGGCACCGCCGAAGGGGATGTCGAGCAGTGCGCACTTGTAGGTCATGAGCGCGGCGAGCGCCTTCACCTCAGGCAGCGTCACATGGTCGCTGTAGCGGATGCCGCCTTTGTAGGGCCCCAGGATGTTGTTGTGCTGGATGCGGTAGCCCGTGAAGAGCTTCACAGAGCCGTCGTCCATGCGAACGGGGAAGTGGACGATGACCTCGTTCTTGGGCTCGCTGAGGATGAGCCGCACGCTCTCGGTCGGCGAGACCTTCTCCAGCGCCGCGCGGAGCTGGTCGAGGTGGACCTCAAAAAAGTTCAGTTTGTTGCTGCTCGGGTGCTCGCTCATGTTCGCCCTCGTTTCCGCTTTGCACTGCTGCTTGTTTGGTTTGCGACCTGCCATGGCGGCGCCTTCTACGGTGCGTGCAGACCGCAAGCAAGCAACCCGCACAGGTGGCGCATGGCGCATACCTGACGCGTTGCGACAACCTGCGGCCGCGCGCGGCGGAACTACGGTGCGGCGATCAGGTGGTCAAAGAAACAGTCTGTGGCAAATCGTCGCACAGGAGCGCGCAGTCGCAGGCCAGCAGTGCCCGAACGACAGCCGTGAGCGGCAGCCCCTCGATGGCAGTCGGGTCGTCTGTCTCCACCCGCTCAAAGAGGGTGATGCCGGCCCGCTCGAACATGTAGCTCCCCGCACAGTCGAGCGGCCTCTCGCGCTCCACATAGCGGCGCGCAAAGGCCTCGTCGTAGCTGCGGGCAACGAGCCGTGTCTCGTTCACATGCTCGTGCCACCGGCCCGCCGCACCGTCCCAGACCGCCAGCCCTGTAACGAGCCTGTGGGTGCGACCGGAGAAGCGCATGAGCTGTGCCACCGCCCGCTCCTCGGTGTGGGGCTTGCCCAGCACCTCGCCATCGATCTCAGCCACCTGATCGGAGCCGATGACCACCGCGCCGGGATAGGCGGCCGCGACCGCCTCGGCTTTGGCCCGCGAGAGCGCCTGCACGAGGGCGACAGGGTCGGCGATGCGGGCCTTGTAGGCCTCTTCATCCACCTCCGGTCGGGCCGTCACAAAGGGGAGGCCGAGCCGGAGCATCAGCGCCTTGCGGTAGGGCGAGGTGGAGGCGAGGACGACCTGCTTCATGGCGTCACGGGATGCGGTGGCGCGAGCTCGGGCCAGGAGGCCGGAAGACCCTCCGACGACTCACAGGCAGCAACCCTGCGGAGCGTCGACCAGCCCGCCTCGTCGAGCAGCACCATGCGGTCGCGGTCGCGGAGCGCCACCTCCGTCTGCAGTGTGGTCGAGGGCGCCCAGAGCACAGGCAGACCGTTCCGTTCGCTCCGCCACCAGGAGAAGGTAAGCGGGTGCCAGCCGTTGTTGCCCGGGTCGGTGGTCGCGCTGCTCTGCCAGAAGCCGCTCCGCTCCTCGCCGTCGGCGTTCCAGGCGGTCACCTCGTCGCCCGTGAAGGTGAGCACGCCGCGCTCTTTGCCGGTCGGGGAGGTCACCTGCCAGCCGCCGCAGAGGAAGGCGTCGAGCGGCGCGTCGAAGTGGGGGAAGACCGGGCG
>CANMDT010000167.1 GCA_947496715.1 Myxococcales bacterium
CTCGATGCGGGTGAGTGCCGCCGAGAGGTCGCCGAGGAGGATGAGGATCTCGTTGTTGGCCGTGACATCGAGGCCCAGCGGTACCGCGAGGTCGGTGTCGAGCGTGAAGATGCGGACGTAGCGCTCTTCGACGAAGGTGTAGAAGTCGAGGTTGAGGTTGTTCAGGTTGAGCGTGAGCAGCGGGTCGTCGATGGAGACGGTGCCATCTGCGGCCGTGATGGTGGTGCCGGCGCCGAGCGTGATGGTCGGAGCCTCCTGCGGGCGGAGCTCAATGGAGACGGGGCGGTCGGCGCCGCCGGTCAGGTCGCGGAGGCTCGGCAGCAGGGTTGCAAGCAGGCCGGTCGAGATCTGGGGGATGGTGTCGGAGCCAACCGAGAGGCAGAGGACGCCGGAGTTGTAGGCGCCCCACCCTGCGAGGTCGAGGACCTCCTTGTGGATACCGATGCCGAGGGCGAAGGGCTGGCCTGCCGGTGTGGCGTTGGCGTTGATGGCCGCCGAGGCGGGGACGCGATCCACCGGCGGGGGGTCGCGGTAGGGGACGCAGGGGCTGGGCTCGACGGCGGTGACACCGACCTGACCGGAGAGGTCGAGGCCGGGGGCAGCGCCCTCGAGGGGGCCGGTGCCGCGGGCATAGTTGGCGAGGTTGAAGGTGAAGCCAAGGCCGGCGTCGAGACCGGGCGAGACCGAGGCGAGCGCAGCGCCGAGGTCGATGGAGCCCGAGGCACCGAGGTCGATGGGGCGGCAGGTGGTGGTGCCCGTGAGGTTACAGGTACCGGCGTCGCAGGTGGAGCCGGTGGGGCAGCTGTTGTCGGCTCCGCACTGGGTGCAGAGCGCCGTGTCGAGCGCATCGGTGATGGGGCCGGTGAGCTGGTCAGCAACGAGGCCGCCGATGAGGCCGCTGGCCGCGTTAAGAATGGTGCAGAGGAAGCCGCCGCTGGCGCCGATATCGAGTGCATCGGTTCCGATGACGAGCTGATCTGGCGGTACCGCGATGGCGACCTTCTCTCCCGGAGGGGCGCCGACATTGAACTGAACGACTGCGCTGACCGGCAGCGGGTTTGCCTGCAGCGAGATCTGGCAGGTCGCGCCGATCACGCGAATGGAGATTGTCTCGTCGAGGCCGAGGCCGATGTTAGCGACGATCTCGTTCGGTCCCCGACCCTGGATATCGACCTGGTTGGGGTCGATGCAGATCTCGAGCTGGCAACCTGGCGAACCGTCGTTGCAGACATCTGAAGCCTGGGAGCAGATGTTGGCCGTTCCAACGACGCCGGTATCGAATGCTGTCGGCGGCAGGCAGAAGGGGATGCCGCCCGAGGGGCAGGAGGTTGCGCCGCCGGCGCCGCCGAGGAGACCGCCGGCCAGCGTGCCGACGTTGTCGCCGAGGAAGTCGAAGCCGCGCTGGGTCACGTGGACCTGAGCGCCCTGCGGAACCTGCGGTGCGTCGTCGGGGTAGACAAAGACGGGCGCGTTCGGATCGACGGGCGCGCCGCCACAACCACCGCAGCCGCCGCAGCCGCCGCAGCCGCCGCAACCACCAGCGCCGCAACCGCTGCCACCGCCAGCACAGGCATACATCGCAGCCATTACAAAGAGCAGCAGGAGCTGACGACGGACCGAACTCGAGATCAGAGCACCCATTCTTCCTCCAACATCAACGAGGCTCAGGGGCCCGCGCCAAAATATTCCAAGAAACCTATTCAATCTTCACCCGTGGGGGAGGAGGTGTCAAGGCGAAACCCTACCGCGCGACGGCCTCTGGCTGTGTCGTGTCACACAGTTCGTGACGCAGTGCGGCAGCGATTCCAGAGGCGCCAAGCGGTCTAGATGTAGTCGAACCAGCGGTCGTACCCTTCGCGGGCGCCACGCACGACCTCGAAGAACTGCGACTGGACGAGGCCTGAAACCGGACCGACCTTCCCGTCGCCAATCTTCCGGTTGTCCACCATGCGAACCGGCGTCACCTCTGCGGCGGTGCCGCAGAAGAAGACCTCGTCGGCCACATACATCTCTTCGCGTGCGAAGCGGGTCTCGTCGACCTTCACGCCGTTGTCGCGGAGGATGGTAATGACGGTGTCGCGGGTGATGCCGCCAAGGATGGCCGAGCCGAGCGGCGCGGTGCGTACGACGCCGTCGCGAACGATGAAGACATTCTCGCCCGAGGCTTCGCAGACGTAGCCCTCGTGGTCGAGCATGATGGCCTCGTCGTAGCCGGCGAGCATGACTTCGCGCTTGGCCATGATGGAGTTCACGTAGTGCCCAACGATCTTGCCCTTGTTGAAGAGGGTGTTGGGGTGGATGCGCTGGAAGGAGGAGACCTTGGCAGAGATGCCCTCCTTCATGCCCTTGTCGCCGAGGTAGGCGCCCCACTGCCAAGAGGCGATGGCGACCCGGGTGCGGTTGGCGGTGGAGCCAAGGCCCATCGCGCCGTCGCCGACGAAGACGAGCGGCCGGAGATAGGCCTCTGCCTGACCGTTGGCCCGCAGAAGGTCACGCGAGGCCTGCATGATCTCGTCAACCGAGTGGGGGATCTCCAGCAGCCCCATGTGGGCGCTCTCGAAGAGCCTACGGATGTGCTCGCGGTGGCGGAAGATGTGGCTGCGGCCATCGGCCCGCTGGTAGCAGCGGATGCCCTCGAACATTCCGAGGCCGTAGTGGAGCGTGTGGGTCATGATGTGGACGTTGGCCTCGTCCCAGGGGACAAGGGCGCCATCCATCCAGACAAAATTCGCGCGAAGTGAAGACATGCAGCGGTCCTTGTACAGGTCTGCCCGAGCGGGATCAGACTGTTCGCCGCGCCCCTACTCTCTGGGTCGATCGGCGCAAGCAAAACCGCTGACGCGAGGCGTCAGTTCTGGCTGACCTGAACCGACCTGCTGGTCACTAACAGGTAGATGAGTCGGGCGAGGCGCTCGTCTGCAAGGAAGGGGCCGGCGGCGCGACGATTTGCCAGACCTGGCGCCCAGCCGGCGACCAGTGCGGCCTGCGCGGGGGTGAAGTCGGCGTGAGGCAGCGCGATGGGTGGCTCGTCGCTCATCGTGAGGCGGGCCGTCGACAGCGCGGTCGCCAAACCGCGAAGCTCAGAGAGCGGCAGCAGGTGGCGGATGCCAGCCCAGAGCATCTCGCCCAGCTGCGGCGCACCGGCGACGGCCTGCTCCTCCACGAAGGGGAGCGCGCGGAAGCCAAAGCGCCCTGCCCGCCAGCCGAGCAGCCCCTCGACGCGCAGCCGGAGTTGAAGCCGCAGGAAGGTCTGGACATCTGCGGCGGTGACCAGGCCTGATGCGATGAGTGTGGCGCCGAAGAGGCTGCCGGAGGCCTGCGCGTCGGCGGCGATGCGATCCGCGCTCTCCTGCGAGAGCCTCCCATCCGAGACGAGGAGTGCTCCCAACCGCTCCTCCGGGCGGTTGCTCCGCGCGGCGACGACGGCACCCGACAGGAAGACAACCTCGAGGCGCTCGGCCTCGCTCGCGAGCAGCAGCGAGCCATCGTAGCCCGCGATGGCGGCGCTCGCGAGCACGGTCGCGATGGCATGGTCGGCGAGCGAACCGTCGTCGGGGACAAGGTCGGGGTTCCAGCTGTTCCAGGCGGGCGCATCGAGCGCAGCGATATCTGGGAAGGAGTCGACCTCGACGGTCGGTGGCAGGCCAGGCGGGTCGCCTGCATCTTCATGCATCTCGTCGGAGAGGTCCTCCTCCACGCCGAGTTCGTCGGCGTCGAGGATCGGCGACTCGGCCTCGGTCGGGGCGTCGAGCTTGCCTCGGTCGGCCGTGGCAACGGTGCGCGGGAGTTCCGACGGAGAGGAGTCGGGGAGCGCAACGGGTGGCAGGGCCCAGGCGGCGCGCTGCACGAGCTGGAGCAGGGCCTGCGGGTCGAGCGGCCGCGGGAGGACGTCGAGCAGGCCGTAGGTGCGCTTGAGCAGCTCGCGATGGGTGGGGGTTGCGAGGAGTTCGCTCGAGGCGATGACCGGCACCCCGGCCTCCTGGCAGGCGAGCAGCAGTTGGCTGCGGTCGAGCATGGCTGGCGGCTCCACCTGCACCACAAGGATGGCCCGGGCGGGGATTGCGATTTGTTCGCCAATGGCTGCGACGGTCGGACGGTAGCCCGCTGCTGCGAGGAAGGCCTCGATGGGGGCAACCGTGGCGGGTTCGGCGTCGAGGATGATGACTGGAATGGCCTGCGGGATCATAGATACCCTTACTTACGACCCCGACAGCCCGAGGTGGGTCAGGGTTTCTTGCACGACCTCGGCCCGTTCCGCAATCTCGGCGTCGAAGCGGGCAGCGCGGCGGCGGTCGCCCATGGTGCGGAGCGCGACGGCCATGCGGCGGTCTGCGGCAGCCGGGAGCGTGCTGGCCTGGTCGCCCTCGGAGAGCCGGACCCAGTTCTCGACCGAGCGGTAGAACTCGAGTGCTTCGGCGAGCCGTTTGCCGCGCGACTTGGGGAGGGTGCCGAGTCGCTGGAGTCGCTCAAGCGCCTCCCAAGTGTTGCCGCGCCGTTTGCCCTGCCAGGTGCCGGCGACGATGGCGGAGAGCTGCATCCACTGGACCGCGATCTCGAGGTCGGCGAGGCCGCCCGCCATGAGTTTGAAGTCGAGCGGACCGGACTTCTGTGCGAGTTCGGAGAGCCGTTTGGCGCGCACGCCTACGATGGCCTCTCGGACGCTCTCGAGTTTGGTCTTTGCCAGCACCTCGTCGATGGCGGTATCGAGCCGCTTGCTGATGCGGGCCGAGGAGGCAACGGGGCGGGCGCGGAGGAGCGCGAGCCGCTCCCAGGGCCAGGCGCGCTCGGCGTAGTAGTTGCAGAGCCCTTCGACGGTCGTGACGGCGGCGCCCTGCGAGCCATCGGGACGCAGCCGCATGTCGGCGGTGTAGAGCCGGCCGTGGACCATGGGGGTGGAGACGAAGGAGAGCCAGCGCTGGGCGAAGCGGGCGTAGTGGGGGGTCTGGGCGAGGTCGTCGTCGAAGACGAAGACGAGGTCGAGGTCGGAGCCGTGGCCCATCTCGCGGCCGCCGAGTTTGCCGAAGGCGAGCAGGCCGAGGCGGGGCGGGAAGCGCCGGTCGATACGGTCGCCCAGGTCGAAGAGCGCCTCCTGTTTGGTGGATTCGAGACAGACATCGGCGAGGTCGGCGAGGCCGCGGGAGGCCTCTCGTGTGGAGAGGCGGCCGGAGAGGCGGCCAAGGCCGAGGCGGAGCTCTTCGATAAGGCGGAAGCGGCGGATGGCCTGCAGAGGGGGTTCGCGCTGCGAGCCGGAGGTGCGGTCGTCGACGGAGCTGAGGAGCCGGGCGAGCTCTTCGCGGAGCTCGTCGAGGTCGAGCGCGGGCTTGGCGCTGGCGCCCAACAGGATGTCGATGAAGCCGGGGTTGCGGACGAGGGAGCGGCCGAGGTTTTCGCTGGCGCCGAAGAGGGATGCGAGGACGGTGGCGGCACGCGGCCGCTGTCGGACGATCTCGAGGATCTGCGAGCGAGCATACTTGACCTGCATCGCCTCGAAGGCCCGCTCCATGGCCCTGTCCGGAAGTGCAGTTCGTGAGCAGGCACCGACAAAGCGGGTGGCCGCCTCGCGGATGGCGGCGGGCGCGTGGGGCCCGAGCACGGGGTCGGGCGGGGAGGCAAGCGCGGTGAGGTCGGCGAGCACGCGGCGGGGGCGGACGAAGCCTGCCTGCTCGAGCAGCGCGAGACGGGCCTCCTCGCTCTGGGCGCCGTCGAGGACCGCGTCGATCCATGCGTCCGGTGAGGGCTCGGCTGCCCCGCGTGCGAAGAGGCTGGCGAAGCGGCGCGAGACGGTCTCGCGGTGGGCCTCGAGCTGCTCTTCGAGCGCCTCGGGGCTGGCGAAGCCGAGGCGCCAGGCGAGCCGGCGACGCTCTTCGAGCGAGACGGGCATCTCGTGCGTCTGACGCTCCTCATCCATTTG
>CANMDT010000168.1 GCA_947496715.1 Myxococcales bacterium
GAGGCGATCGGAAGGAGTGGGAGCGTCAGGGCAAGCGCGGCGAGTGCGGAGATTCTCATGGAGGCCTGTTGCGTGGAGTGTCGGCGGTCGCGGACCGCGGTTGGTGGTTCGCCTTTTGGACGATGGCAGGCCCTGCTGCAAGCGCCATCGCCACCGAGGCGATGCGAACTCCCTTGCCACAGGTTTTGCGTGACAGAACGCACAGCGCTGTTGCGAATCTTTGGTGACAGCGGCGCTTCCGGTTGCCTGCCGACGGGCGCTCGTGCCAGAAGACCGCGGTCTCTCTGCAAGGATCTCTCATGGAAGCGAGTCGGGTCGATGATATCGTGATCGGTGGCGGCATTCTCGGCCTCACGACCGCCTGGCATCTGCAGCGATTGGGACGCAAGGTGCGGGTGCTCGAACGGGGCCATCGGGCGCAGGGCGCCTCCATCCGCAACTTCGGGATGCTCTGGCCGGTGGGGCAGCCGCCCGGCGAACGGCTCGAGACGGCGCTCCGGAGCCGCGCCTTCTGGCTCGAGGCCCTTGCCGACGCCGGCATCTGGAGCGAGCCGCAGGGGTCGCTCCATGCGGTCTATCACCCGCTCGAGGCGCAGCTCCTCCGCGAGTTCGCATCGGGCGCCGACGAGCGCGGCTACACCGTCTCGCTGCTCACCGCCGACGAGGCGCTCGAGCGCTCTCCGCGGCTGCAGCCAGAGGGTCTCCTCGGCGCCATCTTCAGCGCCACAGAGGTCTGCGTCGACCCCCGCCTCGCGGTCGCCGGTTTCACCCGCCGCCTGCAGGAGCTCGGCGTGGAGTTCTGCTTCCAGACGGCCGCAACCGCTGTCAGCGATGGCGTCGTCGAGGCCGCCGGCGTGACCCACCGCGCAGCGCAGGTCTGGGTCTGCACGGGCGACGACATGAGCGGCCTCTTCGCGCAGGAGATCAAGGCGCTCGGCCTCGTCCCCTGCAAGCTGCAGATGATGCGGACCGGCCCGGTCGAGGGCGGCGAGCGCATCGGCCCCATGCTCGCGGCTGGCCTGACGCTGGCCCACTACACCTCCTTCGCCCACTGCCCGTCGCTGCCCGCGTTGAAGGCGTCGCTCGCAGAGCGCCATCCAGGCTACGACGAACGGGGCATCCACGTCATGGTCTCACAGACGCCGGCCGGCGAGCTGACCATTGGCGATTCGCACGAGTATGGCGCGGTCATCGACCCCTTCAACAAGGTCGAGATCGACGCGATGATTCTGGACTACCTCGACCGCTTCTTCGACCGGCGCGGCGCCCAGGTGGTCTCCCACTGGAACGGCATCTACGCCAAGCACCCCACGCAGGCCTGGACGGTCCTCCACCCGGAGTCGCGCGCCCACATCATCACGGGCGTGGGCGGCGCGGGCATGACGCTGTCGTTCGGCGTGACCGACAGGGTGGTGCGCGAAGTGCTGGGCGGCTAGTCTCCGAGCGCCGGCTGGCAGACGTTTGACCCATCGAGGTTGGGTGCGCAGCGGCCGCCCAGGCAGCAGCGGTCAGCGCCTGAACAGCCATCGCCCCACGCAACGCAGGCTGCAGGCTGGCAGGTTGTCTCGTCAGGCCCCGGGCCGGCAAGGCAGGCGGAGTCTCCGCAGCAATCGGTATCATCCTTGCAGAGCTGACCGAGGGTGCCACAGGCTGGCGGCGACCAGTAGCCGGAGATGTTGGTGGACGAACTATCCTGGCCTGGCAGCCAGAACGCGGGGAAACTGAGGTCGCTACCCGGAGGCGCATTCGCGTCGATGGCGGCAACCCAGAGCTGCTTGTTCGTGGTCACATGGCCGTATGAGCGCGTGCTGTAGAACAGGAGCCAGAAGTAGCCGCCCTCTCGGTAGGGAGAGAAGCTGGTGAAACTCTCGCGGAGCCCCGAACCGGCGCGCGCCAGCGTGCTCAGGCTGCCGGTTGGGAGATGATAGAGTTGGAGCTGCGTTGTGCCGGTGCGGCCCGCATCCTCGCCCCGCACGAAGGCAATCCACTGTGAGTCGGGAGACCAGGTGGGGGTGCTGATGGTGTCGTCGCTTGCGCCCGTCCCTCGCGCAACGAGCTCCACCGCGGCACCAAAACTGTCTGTCGGACGGTCGTAGGGAACCATGTGCAGGCTCGATGCGCCGAACTCCCAGTCCAGGGCAGGGTTGTTGCGCGAGACGAACGCGAGCCTGCTCCCATCGGGTGACCAGGCGGGTTGCGCGGGGAGTTTGCCTGCGTTGGCGCTCGCAACCTCGCCGAGCGAGAGCGCCCCGTCGGGGATGCCCGGCGTAACATCGTAGAGACTCATGCGTCCGCTCATCACGCCGACAAGCCGGCGGCCATCCGGGCGAAAGCTCGCCCAGGTCCACTGCAACAAGGAGCCGTTCGGGATGACGGGGGGCGTAGGCGACTCGGCGGTCGCGATACCCGCCCTCGGATTCTCGCCACCGTTGTACATGAAGGCGAGGCGGCTGCCGTCAGGAGAGATGGTGTGGCAGCCCCGACAGGTTCCCGTCTCCACGTTGTCTGGGAAGACCCGCTCGGGCGCGCTCGCACGTTCGCGAATGCGCATGATGTCGCCGCTTGCGATGCGCCAGTAGTAGACCGAACCGCGGAGGCCGGCATCGGCCATGCGAAAGGAAGGGCCGATCGCCGCCAACAGTCGACCACCGCAGACAGCCTCCAGCCGGGTCGTCACCTCCCCGAACCCGGAGGCGAGTGCTGTCCACTCCGCCTCGCTCGGCGCGAACTGGTCTGCGTCCGTGATGACCGCGATGGCAACGCCCTCGGCGGCAAGGCTGATACGGGCGGCACTGCAGCCGCGACGATCCCACTGGAAGAGGGGCGGCAGCATCCGGGAGGGGAAGACGGTCCCCGATTGGGGATAGAGCCAAAGCGGTGCGCTCGCCGCATCTTCCGCAGCGAAACCGCCGAGCAGCGAGACGTCTTCTGCTGTCGGTGCGCCCTCGGTGCGCGCCTCTTGGAGCGTGACCGTGACCTCTGCAGAAACCTCTAGGCCATCGAGCGAACCGACGACGAAGCAGCGACCGGCACGGCTGCCCGCTGTGGCTACGCGGCCCGTCACATCGACGGTGGCAACGGATGGATCCGTCGTCGTCCAAAGCACCTCGCGGCCAACGTCCCGCTCGCTGCCGTCGGAGAAGGCGCCGATTGCGAGCAGGGTCTCCGTCGCGCCGACGCCCAGCTCGGTGGCCAGGTCGATGCGGGTCGGGAAGAGGGCGAGATCGAGCAGCGTTGCCGGCTCCGCATCCGGACCGCCCTCCGTATCGTTGCTGCCATCGGCGTCGGCATCACCGCTCCCCGCATCGGAAGAGGTGGCATCCGCGCCTCCGTCTGTGAGCGCAGTGTCCCCAGAACCAAGAGTGGGACGGCCTGTGTCGGTGGTCTCGGCTGCTTCTCTCCCGCCGGAGGCTGCGGTGCAGGCGGCGAGCAGGGTCAGGACCAGAAATGCGCTCCAAGCTCTCCGGACTGATTGCATCGGATCCTCCTCGTGCTGTCAGAACCCATGAACCGTCTCAACGCGACAAGGCGAGCCATCCTCGCATCAAAGCTGGGCCAGCACAGCGGTCGGTTAGCCCAGAAAGGCTACCCGCCGGCTGAACCAGACACGAAACACCATTCGGCGACCATCCCGCCCTTCCACGTCTGGGTGTAGCGTCAGCCACTGCGGAACGCCACCTGCGTCGCATTCTGCGCGCGGCACATCGCGTTCCGCCACCACCGGTGCAGCGTCAGCATCGTAGAGGTCGAGCCTGACAGTGGTCTCTGTGCGGGCCTCCGCAGCGTGCACTTCCCGCTCCGCGCTGGGCCCGGAGCGGAGCTTTCACTTCCGCTCCCTGCGCGCAAGCTCCTGCGCGACATCGCCGAGCGAACAGCCCCGTGCCTGCACCAGCACCGTGAGGTGGAACAGGAGGTCGGCCGCCTCCGAAACCAGGATGGCACGGTCCTCGTTCTTTGAGGCAATCACCGTCTCGACCGCCTCCTCGCCAACCTTCTGCGCCATTCGGTCGAGTCCCTGCGTCGCGAGGTGGGCCACGTAGGAGCCCTCGGGCCGCTCGCGGAGCCGCTGGGCCACCGTCTGCTCGGTCGCATGGAACTGAGCGAGTGCGGGCAGCGGAGAGGCCGCAAAGCAGCTTGTGGTCCCATTGTGGCAGGTCGGGCCGCTCGGCTCGGCGAGCACCAGAACGGCGTCGGCATCGCAGTCTTCCGTCACAGATGCCAGCCGAAGCCGATTCCCGGACGCCTCGCCCTTGGTCCAGAGGCGCTGCTTCGACCGACTGTAGAAGGTCACAAAGCCGCTCTCCTTCGTCTGCGCCAGCGCCGCCTCATTCATGTAGCCGAGCATCAGGACCTGTCCCGAGCTCGCATCTTGGACCACGGCCGGAATCAGTCCGTCGGCCTGCTTTGAAAAGTTCATCGTCTCACCTCCAGGCCGGCGAAGGCCAGTGCCTCTTTGATTTCTCCCACGGTTAACTCGCCCCGGTGAAGTGCGCCGGCAGCGAGCGCGGCATCCGCACCCGTCGCGAGGAAGAGTTCCGGAAAGTGACGCGCCCAGCGCGCGCCACCCGACGCAACCAGCGGCACCGACACCGTCGCTCGCGCAGCGGCTACCTGCACCAGGTCGTAACCATCTCCCGTCCCATCCCGGTCCATGCAGTTCAGCACAATCTCTCCTGCGCCGAGCCGCTCGGCTTCCGCGATCCATGCCATCGTGGAGCGACCCGCCGCCTGCGTCGTTTCGGTGCGGCCCGTGTAGGCGTAAACCGTCCAGTCTCCTGCGGCGCTTCGGAGGCTATCCACGCCAACCACCACGCATTGGCGTCCGAACTGCTCGGCCAGTTCGCTGATGAGCTCCGGACGCTCCAGGGCCGGCGAATTGACCGAGACCTTGTCTGCACCGGCGCCGAGCACCCGCCTCGCATCTTCGACACTGCGGATGCCGCCGGCCACGCAAAAGGGGATGTCGATGCGTCGCGCCACGGCCTCCACCCAACTTCCGTCCACCGTTCGGCCATCGGCACTCGCAGTGATGTCGTAGAAGACGAGCTCGTCTGCACCCTGTTCCCGGTAGCGGTCGGCCAGCTCCGTCACCGAGCCCACCACCTCGTGGCCTCGGAACTTCGTACCCTTGACCACGAGCCCATCCTTTACATCCAGGCAGGCGATGATGCGTTTGGTCAGCATTGCTTCCGCGCCTCCTCCAGCGAGATGCGCCCCTCGTTGAGCGCCCGACCCAGAATCACCGATGGCAGCCCCGCTGCACGGCAGGCGACCAGATCCTGCAGTCCAGAAATGCCCCCCGAGACCTGCAGCTCCACCGCTCCGAAGGTTGGCGCGAGCTCCTGCTCCAGCGCCAGATAGAGGCCGAGATTCGGCCCCGTCATCATCCCGTCGCGCCCGATATCTGTGACGAGCAGCCGCGGCAGCAGCCGTCCAACAAAGGGAGCGAGCGCCTCCTTCGGCGTCAGCAGCGTCTGCGATTGCCAACCGTGACGCGCAACCGTCGCGCGACCGTCGGAACCGACGCGCACGTCGAGCGCCAAGGTCACCCGCTCCTGCCCGAAACGGTCCATCAGTTCGAGCACGATGGCGGGCGTCTCGAGCGCGGCACTTCCGATCACGACCCTGTCGGCCCCTCCTTCTAGGAGCGCGGCTGCGTCGTCGACCGTGCGTAGGCCACCGCCCGTCTGAACCCGAAGGCCGGAGCGGGCGACGATGTCGAGGATGGCGGAGGTCTGCCGCGCCTCGGGTGCGCGGGCGCCCGAAAGGTCCACAAGGTGCAGGAAGGTCGCGCCCGCCTCACGGAAGCGTGCGGCGGTTGCGACAGGGTCTTCGCTGTAGGTTGTCACGGCATCGAAGGCGCCCTGCCGGAGCCGTACGCATCGGCCGTCGAGAAGGTCGATGGCGGG
>CANMDT010000169.1 GCA_947496715.1 Myxococcales bacterium
TAGGGGTCAAAGCGTTTCGAGCAGGCGAGCACACGCTGGTGAAACGCGTCGTTGTGTGAGCGAGAGCCGTCGTAGGGGTAGATGGCGACCCGGTGTTCGATCATCGCCATCCGCACGCTCTCCTGAGCCGCTCGGAGAAACCGCCAGTTCGCGTGGATCTTGTAGGGAGCCGACTGTCCGGAGAGGAGTTCGTAGAAGGCATCACGCTCGGGCAGCCTGTCGAAGTACTGCTCGGTGAACCACTGCGCGATGCCCTCCTTGGTGTAGGTGGATGCGTCTCGGAATGCATCGGTGTCCCACTGTTGTCCCGCAAAGTCGAGCCCGCGGTGTGAGAGCAGGTGGGCCAGCTCGTGCACAAAAACCACCAGCGCGAGATCAAAGGCGCTGACCTTCAGTTCTTCGGCGCACAGCGCGATTCGATTGAAGTAGAGGGTGATGACGCTTCGCAGCCGACCCTTCTTGTCATACTCGTAGTGGTAGGTTCCGAGGAGATCCTGCTCGCAGCGCTGCATCATCTCCTTGATCATGCCCGGTTCCATCCGGAGCTGGTCTAGCAGCTTGGACTCCGGCGACAGGAGCGGCGGCACAGGATACATGCCGTAACGGTTCGGAAAGTGGCGGCTCAGGCGGTCGAGCACCTCTGTGCGGGTGGTTCGCTCAGGCTCGCGCTCGGGGGTCATCCTCTGCGCGAAGTTGTCGTCGACGTACTCGTGACGAACGAGCTCGGTGATCAGAGGACGCGCCCGCTCCTCCATCCCTCGCATCAAATTGTCCCAGCCTGCGCACTCCTCGTCAGACACGACGCGACGAACCAGATCAGGGGAGAGAACAGGCGTGAGTTCGGAACGGTCGAAACCATGCGGCAGACTTAGCCCCATCAAGCCGCAGAGACGGTCGACGACTTCGTCCAGAATCGGGCCACGATGAGACTTCCGACCGCGATGGCGGCGAACCTCGAAGGCACATTCGAGCTCTGCAACGAGATGCGCGTTGCGGAGGGTGAGAAGGGAGATGAGCGTAGGATTTGGTTGCGAGACAGCAGATCGGGACATGATTCTCCGGACACACGAGGGGGGTAAAAAATCGCGCCGGACGCTGCCCCTCAGACAGCACCTCCGCCACATGCCTCAAGTAGAACCCGAAACCAGACCTGCAAGCAGAAATCGTCACGGCCAACGATAAATACTTGCACGCATTTATGGGACGAATCTTTGTCCAAACCGACGAAGGAATCATCGATTCGAAGATTTGTATTAACCGAACAAGAACATCTCCGATTTAGAGTAAACGACCTCTTCTCCGCGCCCCGTGCGGCAGACAATTGCGACCCGGAGACGCCGTTGGTAGGCCATCTCCCTCACCCCTTTTGGAGTCTTCATGCGTCGTGCGAACCTGGCCCTTGGTGTCTCGCTCCTGCTCCTGGCGACCGGCTGCAAGAGCAACGGCAGCTGGAGCGGCCTCAAGGAGGGAAGCGGCGCAGACGCCTCATCGGACGGCAGCGGCGAGGGCTCCGGCAGCGGCTCGGGCCAGGGAAGCGGCTCCGGTGAAGGCTCCGGCAGCGGCGAAGACTGCAGCTTCGGCGCCTGCTCCTGGGCACGCCCCTGCGAGGGCTCCGGCTGCCCCACCCTCACAGACCTGCGCCAGGTGGTCCCCGGCCCCGGCCTGCCCGCAGAGATCGTCGATCAGCCCGCCAACAACAACCTCGATGTGGCCCGGTTCAACGGCCGCACCTACCTGGCCTTCCGCACCGCGCCGAGCCACTTCGCCAGCCCCGAGGCGATGCTCTACGTGATGAGCTCCGAAGACGAGACCAACTGGCGGTTCGAGGGGTCGTTCTCCTACGACCGCGATGTGCGCGAACCCCGCTTCCTCAGCTGGAACGGCCGCCTCTGGTTCTACTTCGCCACGCTCGGCACCAGCGCCGCCGACTTTGTGCCCGGCGACATGTATGTGACCGAGTATCTCGGGCCCGGCAGCTGGACCGAGCCGCAGACCTTCTACGGCGCCGGCTTCATCCCCTGGCGGGCGCGGGTCATCAACGATGTGCCCTACCTCGTGACCTACAAGGGGGGCGAAAACATCTACGACGCGAGCGGCGAACCGCTCGAGGTGCACCTGCTCACCACCGAGGACGGGGTGAACTGGCGGCCCGCGGTGGAGGGCAAGCCGGCGGTCCGTGTGGGGGGCGACTCGGAGACAGACTTCGCGCTGCTGCCCGACGGTTCGCTCGTGGCAGTGACCCGCAACGAGGCGGGCGACGAGACGGGCTTTGGCAGCAAGGTCTGCACCGCGGCGGCCGCCAACCTAGCAGACTGGAGCTGCAGCCCCGACCCCAAGAAGTATGACTCGCCGCTCGTCTTTGCCCATGGGGGCGAGGTCTATCTGGTGGGGCGTCGCAACCTGAACGAGACGGGGCAGTATGACACGGGCGACCCGTCGCTCCCGCTCGCCAACCGGTCGGTCTCGAACCAGTGGACCTACTGGAACACGCAGAAGCGCTGCTCGCTCTGGCGGGTGGATGGCGCCACCCGGAGCACCACCTTCCTGCTCGACCTGCCGTCAAAGGGCGACACCTGCTTTGCCTCGGTGGTGCCGCTCGATGAGGGCTCCTACGCGCTCTACAACTACAGTTCGCCGGTGGAGGGGAACGACTGGGTCTGGGTGCAGGGGCAGCAGCGGCCGACCAACCTCTACCGCATGGTGCTGACCTTCCCCGCGGCGCGGTAGGCGGCCTCCAAGCGGCCTCCAAAAGCAGCAACGCCGCCCTCCCCTGCGGGAGCGCGGCGCTGTGGAGCGAGGCGGGTGCAGGCGCTAGGGCGTGCAGGCGCCGTAGGCGGTGCCGTTCCAGGTCTGCGTCGACGTCAGGAGCGTGGTGCTCGTGGTGCTGCTGCAGGCGATGGTGTTGGGGTCGCAGACGTTGGCGGTGCTGTTCACATGGTAGCCCGTGGGGCAGGCCGACTGTGACACCGGAAGCACCGCGGTTCGGACCAGGCGGAAGCCGACATTTCCGCCGGGGCGGGTTGCTGCAACCCAGGTAGCGCGGCGCGCCGCGCGAAAGCTAGTCAGAACAGTTTCACTGAGGCCGCTGCCCCGGATGCCGCGATTGCTTCCCGACACAACGCCGATGGGGTCGGTGACCGCCGTGGTGGGGTAGGCAGCAAAGACATCCCACTGGAACTCCCACACATTGCCAAGCATGTCGAAGAGGCCCCAGTTGTTGGCCGAGCGGCCTCCTACCGTGTGGGTGTAGTTACCCGAGTTGTTTCCGTTCCAGGCGATAAGATTGAGCTCGGCCTGGGTGGGGGTGAGCGGGTTGGCGGGGTTGTTGTAGATGGCGCCCGTGGTGCCGGCGCGGGCCGCATACTCCCACTCCGCCTCGGTGGGGAGCCGGTAGCCCGTGCAGTTGAGCGTGGACAGGAAGCTGCCGGTCGGCGTGATGAGGCTGAAGGTATGGACGCCTTCTGCCCATGTATCACTGCGGGTAACGTTGAAGTCGTAACAGCGGGTAAGCCCCTCGCTCTCCGAACGGGCGTTGGCGTAACCCACCGCCGCATACCAATCGAGCTTCTCGACGGGGCCAGTGCCGTTGGCGTTGGTGGTGGTGCAGGTCGCATTCCACGCGGTAGAACCAGATTGATTGCAGGAGGGGTTGAGGTCGCCGGCCAGAAGAGCCCACTCCGCCTGGGTCACCTCCGTGGTACCCATGAAGAAGGGGCGGCTCAGGGTGACCCGGTGCTGAATCTCGTCTGCAACCCGGCCGGTCTCGCCCGCGGGCGAACCCATGATGTAGGAGCCGGATGCGATGAAGTTCATGCCGGCCGGAGCGCAGCGGTCGTTCGCGGTTCCGGCGGGTGCGGTGGCGCAGTAGGCTGGTGCGAGCGTGGTGCTGGCGCAGTTGGCATCGGTGGTGCAGAGGGCGCCGAGCGGCAGGGCGCAGGCGGTGTAGCTGGTGCCGGAGGTCCAGTTCTGCACACCGGTCTGGCTGTCGACGGTACAGGTCTTGCTGTTGCTCAGGCAGGCACCGCCTTCAAGGTGGAAGCCCTCTGTGCAGTCGTAGGGCAGGCAGGCGCCAAAGGCGTTGGTCGCCGCGTTCCAGCTCTTGGCCGTGCCGACAGCGTTGGTCGCGGTAGTGTCGCAGGCCTGGAGGTCGGGCTCACAGAGCGTGCCGACGGCGTGGTAGCCCGAGGGGCAGAGGCCACGAAGGGCGGTGAGCACCGGGGTACGGACGAGGCGGATGCCTATCCCCTTATCGCTGACGCCCGCATCGCTGGCATCAAGATCGGCAAGGCGGAGGCCGGCGTTGACATCCGCGGTATAGGCGCCTCCGCGCCGGCTTCGATTACCAGTCCAAACCGAATGCTCAATCGGATCGGTCTGGGCAGCGACTGGGTTGTTACTCGCTGTGTCGTGTGCCCACTCAGACATGTTCCCGATCACGTCGTAGAGACCGAAGGCGTTGGGCAGCTTCCCACGGACGGCCTGCGACCTGCTGCCAGCGTTGATGCTGTTCCAGGAGATGGCGTTCCGGTTGGCCTGCGAGGCGGCCGTCGCGCCGTTGGCCACATTGTAGGCGGGGCCGCGGCTCCTAGCGCGGGCGGCATACTCCCACTCTGCGTCGGTGGGGAGGCGGTAGCCGTCGCAGGCAATCGTGGCGAGGCTGGTGCTCTGGGCCGAGTCGCCGTCGCGCCAATCGGGGTCGTCGGACCCGCCCGTCGCGTTCTGCCTGCGGGCGTAGCAGGGGGTAAGCCCCTCTGCGATGGAGCGGGCGTTGGCGTAGGCGGTAGCCGAGTACCAGTCCACCTGCTCCACGGGGCCATTGTTATTGTCGTTGGTGGTGGTGCAGGCCGTACCTGTGGCGCTCTGGAAGCAGGAGGGGTTGATGTTGTTCGCGAGCGCCTTCCACTCGGCCTGGGTGACCTCGGTGGTGCCGATGAAGAGGCCGCGCGAGATGGTTGCCTGGAACTGGTCTTCCCCTGCCTGGCTCGACGCCTCGTTGTTGGGGCTGCCGGCCTTGTAGGTGGCGGGGGGCAGGTAGATCATGACGGTGGGGGCGCAGCGGCGGTCGGGCAGACCGGCCGTGGCCAAGGGGCAGTTGGCGCTATCACACTGCTCGGGATCGGTGCAGAGGCCGCCGAGCGGCTTCTTGCAGGCGTCATAGGTGGTGCCCGAGACCCAGTTCTGCACACCGGTGCCGCTCGCATCGCTGCAGGTGCGCTTGTTGCTGAGGCAGGCGCCGCCCTCCAGATGGAAGCCGGCGGCGCAGGCGGTGATGGTGCAGTCGCCAAAGGCGGTGCCGTTCCAGTTCTGCGTGGCGGCGGTGGCGTTCTCCATGTAGCAGGCGATCTGGTCCACATCGCAGATGGTACCCGAGGCGTGGTGGCCAGGGGCGCAGGGGGTGCCGGCCGAGAGGGGGGTGATCGCGGTGCGCGCCAACCGCAAGCCCACGCTGGGGCCGTTGGAGGTGCTCCGCGCATCGCCGAGGGAGCCGTTTGCGCTCCAGTTGTATCGGGCAGCAGCGCGCTGCCAGACGTTCGCATCGCCATAGCTCCCTCCGCGGATGACGGCTGCCTTGCTGGCGGGGCTGGCGAGGCCCGGGTCGGTGCTGTTGGCGGCGGTGGGGTAGGGGGCGTAGCTGTCGTGCACATACTCCCAGGCATTGCCGATGATGTCGTAGAGGCCCCAAGGGTTGGGCGCCTTCGAACCACCGACTGCGATTGGCGGCGTGTTCCAACGGGCGATGTCGTTAAGCGTGGTAGACTCCGCCTGACCGGCGCCATTGGGATTATGATAGACGGCGCCCGGGGGTCCCGCGCGGGCGGCATACTCCCACTCGCGCTCGGTCGGGAGGCGGTAGCCCGTACACAACGTGC
>CANMDT010000170.1 GCA_947496715.1 Myxococcales bacterium
AGGCGCTGTTGCAGACCGTGCAGGAGGCCGCGCCATAGGCGCACTCCTCGGTGATGCTGTTGCCGTCGTCGCAGCTCTCGGTGGCATCTACCACCGTGTCGCCACAGCGGTCGGTGTCGCCGGCCACAGAGGCGCAGACGCTGTTGCAGACCGTGCAGGAGGCCGCGCCATAGAGGCACTCTTCGGTGATTGCGTTGCTGTCGTCGCAGCCTTCGCCCGCGTCGCGGACGCCGTCGCCGCAGAGGTCGGTGTCGCCGGCCACCGAGGCGCAGGCGCTGTTGCAGACCGTGCAGGAGGCCGCGCCATAGGCGCACTCCTCGGTGATGCTGTTGCCGTCGTCGCAGCTCTCGGTGGCATCTACCACCGTGTCGCCACAGCGGTCGGTGTCGCCGGCCACCGAGGCGCAGACGCTGTTGCAGACGGTGCAGGAGGCGAGGCCGTAGCTGCACTCCTCGGTCACGGTGTTGCCGTCGTCACAGCTCTCCGACGGGTCGCGAACAGCGTCGCCACAGAGGTCGGTTTCGCCGCCGATCTCGGTGCAGGTCGCATCGCAGATCGTGCAGGAGGCGAGCCCGTAGGCGCACTCCTCGGTCACATTGTTGCCGTCGTCACACTGCTCGATGCCATCCAGCACGAGGTCGCCGCAGACGGGCAGCGTGCAGTCGGTGCGGCAGCCATCGCGCGCGCTGTCGGAGTTGAGCGCTCCGTCGTCGCACTGCTCGCCCGCGTCGCGGACGCCGTCACCGCAGTAGTCGGTGTTGCCCGCAACGCGCTGGCAGGCGGCGTCGCAGACCAGGCAGCTCAGCAGACCGTAGGAGCAGCTCTCGGTCAGGCTGTTGCCGTCGTCGCAACCCTCGCCCGGGTCGGTGACCGTGTCGCCGCAGAAGTCGGTGTCGCCGGCGATGAGGCGGCAGGCAGAGCTGCAGACCGTGCAGCTGCGGAGGCCGTAGTCGCAGCGCTCGGTGGTGGCGTTGCCGTCGTCGCAGCCCTCGGTGAGCTGCGTGTAGCCGTCGCCGCAGGCCGCCACCGTGCAGTTGTTGGTGCAGGCGTCGGTGTTCGCCCCGTTGCCGTCGTCGCAGGCCTCGTCGGTCTGCACGATCGCGTCGCCGCAACTCGCGGGGGTGCAGAGGTTGCTGCAGGCGTCGGGGTTCGCCCCGTTGCCGTCGTCGCAGGCCTCGTCGGTCTGCACGATCGCGTCGCCGCAACTCGCGGGGGTGCAGAGGTTGCTGCAGGCATCGGTGTTGACCCGGTTGCCGTCGTCGCACCCCTCCCCCGTCTGCACCAGCCCATCGCCGCAGCTGGCGATGGTGCAGGCGTTGGTGCAGTCGTCGTCGTTGCGGCTGTTGCCGTCGTCGCAGCCTTCGCTGGGCTGGGCAAAGCCGTCGCCGCAGCGGGCTGGCGTGCAGTCGTTGGTGCAGAGGTCGGTGTTGAGCGTGTTGCCGTCGTCGCAGCCCTCGCCCGTCTGCACGATCGCATCGCCGCAGCGGGGCGGCTGGCATGAGGTGGTGCAGCCATCGTTGTTGTTGGCGTTGCCATCGTCGCAAGCCTCGCCGGCATCGACCACGCCGTCGCCGCAGGCGACCGCGTTCGAGCAGTCCGAGGTGTCAACCTCGCACCCGACGGCGCAGCGCAGCACGCCTCCATCGAAGTCGAAGGAGACGCAGGTCTCACCGCGCAGATCGAGGCCATCACAGGGCTCGCTCCGGTTGGCGATGCCATCGCCGCAGAAGGTCAGCCTGCAACCGGCCGTGCAGTTGTCGGTGTCGTCGGAGTTGCCGTCGTCACACTGCTCGCCGGGGTCCACCTGGCCGTTGCCGCACAGCGGTCCGCCGTCCACGGGCGTGGTATCGACGGCCGTGTCGGCGGCCGTATCGGCGCCGGTGTCGGCGCCGGTGTCGGCGGCCGTATCGGCGCCGGTGTCGGCGCCGGTGTCGGTTCCGGTGTCGCCGCCAGCACCCGTGTCAGCTGCGGTGTCCGCGCCTGTATCCACAGCAAGCTCCGCGCCCGTGTCGGAGCCCCCGCCCGTGCGCGACAAGGTGTCGTCCGAGCAACCGACCACCACAGAAAGCAGAGACCAGACCAGCAGGCTGTTACGCATCAGAACTCCCCCTACAGAGCGGAAGAATCCCGCTCGCACAGAACACGATGGTAGAAGGGCTACTCGACCCTGACACTGCGCGCGAATCTCAATCCACCCCCTCCCCCATCTGCTGCACCCTCCCCCCCGCATTTGGGGAGCGCCGCGCATCTCCCAAAACGAATCAACCCCGCAGCAGCGCCGCGGGGTCGCTCCGAACCGTCCGGCTCTTCGACTATTCCGAGGTGTCGCCCTTCGCCGCCAGACCGGCCGCCTTCGTCAGCAGCGTCTCCACCTTATACTGCGAGAGCTCAAAGATGGGGCCGCCATCAAGCTGCGCAAAGCGGGCCGACTCGCCGTCCGGCGTGGCGGGAGGAGCCACCGGGCCGCCCAGCTTCAGCACCTTCTTGGAGCCGTCCGCAGCCATCAGCGTGATGGTGCGCCGCGGCGCGATGAGACCGGCCGACTCCGCCGTTGCGCCCGTCGCGAAGCGGGTCGCATCGAGCGAGGTCACAGCGCGAACCATCCGCTCCACCACGGCCTTGTCGGCCACCAGCTTTGCAGGATTCACCACCGAGAAGGAGGTCACGGGCGCAGCACCGCTGCCCTCGCCCTTCGCCGTGGTCGCCTTGATCGTGATGGCCCCCTCGCTGTCGACGAACTCCACCGAGGCAACCTCGTTATCGGCGAGCGACAACACCTTCCGCGGGAGCAGATCGCCCAGGTCGGTCGCCACCTTCTTGCCCACAAAATCCGGCACGAGGTAGACCGCATCCAGGCCGTCGCGGACCAGGTAGAACTTCTTGCCGCCCTCCGAAGGCTCAGCGGAGGCCGGCGCCACCTGGCTGCCCAGCCGGAGCGTCACAGACTTGTCGCCCTCCTTGATGGTCAGGCTCCGGCCAGAGGTCGTAACGCCCGCCGTATCGGCCGTAACCGTCTCCACAATCTCGCTGCCCCGCAGCTTGGCCACGCTCGGCACGATGCGACCTACGAGCTCCGAGTCGACCTTGGCGCCCGCAGGCTCCGTCGCCTCCCATGCATCGCCCTTCTTCACCAGCTTGAGCTTGGTCGGGCCGTCGAAAGTCAGCTCGGTAACCTTGCTCGCGTCGAAGTCGGTCAGCTGAAGCTCACGGAACTCCGTGGCCGACTTGTCGAAGATGCTGCGGAGGTCGTAGCCCACCCGGTAGGCCTTGTCGGAGCCGTCAGGCTGCACCCAGGTGAGGTTCTTGCCGGTCTGCTCTACGCTGACGGTGCGGCCCAGCGTGAGCTTGGTGACCGCGCCACCCGCAGTGAAGGTAAGCTTGACCGGCTTCGGTGAGGCGCCCTCGGAGATGCCAACCGCGCCGCTGCCTTCGGCGATGACACGGGTCTGGTCCACCAGCTGCGCCTTGCCGAAGATGGTCTCGATCTCCGAGACCACATTGGCTGCAGCCGTGAACTTGATGGGCGCCGTGATGTTCCAGCCGGTGGCCGACTTCTCGAGCACGATGGTCTCGCCTTCACGGGCGATCTCCACCTTGGTCAGCCCCTCGAGCTTGGGCATCTGCCAGGCCTGCGCCTGCTCGCGACCGGCACGCTTGGACTTGAGGAGGAGGTGGGCGCCGAAGAGCGCGGCGAAGAGAGCAAAGACGATGATGATTTTTTTGTTCATGAGCTACACGCGAAGTCGAGTGAGGTAAGGATCAGGCAGCCTTCTGGAACCGAGCGGCGAGCGCAGCACGGCGCCCCTTGCGGAGCTGCCAGGCGACCAGGCCGGCCAGGCTGAAGAGGATCGGAATGCCGACGATGTTGAAGGCCTGCATCGTGAACTTCTTGCTGCTGTCGAGGCGCGAACCGTCGATGTAGGCAACGGCGCCACGGCCGCGGATGGCGATGAGGTCGGCATCGCTCACGAGCCACTCGGTCGCGTTCTTGAGGAAGTTCACCGCGCTCTCGCGGTACTCCTGCACCGACTGGCCGAGCGCGGGCGGCATGCCGCGAAGGGTGCGCGGGTCGGCGAGCGGGTCGTTGCGGTTGAAGACGTTGGAGATGAAGTCGCCGTTGCTGGCGACGACGATGCGCGCCTTGTCGGTGCTGCCATTGCCGACCGAGCTGGCGAGCTTGCCCTCGATGGTGACGATGACCGGGAAGGGGCCGGCAACCTCGTCCGGCTTCTCCTCCGTCGCATCCTCCACCGACAGCCCCATCGCGTTGGTCCGCTTCACGGTGGTCTCGGCGCTCGAGACAACCTCGGTGATGGTGAGCGTGCCGGCCTGCACCGCAGCCGTCGACGCCGCCGTGCGGGAGAGCGAGGAGATGGGCAGCGGCGTGGCGCGCTCCGCAGGCATGAAGGCCAGCAGGTTCACGTTGGGCACCAGCAGCGACTTGCGGTTGATGTTGGGCATGAGCGGCAGACGGGGGTCGAGCGTCGGCCCGGAGGTCTTGAGCGGCTCGTTGCCCATGTAGGCGACAACCTTCTCCACGACCGAGACCTGCGGGCTCTGGCGATCGATGAGGGTGTCCTTGTTGAGGGTCACACCATACGACTCGATGATGCCCTCGAGGCCCGTCTTGTTCTCCTCGGGCACCGTGAACTTGGGCATGCCGGGGATGACGCCGATGTCGGGCGAGTTGCTCCGGTAGGGCGACTGGAAGATGGCGACGCCCTTGCCCTTCATGACGAAGGCATCGAGGTTCTTGGCCCCCTCTGCGCCCAGGTCTTTGGTGGGCCCAAGGAGGACGAGTCCGTCGATGGTGTCGGCGACCGGCTTGTCGAGCGTCACCCACTCGATGGCGAAGAGGTCATCGAAGAGCTGCGACTTTAGCTGGCCTGCTAGCTGCGTCTTGACCGCCTCGGCGGGGTCTTGGCCCTCGGGGCCACCCTGCTTGGCAGCCTCGGTGATGATGGTGTCGAAGAAGGAGCCGTCGCCGATGACGAAGCCTACCGTCGGCACCTCCGTCTCGCTCGAAATCTTCCGGATGCGACGGGTAAGTTCATACTCGTAGTTCATGCCGGGGAAGACCTGCGGGATGACCTCCTGCACATCGCCCGAGGGCTTCTGGTAGACGATGGCGAGACCCATGAAGACCTCGCGCACCGAGAGCGCGGTGCTGCTCTGCTCGCCGACGGTGACGGGACGGATGCCGTAGTTTGCAGCCTTCTCCTTGTCCTCTTCGCTGGCGCCGGGGTCGACGATGGTGAAGCGGAAGTTGCCGCCGCCGTTGGCCGCAAACTCCGAGAGGAGGTCGCTCAGCTCGCGCTGGATGCTGTCGTAGGGCGGCGGGAGTTCGCCGGAGAGGAAGACCTTCACCTCGACGGGGCTGCCCAGGTCAGAGACCAGCTTCTTGCTGGCCGGGGCGAGCGTGAAGCGCTGGTCGCCGGTGAGGTCGAGCCGGCCGTAGAGGTCGGTCGAGACGAGGTTGAGCATCACGGCGACGCCCGCGAGGATGAGCAGGAAGAGGCCGTTGCCGAGCCCCGTCTTTGCGACCCGGTTACGCTGGGTTTGAAGTTCGGTTGTCATGGAGGAACCTGGAGCGGAGTTGGATGAAAGGAGGGTGCGGCCTACCAGCGGCGGCGCGACAGCACGATCGAGGCGCCGCTCAGCGAGAGCAGCACAATCGTGAGGTAATAGAGGAGGTCGCGGGTATCGATGACGCCGCGCGAGACATTCTCAAAGTGGCCGCT
>CANMDT010000171.1 GCA_947496715.1 Myxococcales bacterium
CCAAGCCCGCCGCTAAGGCGCCTGCAAAGGCCGCCCCGAAGGCTGCTGCCAAGCCCGCCGCCAAGGCGCCTGCGAAGGCCGCCCCGAAGGCTGCTGCCAAGCCCGCCGCTAAGGCGCCTGCGAAGGCCGCCCCGAAGGCTGCTGCCAAGCCCGCCGCTAAGGCGCCCGCCAAGCCCGCTGCTCCGGCTCCGAAGGCTGCTGCTAAGCCCGCTGCTCCGGCGCCCAAGGCTGCCCCCGCGGCTGCCCCGAAGAAGCCCGCTGCGAAGTCGGCTCCGAAGGCTGCGACGCCCGCTCCCGCTCCCGACGCCAAGAAAGAGGGTTAGGCTCCGGCCTTAACAACCCCTCTCGTCTGACATACTCCGCGCCTACCGAAGACAAGGCCGCGGACACCATCTGGACCGCTGAGCATCGCGCAAGCGAGACCAGAACGAAAGCGGCCACCTGGTTGAGCACCGTTCTCAAGAGTTTGGGCTACGGCTCGGCCTCTGTGTTTGTGAAAGAGGCAGACAATCGCATCGAGCTCTCCATCCAGGGAGCAGAGGCGATTGCCCTTTTCGGAAAGCAGAATGCCGCGGCACGGACCGAGGTTCTGGAGTCGTTGCAATTCCTCTGCGGGAAGGTTTTGTTCGGTAGTGATTCCCGTAACAAGTTGGTGGTCATTGATGTTGACGGTTTCCGGGCCTCCCGGGAGTCGGTGGTGTCGAAGGCAGCCCAGCGCGTCGCTGACGCGGTGCTCGATTCCGGCCGGACCATTCGGTTCGCCGGCATGAACAGCATCGACAGACGGGCGTTCCACAAGACGCTCGGCGACCTCGAAGGGGTTCGCACCGAGAGCGATGGCGAGGGCATCCTTCGCCGTCTCCGCGCCTTTGGAGGCCGTCGCGGCCCGCAAGGCACGGATGCCCCGGACCGCTCCGAAGGTTGAGCCGACTGGCTGAATCGAGGCGCGATACCATTGTAGCTGTTGCCACCGCCCTGGGCGAGGCAGCGGTCGCGGTGGTGCGCCTATCGGGGCCGGAGGCTCTCACCATTGCCGGCAGGCTGCTGGCAGAGGGTTCGGTGTTGCCGCCGTCGCACCGGGCGGCGGTTCGCAGGCTGTGGCATAGCGGGCGGCAGATAGACGAGGCCCTCGTCATCTGTTTCCACGGCCCACGGAGTTTCACGGGCGAGGATGTGGTGGAGCTTCAATGCCACGGCGGCCTGATGACGGTGCGGCTGCTGGTGGATGGCTGCCTGGCCTGCGGCGCGCGGGTCGCCGAGCCGGGTGAGCTAACGCGACGGGCGATGCTGAATGGCAAGCTGGACCTGCTGCAGGTGGAGGCGATCGCCGATGTGATCGCAGCGCGCAGCGAGAGCGGCCATGCGCTGGCGCAGGCGCACCTTGCGGGGCGGCTGAGCGAAGCGGTGGGCAGGCTCTCGGAGGGCGTTGCGTCGCTGCTGATGCTGGTGGAGGCGGGCATCGATTTTGGGCTCGAGGAGCATGTGTTCTCGGTTCCGCCGGCGGAGGTGGTTGCGCGGGGACGGGCGCTGTCGGCGGAGCTGGAGCGGTTGGTCGCGACACACGACGCGGGCCGGATGCGAATGGAGGGGATTCGGATTGCGCTGGTGGGGCGACCCAACGCGGGCAAGTCGAGCCTGCTGAATCATCTGCTCGGCATGGAGCGGGCGATGGTGTCGGAGGTGGCCGGCACGACGCGCGACACGATTGAGGAGACGGTGGTTCACCGCGGGCTGCTCTTCCGGTTCGTGGATACGGCCGGGCTGCATGAGAGCGAGGACAGGCTTGAGGCGATGGGCATGGCGCGATCGCGAGCAGCGCTGGCGGGTGCAGATGCGGCGCTGGTGGTGGCAGCCGAGGGTGGCGACCTTGCGGCGCTGCGCGATGAGCTGGCGGCTGCGGGGCGGCCCTTTGGTGTGCTGTGGAACAAGCGAGACCTTGGCGGAGCTGACCCGCGGGGCGTTGCTGGCGTCGCTGCGGAGGCCTGGGTGTCGCTGCTGACGGGCGAAGGGCTGGAGGGGCTGTGGGGGCTCCTGGAGGGGCTTGCGGCTGCGGCGGGTGTTCGGTTTGACGAGGACACGGGGCTCATCACGCGGGCGCGGCACTTGGAGGCGCTGGGCGAGGCGCTGGGAGCGGTGCGGCGGGCCACAGAGGCGGCGGAGCAGGGGCTGGATGCGGAGCTTGTGGCGATTGACCTGCGCGAGGCGCTGGATGGGCTCGGCCGAATGACCGGGGCTGTGACGAGCGAGGAGATTCTGAACCGGATTTTTGCGGGATTCTGCATCGGGAAGTGAGTCGGCGTTGGCCGGATTTCGTGCAGGTTTTCGTGCAGGTTTGGAGGTCGAAAAGGGGGGCGAAGGGTGGCGGTTTCGGGTGACATCGCGGAGGAGGTCGGCTAGCCTTGACCCTTGCTCGCGCGCCCGCGTGCGAGGGGGTCCAGAGGAGAGTGAACGAGATGGAAGAGCCTACCTACACTGCAGACAACATTCAGGTGCTCGAAGGCCGCGAAGCGGTGCGGAAACGTCCGGGTATGTACATCGGCGATCCGGACGACGGCTCGGGGCTCCACCAGCTGGTTTATGAGACGGTAGACAACGCGATCGACGAGGCGTTGGCGGGTCATTGTGACTACGTGGACGTGGTTCTTTTGGCCGATGGCGGCTGCTCGGTGCAGGACAACGGGCGCGGGATTCCGGTCGATATCCACAAGACGGAGAACCGGAGCGCGGTAGAGGTCATCATGACCAAGCTGCATGCGGGCGGAAAGTTCGACTCGAACAGCTACAAGGTTTCGGGCGGTCTTCATGGCGTGGGCGTGTCGTGCGTGAACTTCCTCTCTGCGAAGATGAAGGTTGAGGTTCGGCGCGACGGGAAGCTGTACGAGGTGGAGTTCCACGAGGGCATCACGGTGGCGCCGACCCGTGTGACGGCGGAGAACGTAACGGGCAAGGGGACGAAGGTTTCGTTCTGGCCGGATACGAGCATTTTCAAGGTCACAGAGCTGTCGTTCGACACGCTTTCGCAGCGTCTTCGGGAGCTGAGTTTTTTGAACAACGGCGTTCGGATCCGGCTTCGGGACGAGCGCGATGGGCGAGAGAATGACTTCCGTGCGGAGGGGGGCTTGGCGGCCTATGTGACGGCGCTTCACAAGGGCAGAACGTCGCTGCACCCGACGCCGATCAGCTTCATAACGACGCTCGCAGATGTGGGCGTGACGGTCGAAGTTGCGATGCAGTGGACGGACTCGTCGCGCGAGGATGTGCTCTGCTTCACGAACAACATCCGGAACCGCGACGGTGGCGCCCACCTCACGGGTTACCGCGGCGCGCTGACGAAAACGCTCGGCCACTTTGCGAACGAGTCGAAGCAGGCGAAGAAGGAGAAGATTGAGCTTGCGGGCGAAGATGCGCGCGAGGGGCTGACGGCGATCGTGTCGGTGAAGATGCCGGATCCGAAGTTCTCGTCGCAGACGAAGGACAAGTTGGTCTCAAGCGAGGTCAAGGGCTACGTGGAGAGCGTGACGAACGCCCGTCTGAAGGAGTTCTTCGAGGAGAACCCTGCGGTGACGGAGATCATCGTCGGCAACATGCTTCAGGCGGCTCGGGCGCGCGAGGCGGCGCGGAAGGCGCGTGAGCTGGTGAAGCGGCGCGGCGTGCTGGAGAGTTCGGCGCTGCCGGGCAAGCTGGCCGACTGCCAGGAGCGGGACCCCGCCAAGAGCGAGATTTTCATCGTCGAGGGTGACTCGGCCGGCGGCTCTGCGAAGCAGGGTCGGAACCGTCAGAACCAGGCGATTCTGCCGCTTCGGGGCAAGATCCTGAACGTGGAGAAGGCGAACCTCCGGAAGCAGCTGGACAGCGAGCAGATCACGACGCTGATCAGCGCGCTAGGGACGGGCATCGGCAACGGCTCGGAGGAGGCGGCGTTTGACCTCAAGCGGCTGCGGTATCACCGGGTCATCATCATGACCGACGCCGACGTGGACGGCTCGCACATTCGCACGCTTCTGCTGACCTTCTTCTTCCGTCAGATGCAGCCGCTGATTGATGCGGGCTTCCTCTACATCGCGCAGCCGCCACTCTACCGTCTCACGCGCAAGCAGATCTATGTGCAGGACGATGCGGCGCTGGACGCGATAAAGGTCACGAATGTGACGGGTAACAGCAAGCTGATCTCGCACGACGGGACGAAGGAGAACACCGCGGAGGAGTTCGGCGCGGTGGTTCGTGATGCCTACACGCACAAGAAGGCGCTTCGACGCTTTGAGATGCGCGGTTGGGACGAGCGGGTGGTGGATGCGCTTGCGCGTGAGGGCGAGTTGACGAGCGACTCGTTCGCGTCGGGCGAGACGCTTCGGGCCGCGCTGACGAAGGTGTTTGAGAAGCTGGTGGTGGCCTATCCTGCGAGCAAGTTCGTGCAGCCGCTGGTGCTTGAGCGTGGCGAGCGGTTTGCGGCCGTGTGGGAGACGCGGGTGAGTGGCGCTGTGCGTCGGACGCCGATCAACGACGAGATGCTGGCGCTCCGCGACTGGCGCGAGCTGGCGCGCATCTACCGTGTCTGGCTGGAGCTGTCGGGGAGCGAGGGGATGGAGGTTGCCCTGTCGGGCGACAACCGTCTGAAGCTCCGGACGATTGGCGAGCTGGTTGCGCTCATCGAGGACCGCGGCATGGTGGGGATGCAGCTGCAGCGGTACAAGGGTCTGGGCGAAATGAACCCAGAGCAGCTCTGGGAGACGACGCTGGACGCATCGCGCCGGACGCTCCGCAAGGTGACGATGGGCGACTTTGTGCAGGTGGAACAGACCTTCAGGGTGCTGATGGGCGACGATGTCGAGGTGCGTCGGGAGTTCATCGAGAGCAACGCACTGTCGGTTGAGAATCTCGACATCTAGGCGTGTCGGAGGACTCGGAGGCGAAGTCGGGGGCCGGCGGTGCAGCATCATCGCTGGCGTCGACCTATGCGCGGGGTCTGTTTGACCACTTTGTGAGCCGCCGTGCGCGGGGCACCGACCTCTCTTCGCAGGATGTGCACCTGCTCTTGTCGTGGGAGTCGGAGGGCATCCCGGAGGGCTGGGTTGTGGAGGGGATCGATGTGGCGTTCGCAAAGCTTCGCGAGGCGCCGGCGTCGATCTCGGAGTGCCGCCGGTATGTGGTCAAGGTGGTGGAGGCGCGTCGGGAGAAGCCGGCGGAGGAGGTCGCGAATGGGGGCGCTGAGGCTTCGAGCGGGGAGGCGCCGGAGGCTGGATTGCCGGCGCCGTTCTGTGCCGAGGAGCCTGGGCCATTGCGGCAGTTGCGGCTGCTCTGCCGGCATCCGCGGGCTGAGGTTGCGGCGGCGGCGGAGAGGCTGTGCGAGGCGCTCCGGCTGATGCCGGTGGAGGCGCTGGTCCGATTCGAGGTGTTGCTGGAGCTCGAGTCGCGGCTGGAGGAGGCGGTGGTCGCGCTGCTGCCGGCCGCGGAGCAGGAGGCGCTCGCGGAGGAGGCGCAGCGGATGCTTCGGCGTGAGCGCCGAGGAGCGGACGCCGCGGCAGCGCGGCGGGCGCGGACGCGGGCCTACCGGGCGCTGCTCGAGGTGCCGCCGCTCTCGTAGCGGAGGCGGAGGAGCGTTGTGACGGCGGCGGCGGGGTCTGGAGCGCCAAGGAGGGTGCGGACGGCGGCGACGCCGGAGGCGCCGGCATGGAAGCAGGCGCCGGCGCTTTCGAGCGTG
>CANMDT010000172.1 GCA_947496715.1 Myxococcales bacterium
GGGGTGATCGGGGCCCGATGGGTTGCCGTGGAAGACCCGCTCGGCGGCCATCGCAGCCTCGAAGAGCTGGTCGGGCGTGAGCAGGTGGCCGGCGGCATCGGCAAGGGCGCGGGCCGAGGCGACGGCCATGGCGGCGCTGCTGCCGACGCCCGCGCCCGCGGGGAGCGAAGCATCGAGGTGGAGGTCGTAGCCCGAGGCATCGAAGGGGAGCGCGGCGCGGAGGGCGCGGAGGGCGGCGGCGACCCGGTGGTCGGCGTCGCCGGCGACATCGATGGACCAGGCGGGCACGGTGAGGCGCGCAGCCGTGCGGCCGGTGACGGTCGCCGAGACGCCAACGGTGAGGGCTGCGGCGAGCGCCGGCTCTCCGTAGACCACCGCATGCTCGCCAAAGAGCAGCAACTTTCCGTGAGCAAAGGCCATGCCCCCTCTTGCCACGGAGCGGCCCGCATGTGCAAACAAAGCAGGCCAAAAACTGCGATGGAGCCGCGATGAAGTTCTGGTTGATGAAGAGTGAGCCCGATGTCTTTTCGTTCGACGATCTGATGGCGCGGCCCGCCAAGACGGAGCCGTGGGATGGCGTGCGCAACTACCTGGCGCGCAACCACATGATGGCGATGAAGAAGGGCGACCTCGTCCTCATCTACCACTCCAACTGTGAGCCGCCCCATGTGGCCGGCATCGCGACCGTTGCGAAGGAGGCCTACCCCGATAGCAGCGCCTGGGATCCGGCGTCGGACTACTTCGACCCCAAGTCGCCGGCCGACAAGCCGCGCTGGTTCCGGGTGGATGTGAAGGGGGTGAAGGCGCTCAAGGAGACGGTACCGCTGGCCACGCTCAAGGGCGACAGCGCGCTGGAGGGGCTAGAGGCGGTCAGGAAGGGGACGCGGCTCTCGGTGACGCCGGTGACCGAGGAGGAGTTTGTGCGGGTGCTTTCGCTCGGAAACACCAAATACTCCACAAAGTAGGATAAAGTTTGCAACGGGGAGCGAGGAGGGGTAGGTTCATCGGCATGGGTTGCCGTTCGGAACGCCGATCCGTGCGCGATGATGCTGTGGCGAAAGCAGAAGCAAGTTGCGTGGCGCCTTTGGATTTGCAAAAGCATCTGAATGTTGTGACGGATCCCGCTCCCGTCGCACTCTGCTCTCTAGCTCTTTGGGCCAGGGAGTGGCGCCATGTGAGAGCCTGAGAGGACGATGACCATTTCACAGCAGGAGAGCCGACGCCGAATCGCTTTTGCGGTGTTGGCGCCCTTTGCGCGGGTGGCGGTGAACTGGCGGCTGCCGCTTCGGGCGGCGAAGCAGCTCATCGAGCTGGCCTACTACGCCGAGGCGCGGAGGCGGGGCTACAAGCTGCGCGAGGTGGCGGAGCTGCTCTCTGTGAGCATGAGCAAGTTGGGGCTGATGTCGCGGGATCTGAAAGAGATCTTCGACGAGGGGACGGCAGGTCAGACGACGGCGCGGAGGGTGCTGTCGGTGCTGGGCGCCGGGCCGCTAAGCGAGGCCAAGTTGCTGTCGGTGCTCGATGATGAGGCGGTGAAGGCGGTGCTCGACGACATGGTCGATCAGAAGTTGCTCGAGCTCGTTGCGGGCCGCACGCCGCTCTACCGGCTCGCAGCTGCGCAGTACCGGCTGGTTCAGGAGCCTTGGATGGCGCGGTATGATGCCCTCAACCATCTCATGACCGCGGTGGGCCAGACGATCGATGCCCGGTTTGAGCGGGGCGACGGGGCTGCGATGGCCCGGACGCTGAGCTTCAAGATCAGGCCTGAAGACCACACTCGTCTGGCGGAGCTCTACGAGAAGCAGCTCGTGCCGCTCATTCTGGAGCTGGATGCCGCGGCTGTGGCTGCCGGCGACGCGGGTATGGCGATGAATGTGGCGGTCATGTGGGCGCCAGACAACGATGGACCGGATCAGCGCGAGATGAACAACGCCAAGGAGTCGACATGAAGGCCATCCGGATTGTGTGCGGTCTGCTGGTTTCGTCGCTCGTGGCGGTGGGCTGCGACGAGGCCTTGGCGCCATCCGACGGAGCGCTGCTCTGCGGGCAGGGCGAGTTGGTGGTGGTTCAGGGTCACAGTTACTGCGTGTTCGAGGCCTCCGTGGTCATCGAGACGGGTTTCAGCTGCCCCGAAGGAACGCTGCCAGCGGAGCATGAGGAGAAATTCATCTGCGCGACGCCCGATGGGCTGGCGGATGAGGCGCTGTCGGAGCTGTCGGAGGCGATCGACGCCATGTCGAACCAGCTCGACCGACCCGCGCCCGTAAAGCCGATGGGGAGTGCGGGGCAGGCCGCGATGGCGCAGGATGAGCGAGCGGCCGACAAGGCCGACGAGGAGGGGGCCAGCAGCGACGAGAGCGCGCAGAAGTCGTTCGGGACGGAAGAGGCCTCGGGCTACTAGCGCAGCGCGACGCGGAGCAGCTCGCTCGGCCGGCTGGGGTCGTCGTTGTCGGTGACCATCCAGAGGTCGCCGGAGCCGTCGCGCGTTGGGGCCAGCCCTTCGGGCTTGTCGAGCAGGAGGGAGCCGTCGCTGTTGCGGAGCGGGGTGCAGTGCCAGCCTTCCGCGTCGTGCCAGCCGACGATGCTGCCCACCACTTCGCCGTCGTCGTAGCTGTTGGGCGAACACTCCGCGACGGCGATGTAGGTGAGGCGGTCGCCCGTCCAGGCGGCGTCTGTGAAGGAGTAGGTGGCGCCCTGCGGCGCGGGCGGGAACTGGTGCTGCTCGATCCCGCGGAGCTCCGGCAGGGGCGCTGCGGCGGGGTCGTCGAGCAGGGCGAGCAGCGCATCGAGCGGGATGAGGGCGGTGGCGCTCACGGGGAGGAGGTCGCCTACGGGGGCGCCGTTGCCGCGCTGGAAGAGCATGAGGCTGCCGTCGGGGAGCGGCGCTACGCCCTCGAGGTTGAGCTCGCTGCCGGCGAAGGCGGTGGTCTCGCGGAGGAGCCGGTAGAGGCGTGGGAGCGGTATGAGCTCCGGCACTAGGCCGGTGTGGGGGCGCTGCCCGACGGGGCATCGGAGCCGGAGGAGCGTTTCGCGGGCGGGCGTGGAGCCGGAGCCGAGCGCGATGAGGTGGTGGTGGCCGTCACGGGTGAAGGAGAAGGCGGATTCGAAGTCGAGCTTGCGCTGCTTGTTGCCGCGGGCCGGCTCAAAGACCCTGACACCGTCGTCTGCAGGCAGGAGCAGGGGGAGCGCCTCGCCGGTGTCGGGGGCGACGAGGGCGACGACGCGGGTGTCGTCCTGGACGACGGCGAGGAGGTCGCCCCACCAGGCGAGTCCGCTGCCTGCGCGGACATGGGCGGGGAGGTCTTGCGTGGGATCGGCGCCACCGCGATAGCGGAGCGGGCGACGGGAGAGGACCGTGGCGGTCAGCGGTGCTAGCGTGTGATACATTTTGCCAATTTTGTGAACAAAACTAGAAGGGTCATCCGAATCATGTAGCGAGCGGTGAATGGGCAAGGCACCCACTTCTCCGCCCGCACGAAAGAACCCGCGGTTCAGCATGCCCGACGCACCGAACAAAGCAAACACGAAACAGAAGAGCTGGGGCGTGGGCTGGCTCATCGCGGTGCTGCTGCTGCCGCCGCTCCTCACCGCAGGCTACAAGGTGGGTGTGCTGCACGATGCGCTGACGGATGCGCTGCCGGACGACGAGTACACGGTTGCGGTGTCGATGACCCTCGACGGCCGAGCGGGCCAAGGTGCGCACCTTCCTGCCGGTGGAGGACAGCCGTCAGAAGGTGTTGGCGCTGACGCCGGCGTCGTCTGCGGCCTTCCGGTTCTCGGAGTCGAACGAGCGTGACAATCGGCTAGGCAACTGGCTCGGCACCGAGGTGAGCGACGGCACCAAGCTGGGCTACACCGCGGTGGTGCGGCTGCTGGGCCAGCGGTTCGAGCTTGGTCCCGACATCGAGGTGCCGAAGGAGCATGCGAATGGGCTGGCGAAGTATCTGGCGGCCGAAGAGGCGGTGCAGTCGGGCAACGCCGAGATTGTCGCGCTGATGAAGCAGGTGAAAGGCGATCAGGGCGGGGCGCGGGAGCGGATCCAGCGCATGTTCGACACGGTGCAGAAGCTCAAGTTCCGGCCCTTCTCGGGGACCACCGATGCGCTGACGGCGCTGCGGCTGGGCGAGGCGAGCTGCAACGGCAAGAGCCGGCTGCTGGTGGCGCTGATGCGGGCGTCGGGGATTCCGGCGCGGCTGGTGGGTGGCGTGGTGCTGGAGAGCGGCAAGAAGCGGACCTCGCACCAGTGGGTGGAGGCCTTTGCGGGGGGACACTGGGTGCCGTTCGATGCGACGAACCAGCACTTTGCGGAGCTGCCGGCCAACTACCTGGTGCTCTACCGTGGCGATGAGACGCTCTTCCGTCACACCTCGGATACCAACTTTGACTACGGGTTTGAGATTGTGCGGCGGCAGGTGCCGGCGGAGCGAACGCTGACGACCTTCCCGGCCTTCAATGTGTGGGCGCTGTTCGACCGGCTGGGGCTGCCTTTCACGCTGCTGCAGACGGTGCTGATGCTGCCGCTTGGGGCGCTCGTGGTGGTGCTCTTCCGGAATGTGATTGGGGTTCCGACCTTCGGGACCTTTCTGCCGGCGCTGCTCGCGGCGGCGGCGGGGGAGACGGGGCTATTTTGGGGCATCGTGGCGGTGACAATCGTGATGCTGGGCGTGGTGGCAATCCGAGCGGCGCTCAACCGGTTCGGGCTGCTGATGTCGCCGACGCTGGCGATCCTGCTGGCCTGCGTGGTCTTCATGATGCTGGGCACAGCGATGGTGGCGGAGCGCTTCGGGCTGCAGGAGCTGACGCGGCTCGCCTACTTCCCGATCGCGGTCATGGCGATCGCATCGGAGCGGTTCTACCTGATCGTCTCGGAGGGGAGCACGAAGAAGGCCTTCAAGCAGCTGGCCGGCACGCTGCTGGTGGTGGCAGCCTGCCATCTGGTGATGAACTCGATCGCGATGCAGGTTCTGGTGTCGGGCTTCCCGGAGTTCCTGCTCTGGGCGATTGCGGCCAATGTCTACCTGGGTCGCTGGGTGGGCGTGCGGGTGGTAGAGTTCATGCGGTTCAAGGCGGTCGCAGCCGGTGCAGGAGGGGGCCATGTGGCTGCTGTCTGACCTGGCGGAGGCCTTCCGCAACCGGAGCCGATACGGCACGCTGGTGGGCATCAATGCCCGCAACGTAGCGCTGGTGCGCGGGTACAACCGGCGCGAGGACTACCTGTTTGCGGACGACAAGATCCTCTGCAAGTCGCTCTTGGTGCGGGGTGGTGTTGCGGTGCCACCGACGATCGCGACGGGCGAGGGGCTGCGCGACATCCCGCGGCTGCTCGGGCTGCTGCGGGGCCGTTCGAACTTTGTGGTGAAGCCGGCCTCGGGCAGCGGCGGCGACGGGATCGTGGTCGTTGGCGAGGCCGATGAGGGTGGCTGGCAGACGGCGAAGGGGAGCTTCCTGGGCGAAGCGGAGCTGGGCCGCCACCTGGCGGAGATCGTCTTCGGCGCCTTCTCGAACGACCTCGAGGATCGCATCCTGATCGAGGAGCGCATCGTACCGCATGCGCTTT
>CANMDT010000173.1 GCA_947496715.1 Myxococcales bacterium
GAAGTCGCCCGTCGCTCCGCCGCCGCCGCCGCCGCCGCCGGCGCCGCCGCCATCGGTACCGCGCGTCGCGACGCCTCCGTCACCCGCCGTCCAGATGTCGCCCGCAAATCCACCCTCGGCAAGGCCACCGGGTCCTGTGACACCCGCGGTGCCCGCTCCGCCGGCGGTTCCGCCTGCGCCCGGTTGGCCATCGCCATCCGGAAAGTTGAAGAAGTTGTTCCCGCCGCCGTTGCCGCCGCCGCCGCCGCCGCCGCCCAGGGTGCCGGAGCCGTTGCCACCATTGTTGCCGCGTCCCTCACTGTTGCCCGCGCCACCGCCGCCGCCGCCGGCCGCGCAGCTGCTACCGCCCGGAAGCCCCGTCGGTGGTGCAGGGTTGCCTGCGCAGAGAATATCGCTGTTCACCTGGCCGTTGCCGCCGACGCCGCCGTTGTCGCCGTTGATGCCTGCCGCGCCCGCCGAACCGCCCTGGCCCACGCCGCCGATGCCGCCACGCAGGTTGCATCCGATCACGCTGAGGCTGCTCGAGCCACGCACCAGCATGGCAATCGAGTCCTGGCCGCGGCCGTCGCGGCCCGTGCTACCCGCCAACCCTTCGACCGTGATCTGCGCAAACTCCGTCGGTTCCGCGAGATTCTCTGCGATCACGGCGGGCGACGTGCCGGTCACCCGCGTCAGATTCTCGGAGCTGCGCGCCCAGGTCGTCGCATCGTAGCCGCCATAGACGCTCACGCCGTCCACAAGGGTCAACGGTGCAAGACCCGAACCGGTCGAGGCGCCCGTGTATTCGCCCTCTGCAACATAAACCGAGTCAACGGTCGCCAGCTCGCGCGCGAGCTCCATCGCCCGCGAGATGGTCCGCATCGGCTGGTCGGGCGTACCCACGTTGCTGTCGTTGCCGGACTGCGACACGAAGATGGCTCGGTTGGGGTCGCCATCGATGCCGTCGCAGTTTGTGTCACGGAAATCGGGGTCGGGCCGGTCTTCGATGCTGAGGTCTTCAAAGGGGCAGCCATACTCGCAGCCGTTGAGCGGGTCGCCGTCGAGGTCGTAGAAGCCCACCTCGCAGGCCGCGATGTAACAGCTGCCGCCGTCGCAGAAGGGCGAGGCGTTATCGAGCTCGCAGGCCAGACCGCAGCCGCCGCAGTTGAGCGGGTCGGAGAGCACATTGAAGTCTTCGTCCTCAAAGCCATCGCAGTCGTTGTCGAGGTAATCGCAGAGTTCAACCGCTCCCGCGTAGGTGGTTGCATCGCGGTCGTTGCAGTCCGTTCCGGCGCAGAGCGGGCCGTCGCCGTAGGTGTCAAAATCGAGGTCGACACAGGCCGAACAGTAGAAAGTCGTGGGCGCACACTGCCGCGTGGGCTCGCCGCCCACCCGCTCGAACGGGGTGCAACTGTAGTCGTCGGGGCAGGGCTGTCCCGCCGAGCAGTCACGCCCGCAGAAATTGCCGTCCGTCAGCGGAATACAGTCGTCGGTGAGGCCGCCGCACTCGCTGTTTGCCGAGCAGGACTGGCAGAGGTCGTTCGGCCGCGGGAAGCAGATCTGCACCAGGTCCTGGCCCGAGTCGACCGTGCGGCAGTCATACTCGCTGTCCGGGCAGTCAGCCGCGGTGCGGCAGCGAATCGTGCAGACGAGCTCATCCGTCGGCCCCTCGATGCAGATGTCGCTCTCACAGTCCGAGTTGATGGCGCAGGGCTGGCCGAAGTCGGTGGCGGGAATACCGGTATCGGGCTCGCCGCTTCCGTCACTGCCCGCCTCTGTATCCGCGGTGCCGCTGTCGGTTGCGTCGGACACGTCGGTCGTTGTGCCGCTGTCTTCCGTCCCTTCCAAACTCGATGACGATGCCGCACTCGTGCAATCAATCAACGCCAATCCGGCCAGTCCAAGCATCAACGCAAACAGGTGGTTTCGCATCTTCGCTCTGCCTCATTCTTTTGGGTCTCGCGGCCGCACCGACTGTTTGGTTGCGGGTGCCGCCCCTGGGGTCTAATCTCCCTGAGGTTACCTGCCTTGGCGGGTCCCGTCAAAGCGGTTGTCGCCCTGTCGACGACCTCTTCTTCTCTCCATTAGGGGCAGCGCGTCATGAGCAACGAAGAATCGAACCCATCCTTGAAGGTGACCGACCGTCGCACCGTGGCCCAGCAGGAGGCCGCGGATGCAACGCTATCCCATGCTGCCGCTGCGGAGGAGTCGGAGAACATCTCTGCATCGCAGCATCCTACGCCGACGCTCGATTTCGTAACCCTCATCCTCTCGCTCCGTGAGGGCGCCCTCGTCGCGCTTGGCCTCGTCTCGAACGAAGAGCTGGGCGACCTGCCTGCCGACTTCGCTGCCGCCAAGTATCAGATTGAGATGCTCGCGCTGCTCGAGACCAAGACGCAGGGCAACCTCACCCCCGATGAGACCAAGCTCCTCGCCACCGTCATCTACGAGCTCCGCGTCGCCTTCGTGGAATCCAAGAAGCTCGCCACCAGGAGCTGAGGCCCATGCGTAACCTCGTCTTCGCGCTCCTCGCGCTCCTCACCCTCTCTGCCTGCCTGCCCGACCCTGCGCCGCCCTCGCGCCCGCCGCAGGCCGGCCGCGGCTATCGGCCGCCGCCGCCAGCGAGCTCCGGCCAGGTCCCGCGCCGCCAGCAGCCGCAAGCGCCGGGCAAGTCGCCCGTCGCAGCCGCCCCCGCGCCGCCAGACCTGCCGCCCGTTAAGCTCGGTCAGGCTCCAAGCCCCTTCGGAGCCAAGCAGAGCGCGCCCGTCGTACCCATCCCCGGAGCCCCCGGCTCCTTCGCCGACATTGTGCAGCAGGTCGAGCAGGGCGTCGTCTCTCTCTACACCACCCAGGTCGCCGACGACCCTGTCGCTGCCATGCGCGGCGAGGTCGGCTCCAGCCTCGGCACGGGATTCATCGTCGATGATCAGGGCTACATCCTCACCAACTTCCACGTCGTCGAGGGCGCCAGCGACGTCCGGGTCAAACTGCACGACAACCGTGAGTTCCAGGCCACCCTCGTTGGCGGAGACCCCGCCACCGATCTCGCACTCGTCCGCATCTCCGCCTTCGAGGGCATCCGTCCGATCCCGCTCGGCGATTCCGACAGCGCCCGCGTCGGAGACTGGGTCGTCGCCATCGGCAACCCCTTCGGACTCAGCGCCAGCGTTACCGCAGGCATCATCAGCGCCAAGCAGCGCCGCGACGTCGTCACGGGCGGCGGCAACATCTTCGCCGACTTCCTCCAGACCGACACCAGCATCAACCCCGGCAACTCCGGCGGCCCGCTCATCAACATGGCCGGCCAGGTCGTCGGCATCAACACCGCCATCAACGCAAAGGGGCAGGGCATCGGCTTCTCTATCCCCATCAACCTCGCCAAGAAGATTGCCACCCAGCTCCAGTCCTCGGGCCACGTCGAACACGCCTGGCTCGGCGTGCAGCTCGCCGACCTCGACCCCAACCTCGCCATGCAGCTCCGCCTCCCCGAGCCCAAGGGCGCAGTCGTTGCCAACGTCGTCCTCGGCGGCCCCGCAGACGCCAGCAGCGTCCAGCGGCTCGATGTCGTTACCAGCTTCGAAGGGCGCCCCATCGAATGCTCCGCAGACCTGCGCATCGAGACCGGCACCTCCAAGCCGGGCACCACTGTCAACCTCGGCATTGTCCGCGACGGCTCGCCCATGTCGGTCGCCGTCACGCTCGGAAGCCGCCCCCGCTAACTCCGCAGCGCCCGCGCTACGAGCGACGCCAGCGCCAGCGCCATCAACAGCCAGCCGAGCAGGCTCCACCATCGCCGCTCCGCCGCAGGGGCTGCTGCCTCCGCCGGCGCCTCTGCAGGGGCCGCTGCGCTGACGGTCGGCGGGCTGAGCGCAGGCGCTACCTCCGCCTCACGCGGTCGAACCACCAGCGGCCCGGGCGAAAGCACCGACAGATGCGCCGCCGCGGGGACCGCCTCCGGCTCCTTCTCCGCATCCAACGGCCGCAGCAGCGACAATGCCCCGAAACCCTGCGTCGCCATCGTGGGGAGGCTCTCGTCGCTCATCCAGGTCAACACCTTCTCGACCGTCGCGCTCCGGTGCTTGTGAAGCGTCTGCGTGAGGTGGGCAACGAGCAGCCGGAAGCCGTCGGGGAGCGGCGCAAACCGGGCAAAGGCCGCATCGCTCCACGGAGCCTCGGGCCGGCCCGTCGGATGCTCGCCGGAGACCGCAAAAGCGAGAATGCAGCCCAGTGAGTAGATATCTGTGCGCGGTACAAGGTAGATGCCACTCACCTCGCCAATCGCCTCCGGCGCGGTGTAGCGCGGGTCCACCGACCGCTTGGCAATCTCCACGCGGCTCTGCCGCTTCGCGCCATTGCCGAGCCCGACGAAGACGGGGCTCGAGAGATCGTTGTCTCGAAGCACGATGTGCTCAGGCGACAGGCAGCGCGCCACCCAGTCGCGCCCGTGCAGCGCAATGAGCAGCGCGCATAGCCCCCGACCCAGCGTGAGCGCCTCGGCGAGCGTGAGCGGACCGGTGCGTCGAACCCGCTCCGCCAGCGTCTCGCCCTCCACCCGCGCCTCAACAATCGCCGGTGCTGCGGCTCCCGTCACCCGGAAGAGGCCGCCGCCCGTGGCCACCTGCGAGAGCCCCAGCGCGCCAAGCTCCGCCTGGGTCGGCAACAGCCCAAACCGGCGCTCCCAAAACTCCGCGGGGAGCTCTTCGGGAAGCCAGGGAATCTTCGCCAGCCAGCCACCCTGCAGCCCCTCGCCCGACACCTCGTATAGGTCGAAGGAGCGGCCGCGCGAGACATGCACGCCGAGCACCAGCCACGGCGCCACGACCTGCGAAGTGGGGAGGGCAGTAAGAACGGTTCCGGGGGCGAGGTGCAGCGTCATGCCGCCATGATAGGCCGCTCGACCGACGCTGCCAACCGCTGTCCGACCGCCGACTTTGCGTGTGGCATCGGCGCTCGCTTGAGACTATCGAAGAGCCTCCCCCCTCGGAGCTGCCCGCGTGCCCCTGGTTCCCTACCGATTCGGCGACTACCGGACCACCGTCGCTGCCCGCACCGCGGAGTTCGCGGCGCTGCTGCGTGGCGCCTCCAAGGTGGTGTCGGGAGACGGCATCGAGTCCGTCAGCCGGTTGCAGGCCCTCGGCCAGGACCTCGGCCGCCGCTTCCCCGACCAGGCCGAGCGGATCGCAGCGGGCCTCGCGGTCGCGCCCATCCCCGAGCTCGCCGCACTCCGGCTGCTCGACGCCGACCCTGCCACGCTGCTCGAGCAGGTGCTCCTCGACGACGACCGTCTCGCGGCCTTCTGCATCGTCGCCTCCTCCAGCACCCTCTACGGACGCCTCCTCGCAAAGGAGCCCCACTCGCTCATCGATCGCGAAGGCCGCATCGTCGAGCTGACCCGCGAACTCGACCAGCTCTGCGATGAGGCCGAAGGGCTGCCCGCAACCAAACATGCCGAGGCCATCGACCGGGCCACCCTGCTGCTCCGCACCCGCAAACGCCTCGAGATGCTCGGCGTTGTCCTCGCGGAGGTCACCCAGTCCTCCGACATCCTCTCCACCGCCTCCGAGATCGCCCGCA